>NZ_JAQYWT010000360.1:0-325473 GCF_036322545.1 Streptomyces sp. SP18BB07
ACTGCGACACCAGCGCGGCCGCCTTCCGCACCTGGCTGAAGGCGAAGTACGGCAACGACCTCAACGCGCTCAACCACGCCTGGGGCACCACCTTCTGGAGCCAGTGGTACTACGACTGGGAGGAGATCATCCCGCCCCGCGCCACCGGCGCCGACCCCAACCCGACCCACCGGCTGGACTGGCGCCGCTTCTGCTCGGACGAACTGCTGTCACTGTTCACCGCCGAGCGCGACGTACTCCGCCGCGCCGCCCCGGACCTCCCCGCCACCACCAACTTCATGGTGATGCACAACTTCGACGCCCTGGACTACTGGCGCTGGGCCCCCGAGCTGGACATCGTCTCCAACGACCACTACCTGCTCGCCACCGACCCGGAGTCTGAGACCGACATCGCGCTCTGCGGCGACCTGGTCCGCTCCCTGGCCGGCGGGCGGCCCTGGTTGTTGATGGAACACTCCACGGGGGCCATCAACTGGCAGCCTGTCAACCGGGCCAAGACGCCCGGCGAGATGCGCCGCAACGCGCTCGCCCACGTCGCCCACGGCGCCGACGGCATCGCCTACTTCCAGTGGCGGGCCGCCAAGGCGGGCGCCGAGCAGTGGCACTCGGCGATGCTCCCGCACGCGGGCACCGACAGCCAGATCTGGCAGGACGTCGTGCGGCTCGGCGCCGATCTGCGGGCCCTCGCCGAAGTGGGCGGCAGCATCAGCCCCGCCAAGGTCGCCATCGTCTGGGACTGGAACGCCCGCTGGGCCATGGAACTGCCCTCCCAGCCCAGCAGCGAACTGCGCTTCCAGGACCTGGTGAGGGACTGGTACACACCGCTGTGGAGAGCCGGTGTGGCGGTCGACTTCGTACGCCCCGACACCCCGGATCTCGACCGCTACAGGCTCGTACTCGCCCCCAGCCTGTACCTGGTCGACGACGAGGGAGCGACCAACCTGGCGGCGTTCGTCGAGCACGGCGGCACCCTCGCCGTGGGCTTCCACAGCGGTGCGGTGGACGAGAACTGCCATGTCCGGCTGGGCGGTTACCCGGGCGCCTTCCGGAAGATCCTCGGCGTGCGCACGGACGAGCTGTTCCCCCTGTTGCCCGGCCAGTCGGTCGGCCTGGCCGGGCAGGTCCCGCAGGACGCGACCGCCGACCTGTGGACCGAACGCCTCCGGCTCGCCGGGGCGGAGGCCGTGGCCACGTACGCGGACGGACCGTTGGCGGGCGTCCCGGCCATCACCCGCCACTCGTACGGCAGCGGCACCGCCTGGTACCTCGCCACCCACCCGGACCCCACCACCCTGGCCACCGTCCTGGAGCGCATCCGAGAGGAAGCCGGAGTGCGCCCGGAGCACGACGTACCAGCCGGCATCGAGGTGGTGAGGCGGCGGGGCGCGGAGGCCGACTACCTCTTCCTGATCGACCACGCCGGCCACGGCGCCGAGATCCCCGCCGAAGGAGTCGAACTCCTCACCGGTAAACCGGTCGTGGGCTCCGTCACCGTCCCCGAAGGCGGCGTCGCAGTCGTCCGCGAGGCGACGCGCGAACCGAGTGGCGGGTGAGGCATCTGAGGTTGCTCCGTGTGTCGGTCTCCCCTCGGGCACTGCCCCTTCGCTTCGGGATGTGACTGTGTGGGACGTCACCGCGCGGCCGACCGGACGACTTCGACAGTCAGCGAGGTTCGGCCGTGTGGCCCATGAGGCACTTGGGACATGAAGATCAGGACAGGGCGGCGCTCTCACCGCGCCGCGCCGCGCGGTACGGACGTCGCCCGTCTACGGCCGGTGCTGCCGCCACGTGTGCGGCGACTGAAACGACGCGACGGACTTGGGTCCGCTCGACTGTGGCGCCGTGCCGGGGCCCTCTCTCCACACGCGACCGCGCCCGGCTTCCACATCACCGACGGCCGCGCCTCCAGGCGCGCCGAGCGTGTCTGAGAACCACACCTCGCGCGACTCAGGCACCGCGATCCAGGAGAACCGCCGACTGGATGCGAGGTGGCACCGAGGCACTTCTCTCGGTTACGTGAGGCGGGCCGTCAGCCCGATCCGGGTGCCGCCCGGCCCGCCACGGGCGTAGGCACAACGCCGCGCCCAGGGAATTTCCTGCTCCGACTCCACGGAAGTGAGTTCTGACATGACAGGTTTGCCCAGCCGCCGACAGATGCTCGGCGGGGCGGCTGCGGGAGTGCTGGCCTCGCTGGCCGGGATTCCGCCTGCCGGTTCCGCGTCCGCCGCCACGACGTACACCGCACCTGATCCCCGTGTGTGGATCCACCTCAACAGCGGGTGGCGATTCATCAGATCGGACGTCGCAGGCGCGCAGGCGACCGGATTCAATGACTCCGGATGGACGTCCGTCACCACGCCCCACACCTGGAACGCCGTCGATGGTGCCGACGGCGGCAACAACTACCACCGCGGAGTGGGCTGGTACCGCCGCCACTACACCGTGCCGTCCGAACTGGCGGGCAAGCGGTTGTACCTGCAGTTCGCCGGGGTCAACCAGGTCGCCGACGTCTGGGTCAACGGCACGTACCTCGGGCAGCACAAGGGCGGGTACTCCCGCTTCAGGTTCGACGCCACCGCCGTGCTCGTCCCGGGCGAGGACAACGTGATCGCGGTGAAGGTGACCAACGCCCGCGACACCAACATCGCCCCGGTGGGCGCGGACTACACCTTCCAGGGCGGCATCTACCGCAACGTGAGCCTGTGGGCCGTCGAAGACCTCCATGTGCGGATGACGGACTACGCGGGCCCCGGCGTGTATCTACGGCAGAGCAATGTCACCGCGGCGTCGGCCACGGTCACCGTGACGACGAAGCTGTGGAACGACAGCAGCACCACCAGATCGGTGGTCGTCCGCACCGTCATCGCCGACAAGAGCGGGACCGTCGTCGTGGAGGCCGCCGGCACCGCGCAGACCGTCCCCGCGGCCACCGGAGCGGAGATCCGGCAGACCCTCCGCATCGACAACCCGCGCCTGTGGAACGGCGTGGCGGACCCCTACCTCCACAACGCCAGCGTCGAGATCCATGACGTCACCGGGGGCGGGGACAAGATCACGGACGTGGTGACCGAACGGCTGGGCCTTCGCTCCCTCGCCGTCGATGCCAACACAGGCTTCCGCCTCAACGGCAGCCACGTCCACCTGCACGGCGTCAACCTGCACCAGGACCGGGCCGTCAAGGGCTGGGCGATATCCGACGCCGATCACACCCAGGACCTCGACCTCATCAGCGAGATCGGCGCCAACGCCATCCGGATGGCGCACTACCAGCACGACCAGAAGGACTACAACCTCGCCGACGAACGCGGAATGGTCGTGTGGGCGGAGATCCCGCTGGTCGACATCGTCACCGACTCGGCCGCCTTCACCACCAGCACGCAGAACCAACTGCGGGAGCTGATCCGGCAGAACTACAACCACCCCTCGATCGCCTTCTGGGGCATCGGCAACGAACAACTCGACTACAACGGCACCGCCACGAACAGGCTCCTCGCATCACTGGCCGGCATTGTCGAAGCCGAGGACCCCGACCGCCTCTCCACCTACGCGGTGCGCGGCGAGGACCCCGACAACGCCCAGGCAGGGCTGCACACGCAGACAACAGGCTTCAACAAGTACTACGGCTGGTACTACGGCTCCAAGGACGGCGACCTTGGTGCCTGGGCCGACAACCTGCACGCGACCTCCCCGTCCCGCAGGATCGCCATGTCGGAGTACGGCGTCGGCGCCAGCACCACCCAGCACGCCCTCAACCCGCCCAAGCCGGCTCCGGGCGGATCCTGGCACCCCGAGGAGTACCAGTCGCTGTTCCACGAGGCGGCCTGGAAGCAGCTCGCCAGCCGTCCGTACATCTGGGGCACGTTCGTCTGGGCCATGTTCGACTTCCCCTCCGACGGCCGCAACGAAGGGGGCCAGCCCGGAATCAACGACAAGGGCCTGGTCACCCGCGACCGGCAGACCCGCAAGGACGCCTTCTACTGGTACAAGGCCAACTGGGCCGACACTCCCACCCTCTACATCACCAGCCGCCGTTGGACCCAGCGAACCGACGCCACCACCGAACTCAAGGTCTACTCCAACGCGGGCCAGGTCACCGCCACCCTCAACGGCACCTCCCTGGGAACCCTGAGCAGCAGCGACCACATCTTCAGATGGCCCAGCATCACCTTGAGGCCCGGACAGAACACCGTGACGGTCACCGCGACCATCAACGGCTCCACCTACACCGACAGCGTCAACTGGACACTCGGCTGAGAACCAGGCCCCTCGCCAGATGCCCGGTCCGACAAGCGGAACAGGCGCTACAGGGGCAGGGTGACGCCACCTTTCCGACGATCTCGTAGGTGCGCGGGTGGCGGCGGTGTGACGATGCCAGCTGGCACACGCCGTACGCGACGAAGCTCCGGTGGGCAGGGTTACCTGTCGTTCCCCCGACCGGAGCTTCGATGCGCCGCCAAGTCCGCCACCGCGTGCCACGCCAAGTGGCCCACGCCGTCAGCAGCGTGCGACTGCCGACCTGCCACAGCGGCTCGCGATGCCAGCCGATCCCGCCTCGTCATGGACGGCACGGCAGGCGAGTCCGAGGCGGTGGGCGCCACCGCACTGGTGCACACCAGGACTGCCGTCGGGGCCATGATGACGGCAGGGCGAGCCGTGGCCCGTTCGACGGGAACACTCACTTTCTGCGGAGGTGAAATTCGCCCGGCCGCGGAACGGCGTCGCGCACGTCCTGCGTCACGATGAACGAGCACCGGCGGGCGCGGTGTCAGGCATGGGCCAGTCCCGGGAGGTGTTCGGTGAGATGCATGGCATGCAGCCGTGCGAACTCGTCGTGCGTGCAGCGTCCGTAGGCGGGGTGGGGGGCGTGTTCTCCCACGTGGCCGGTGAACAGGGCCACCACGTCCGCGAAGCCGGCCGCGGCCTCGGTCACCGGCAGGCCCGGGTCCAGCGGTGGCGCTCCATCGATCTCCGCGCCGAGCGGGTGTTTCATCGCTCCGCGGCGCAGGAAGACCCGTTTGGCCAGAGCGCCTGCCGTCGCACGGAACAGGGCGGGCTTGAGCTCGGGATAACCGGTCGCGGAGTAGCGGACGGTCTGGGCACAGTGCTGCAGCGTCTGGGACAGGTTCCAGGGGCTGCCCGGCGCCAGCAGGTCACGCTCGGGGCGACCGAGGTCCTTGTGGAGCCGTTCAGTGAGCTGGACGAGGGTGAGTGAGCTCATATCGCAAGATTCCGTTTCCTCCATACTCGATGGCCAAGGCCCCGACCTCGGCCCCGCCCCTGACGGCGAAGGTGGCGGCAACCACCTCCCGTCTGCACGCCGCCTTCGCCACCGGCCGCATCGGTCCACTGCTCTGCCGGAAGGCCCAGCCCAGCGCGCTGCGCACCCCGCTGACGGGGTATCGCTCCCCGCGCGCTGGGCAAGCACTCGTACCGACTACTGCGTCAGAGCGCCGGTTCATGCTCGTTCAGGTGGTCGATGATCAGGCTGGTGAGGATCTCGGGAGCCTCATCGGGGACCCAGTGACCGATGCCTTGCAGTGCGTGGAACGAGTAGGGGCCGCTCACCCATTCTTCTGTGGCATGAGCTGCGGTGGACCCGAGCGCGACGTCCTCGGTGCCCCAGACGTAGAGCGTGGGTACCTGGATCTTCCCGACCGCGGCGTCGGGCCGTTCGGCTCGGTAGTAGTTGAGGGCCGCGCTCAGCGCACCGGGTTCGGACAGACGCTGTACGTATGCGTCGACGTGACGGTCGGGAACCCTGCCCTGGTAGAGGGAACGCAGGAGCGCGGCGTCGTCCGCCAGGAAGCGGGCCTCTGCGTCGGGGTTGCGCCAGTCCTGCTGGTACTGGGAGCGGCGGCGCTGGTCGTCGTCGATGCGATGTGCCTCGCCCAGCGCGCTGGGATGCGGCGTCGACACAGCCGTGAGCGTGCGCAGTCGCCCGGCGTGCCGGGCCGCCGTCCACCAGGCGATGGCACCACCCCAGTCGTGCCCGACGAGGTCGAAGCGGTCCCAGGCGAGTGTGTCGGCCACCGCCAGAACGTCCCCGACCAGTTCACTCACCCCGTACCCGGCGGCACGCATCGGGCGCACACCTGGCGAATAGCCACGGGTGTCGGGCGCGACCGCGCGAAAGCCCTGGTTGCCCAGCGCGGCCAGCTGCTCCTCCCAGAGAATGGCCGTCTGGGGAAAGCCGTGCAGGAGCAGGACGGGGCGCCCGTCGGCTGGTCCTGCCGCCATCGCGTCGAAGGTGCCTGAAGCCGACCGGATCTCAAGGCGGTCTGTCATGATGCATCCTTTTCGGAAAGGTGGGCGCCTCGTCGGGGCGTCGTGCCCACGAACGGTCCGCTGCCGAGCAGCGCCGAAAGAGCCACCGCCAAGACGAGTCGGCGGGTGGAGATCGGCGAAGGCTGCCGCGCCCCAGGGTGACGGCCCGCCGATCGCACGGTGTCGCGGCGCTGCGGGTGACCACCTCCAGGGCCAATCAGTTCTGTCGCCGCTTGCACCTCATGGCTCGCCGACGGGTGGGTCCGTGAGGCTGATGATCCAGGCGCACCACTGCGTATCGGCGCGCCGTTCGGGCAGGTCCAGCACCGTGGAGACCGTCAGGACGAGACCGGTGGCCAAGAAGGAACGCACCTGCATCGGGTCGGCGCCCGTCAGATGGGTGATGGTCTGCTGGAGGTCGAGCTGGCGCACCCGTACCGACTCCTGGACCACCACGTCACCTGCCGCGGCGTAAGCCTGCAACAGCACGAGGCCGACAGTGGGTCGGCTCTGCAGGAGATGTCGGTAGGCGTCCCCGAGCGCGCTCAGTGTCGGCTCGGCGCTCTCGAACGTGGTCTCGATCCTGTCGTAGGCCGCGTGCACGACCTGAAGGAACAGATCACGCTTCGAGCCGAACATCTGCACGATGCGGGGGTGCGAGATCCCGACACGGGCGGCGATCGCCTCGATGCCCGCCCCCGACAGTCCTTTCAGGGCGAACTCCGCGTCGGCCGCTTCCATGATCTCGGCCCGCCGCACTGCCGCCGGTTTACGCGTGCGGCCCGGCTCGGTCACTGCCCGGTTTCCGCGCGCTTGAGCTGGCTCAGCACGAAGCGGTAGTCGTACAGGCACCGGTAGGCGTGGATCAGCCCGTCATCTCCCAGCTCCAGACGGTCGTCACCGTGGAACTCCACGCGGTGGTCCGTGCCGGCCAGGGTCCCCGAGAAGCGCCACGCCACCAGCACGGCCCGCCGCGTCACCTCCCCGTACAACCCCATACGCGTGAACGAGTAGTCGGGAAAGGTGTGTGCCATCTGAGTCACGAAGTCGCGGATGCTGTCAGGGCCGTGCGCCGTCTCACCGAGTGCGGGCTCGTCGTACACCAGGCCTTCGGCACACAACGCGGCCGCAGCATCGCCGTCGTGCTCATTCCAAGCCCTCTCCCATCGATCGCAGAACGCCTCAAGGGCCTTGATGTCTGATGCGGCCACTTCGGACACGGTCGTAACCATGCTTCTAACTTACAGGTAAGTAAGAAGCATGCCAAGGGCAGGCCGGCCAGCCGAAGGTGCCGGCTTCGCGGCATCTTCCGCGGTGACGGCCGCAGCGAAGGGTCGGTGCCGTCCGGAGCTGTCGAGGACGTCACTGGCACACCGCGCCGGCAGTCAAGAGATCGGAACGCGTGCATAACGCCGAGCCTGCGCACTGACGCTGAAGCGGACCATGACGTCACCCCTGCTGAGCCACGCACGGTGAGCCCGTTCATACCGTGCGCAGGCTGACACGCGCTGGGCCACGTGAGTCCTGTGATCCCGCCTGCGCTAGAGGTAGAGCCTCTCGTTGATCTTGATCCCATTCGCCTTGCAGTGGCTTTCGTAATGATCGATGAACCAGAAAACGTCGACCGTTTCGAGCACCCGGTCCTCTTCGTCGAGGAATTCCAGCGGCCCGTTGAGCCAGAACATCGTCTTCATGCCGCGTTCGGAGTAGAGCGTGTGGCTTCGCCCCGGGCTCTCGCGAACGAAGTCGCCCGGCTGGGCGACCCAGTCGTATTCCATGTACCGCCAGCTGCCTTCCAGCACGTAACCGGAGACCGGGCCGCGGTGGCGGTGGCGGCCGAGCACCCCACCCTCCTGCACCCACAACACGTTCGCGGCGCTGCTGGTCCGGACGTCGAAGGTGAGGTGCTTGATGAAGACGTTGGGCGCGAAGGGCACCCACGGAGTGCTGTCGTCGCTGATATAGCCCTCTTCGAGGGCGTACTTGTCCCGCATGAGGTCAACCCGTGACTCTGTCGCGACATGCTGCTTCATGATCTCGTCGGAAGTGGTCATCTCTCCTCTTTTTCTGAAGCCGGGGATGGATGTGGATTTCGCAACAACCGATTCCGGTTTCGGCTGCCGCTGGCGGGCGCCGGTTCCCCGAGCCCGCACCGAACGTAGAAGGAGACGTCTGGCCACGTCTTGACTCCCGCCGCACGGGATTGTTGACTCTGCGCGCACACGGGTCACCTTTTGTCCGTGCAGGGTCGGCAGCGAGGTAACCGCATGAGTCTGGAATTCTCCACAGCGAAGGTCGATGACCCCTCACAGCTGTCGTACTGGCACCAGGTGGTCAGCGAGGCGTTCGTCCCTTACGAAGTCGTGGCGCCGCGGGGCCGCACCGAGGGCTTCCGGGGCACAGTCACCGCTCACGCGATCGGCGGCATGCAGGTGGCCACCGTCGACGCCGATCCGCACACGGTGTTCAGGACGCCATCGCTGCTACGCCGGTCGCCACAGGACGACTTCCTCGTCAACCTGGCTGTCCGGGGCTCGGTCATCGTGACCCAGGGAGAGCGCGACGCGGTCCTGCGGCCAGGAGAATTCACCCTCTACGACAGCGCCCGTCCGTGCCGGATCACCGGTCCCGACCGGTTCGAGCTGGTTTCGCTGAAGATCCCCCGGGCACTGTTCACCGCATACTGCCGACTGCCGCAGGACGCGACAGCGACCGTCGTTCGAGGCGATCACGGCGTCGGCGCTCTGGTCTCGCCCTACCTCCGCTCGCTGACCAGGCACGCGGCCGAACTGGCGCCCGATGTCGTCCAGCAGGTCGGCATCAATGTTCTGGAGCTCCTGGATGCCGCCCTGCCCAAGGGCCCCGCCGCTGGTGACGGCTCCGCGCTCCCTCGATCGGCACAGTGGCTGCGGGCCCGTCAGTACATTGCGCAGCACATCACGGACCCACAGCTCTCGCCCGCCATGGTCGCCGACGTCCTCGGTGTGTCCATCCGGTATCTGCAGGTGCTCTTCCGTGCCGAGGGCACCTCACCTTCCCGGTCGATCCAGGAACAGCGGCTCGAACGCGCCGCGCGGCTCCTCACGGACCCTCGCCATGCGAGGCGGACGATCACCGACATCGCCTTCGGTCTCGGCTTCAAAGACGCTTCCCACTTCACCAGGGCGTTCAAGAACCACTACGGAACGGGCCCACGCGCCTACCGCGACAGACAATCACCCGCTGGCCTCGTTTGACGAGCGCCCAGGCCGGAGACACCGGGACGGATGAGCTGACCCCGGTTTCGCGGAGTCCCTGAAGCCAGGCTTATGATCCTGACCCGAAGGAGAACCACGAGCAGTGCCAGCACCACGTAAGTACCCGGACGAGCTCCGTGAGCGGGCCGTCCGTGAGGTCCGTTCCACCGGCCGTCCGATCGCGCATGTCGCGAAGGACCTGGGCATCCACAAGGAGGCCCTGCGCGGCTGGGTCCGCCAGGCCGAGGCGGACACCGGCGAACGCGACGACCGGCTGACCACCGCGGAGAGGGAAGAGCTGAGGCAACTCCGGCGGGAGAACGCGGAGTTGAGGCGGGCGAACGAGATTCTGAAGGCCACGAGCGCGTTTTGTGCGGCGGAACTCGACCGTCCCCGGACGAGGCCGACCAGGTGATCGAGCACCTCAGGGACAAGGGCCTCGAGGTCGGGTTCGCCTGCCGGGTGCTGGGGCTGTCCGAGTCGGCGTACTAGGCGCGCAAGAAGCAGCCGAAGTCCGCCCGCCGGCTGCGTGACGAGCAGCTCATGCCGCTGATCGAACAGGTCCATGCCGAGTCCGGCCGCACCTATGGCGTCCGCAGGATCCCCCCGCGCGCTCAAGCGCAAGGGTGTGCACGTCGCCCGCTGCAACGGTTGAGCGGCTGATGGCCGAGCTGGCCCTGGAGGGCGTCATCCGTTGCCGCCGGCCGGCAGGTCCTGTTCGGCCCAAATGCACTTGCCGTCACCGAGGAAACGAGTGCCCCATCGCCTTGACACGGCGGCCACTAGTTGGAGCCCTCGGCCTCCCTCGTCGTTGAAGCCCGCGCGCCGGATGCGTGGGGAAGTGAGGCTGCCGTCGTAGACCTCGCAGATCAGCGACGACCCGCGCAGCAGGCGCAGTCGTATGGGACCCTTGGCGTGTCGGATCACGTTGCCGACCATCTCGCTCACCAGCAACTCGGTCGTCATGACGAGGTCGTCCATGTGCCAGCGCGCGAGTTGCCTCCGGACATGGTCACGGGCCTTCGCTGCCGCCCTGGGATGCTCGGGAAGGTCGAGCGTGGCGACGTCCTCGGCGGCCATGCCGCGTGTGTGCATGATGAGCAGCGCCGCGTCGTCGGCGGATAGCTCCGGGTCCGGCACGAGAGCCGAGACGGCCGTGTCACAGAGGTGGTCCAGTGCGGCAGCCTGTGCGTCCGGGCCGGTGACGGAGAAGTACGAGGTGTGGGTGACGGCGTCCGCCAGGATGCGCCCGAGTTCGACCAGCCCACGGTCGATGTCACGCGTGGCGGATTCGACGAGGCCGTCCGTGCAGAACACCAGAAGGCTGTCATCCGCCACCGTCAGCTCAACGGTCTCGAATGGTGGTTCTGCGGCGCCGAGAGGCGGGTTGACGGCCACATCCGGGTAGTGCACTGAGCCGTCGGGGACGATGATGAGTGGCGGCGGGTGACCGGCCACTGAGAACGAGCAGAGCCGCGTCACCGGATCGAAGACCGCGTACAAGCAAGTCGCGTAGTAGTCGTCTCCGAGGTCACTGACCAGACCGTTCAGGTGGCTGAGCAGTTCGTCGGGATCCATGTCCAGGTCGGCAAGGGTGCGTACGGCCGTTCTGAGCCGTCCCATGGTGGCGGCTTCGGCGATGCCGTGTCCCATGACATCACCGATGACCATGGCGACGCGACCGGACGAGAGCGTGATGACGTCGTACCAGTCTCCCCCTACCTCGTCACCCTTGCCGGCGGGAAGGTAGCGCGCGGCGGTGGAGACCGTGGGCAGGGCCGGCAGGCTCTGGGGAAGCAGGCCACGCTGGAGTCCCTGAGCGCGTGTGTGTTCCGCGTCGTACAGGCGTGCCCGATCAAGCGCCTGGGCGACCATACCGCTGAGCGCAGTGAGCAGCACGCGCTCCTCTTCGCTGAAGATGTGCGGTCGGGAGAAGGCGACGACGCAGCATCCGATGGCACGTCCGGAAGCGATGAGCGGCAGGAACGCCCAGGCCTTCTTCGGCGATGTCTCCGCCAGGTACTGAAGGTCGGGGTACAGCCGAACGAAGTCAGCCGGTGACTCGACGAACCTCGGCGTACGGGTGCGGAGCACATCGGTGGCCGCGCTGTTGGCGTTCAGGGGGAGTCTGTCGATCAGACGCAGGAATTCGGGGTTGTAGCCGATGGCGTCGACAACGCGGATGTGCACGCCCTCCAGGGCCTCCACCGCCACTCCGTCGGCGCCGAAAGCTGGCCGAACGTGATCCGCGACAGCCCGGACCACGTCCTTCGACGTCAGCGCCTCCGCGAGTGCCATGGTCAACTCACTCATCCGGCTCGCCAACCGATCGGGGGACTGTGTCCGGCCGTTCTTCCCGTCTTCCGTCGGCCTCGGCTCGGTGACCTCGAAGAGGGAGATGATCTGACCGTGATCCCGGACCGGGATCACACGTACCCTCCGAAGGCCTCGGTCACCGGGCCATCGGAGGTCGAACTCGACTGTCTTCCCCTCGGCGGAGGCACGGCGGCACTGAACCTCCAGACCTGGTACGCGAGCCGCGGGCATCTCCCACAGGTCGTCGCCGACCAGTCGACCGGGGCCGAGAAGTCGCTTGGCGGAGTCGTTGGCGAAGGTGATCCGCCAGGCCGCGTCGACTGTGAAGACGGCTTCGCCCATGGCCCGTATCAACGCAAGAACCACGTCCTCGCCCTGTGGGGACGTCCGCTCACCCGGTGTACCGGCAAGGGCGCTCGACATCCCGTCCTCCTCGGCGGTGGAGCGTTGGCGCCGAGACGGTTGGGATTCCCCGGCGCCTTTGTTCGGCGTCGTGTCGCTCGTCCTCACACCCCGCCTCCTGCCGGTCCACGGGCGTGTGTCGACGAGGGCCGCTCGCCCGCCGCCGTGCCGACCACGCTCGCTGTGCGGATTCCAGCCTAGTTCCGCCCACCGCCCGACACTCCTCGGAGAGCCAGGGAGAGGATGCGCGCTGATACCGCCCGCACCCACCCATCTGCGAGGGACACAGGGCAACGGTGGTGGGTACGGGCGGTGGTCGCGGGCTCAGCGGTGCGTGTTGTTGCTGACGTGGTCGCCCGCCAGCCAGGACCTGAGGTCGTCGTGTGCCGTGCGCCTGCGCTCCGCGTCGGACTTTTCGATTCCTGGGGCGTCCAGGGTGAACTCGAGCAGGAGGCCGTTCGGGTCGCTGGTGTAGAGGGAGCGGCAGTAACCGTGCTCCAGGACGTAGGTCTCGTCGGGCTTCCAGCCAGCATCGTCGAGGCGCCGGCCGATGTCGTTCTGGACTTCCTCACTGACCTTGAGCGCGATGTGCTGGAACGGCGAGTGCGGCATGCGGGGGCCGAACTGCTCCTGGTCGGCGGGGTCTGCGAACTGGAAGAAGGCCAGGGCACTGCCGTCCCCGAGGCCGTAGAAGGTGTGGCAGTACGTCCGTACGGCTCCGAAGAGTTCGTCGGACTCCTTCCACGTCGCAACCAGCGGCAGACCGATGATGTCCTCGTAGAACGCCCGCGTGGCCTCCTGGTCCCGCGTCACGTAGGCGTTGTGGTGGAGGCGCGCAGGCAGAGACGTGACGTCCGAGCTGGGGACGGTGGCCTCGGGCAGTGACTGGGTCATCGTTGACTCTCCTTCGTGATCTCCGGCTCGTCGGCGTGACAGGACGGCTCCGGACATCTGTCCGCCAGGCGAGCAATGCGTTGACGATCGCGTGAGGTTCAGCCTCGGTCAAGGGGTGACGGCACAGTGGCGCCAGCGCCTTGCGGAAAGTGGATGAAGCAAGCGGACACCGGACGCGCGCCGGGGCCGGACAGCGGCCTCGTTCGCCCGCCGCCCGCCGCCCGCCGCCCGCCGCCCGCCGCCCGCCGCCCGCCGCCCGCCGCCCGCCGCCCGCCGCCCGCCGCCCGCCGCCCGGCGGCCTCAGGTCCGGGTCGTCCGCGCCGCGCATGCCGCCTGTTTGGCGAGAAGCGCTGTGAGGCGGTCCGGTGCCGAGAAGAACGGGGAGTGGTCGCAATCGATCTCGACGCTTCCGGTCGCGTGTGCTGCGCACTCGCGCTGGGCCTCGACCCGCACGGTGCGGTCCTTGAGGCAGACGACGTATGTGCACGGCGCGGACATCCAGGCCGGCTCAGCGACGGGCTCCTCGGGCACGTGGCTCCACATCGGCCGCCACCGCATGCTCGCCAGGTCCGCCATGTTGGGCGGCGAATCCGCGTAGAGCACCTCGCGGGCCTCGGCACGCAGGACCACGGCGCCGTCCGCGTCCGTGTTCCAGGCGGCACGGAACTCTGGATGACCCCAGTGAGGGGTGTGTGCCGAGGGCGACTGCCCGGGCAGCGGCATGCGCGCGGCCACGAAGACGAACCGGTCCGCCCCGTGCCCTCCGGCGGACACGGGAAGGCCGCCGTAGCTGTGGGCGACCAGCACGACGGGCCGTACGCGCGCTGCTTCGCGGACCGCCTCGCGGACGGTGGCGGTGTCGTCCTCGAACGACGTCAGCGGCAGGTCGACCGATCGGCCGGCGACGCCGGCGCGGTCCAGCCGTTCCAGGACCGGAGACCAGCACCATCCGTCGTGGTTGGCTCCGTGCACGAAGAGGATCAGAGGGTCCACTGCTTGCTTTCTTCTAGAGCGGACCGCCTCCGGCTCTCAGCGGCGCATCGTCGCGGAAGGAGACTCTCCGAAGCGGGCCCGGTACGCGGAAGCGAACCGGCCGGTGTGGGTGAACCCGTGGCGCAGTGCCACGTCGGTGACCTTCGCGCCCTCGGAAGGGTCTG
This sequence comes from Streptomyces sp. SP18BB07, assembly GCF_036322545.1. Taxonomy (NCBI): domain Bacteria; kingdom Bacillati; phylum Actinomycetota; class Actinomycetes; order Kitasatosporales; family Streptomycetaceae; genus Streptomyces; species Streptomyces sp. SP18BB07. The sequence goes on from NZ_JAQYWT010000360.1 coordinate 14,270, forward strand.
AGCGCAACAGTTCCTCGCGCGCTTGTTCGAGGCGGTGGCGGCGTACGTAGGACATCGGGGACGTGCCCAGTTGTCGGCGGAAGGCAGAGTGCAGGGAGCGTTCGCTCACCCCGGCGAACTCGGCGAGGTCGGCGACGGTGAAGGCGGCGTCGGGGGAGGAGTGGATGAGTTCCAGCACCCGCCGGACGACGCGAGGCGTCGGCAGCGGTTGCGGCGAGAAGATGCGGTCGGTGTAGTTGTGCCGCTGTCCGAGCAGCAGGGCGGTCAGGACGCTCTGCTCGATCTCCTTGGCGAGCACCGGGGGCGGACCGGCTTTGCCGCACTGGGCGAGGGCCCGGCGGAGCGTTCTGGTCGCGGCTGTGATTCCCTCGCCGCCGCCCTTGAGGTCCATGAGGGTCTCGAAGTGCAGGGGGGCATCCAGCGGTTCGTTCAGCAGGTTCCGCAGATGGCGGTCTATCAGGGGTTTGTCGATGGTGAGCATGAGCTGGCGCAGGCCGGGAGCCCACCGCATGCGGACGTTCTCGGGGAAGCAGAAGACGCCGGCGTGGTGCTGGTCGGCGACGGCGGTGGGCTCGTCGGCCCTGCCGTCGTCGATGAGCATGGTGCCGCCGAAGACGAAGTTCACGGTCACGATGCTGATCGGGGGAGCACAGGAGATCTCCAGGGCGGGGCCGTAGCCGGAAGCCATGAGACCTATCCCATGCAGCTTCTGGTAAGCGACACGTGCCTCGAACGGCCTGCCGCGTTCGAGCACGCGCATGCTGTGCACGTTGTTGAGGAGCTCCTGGGTCCGGGCCTTCGCCTCGGAAGGGTCCCGCGTGCTGATCATTCGGCCGTGAGGAACGCCGGTGCCCTCGGGTATCTGCTCGTCGCCCATCGACACTGACGGAACGTGCATGACTGCCTCCACCATCGGACATCTGTCCGCATGATGTCCGACTCGCAGAATCGAGGGTTCGGGCCGGTAAGTCAACCGTCATGCGGAAAGCGGCCCGAGTGTGCGGCATCCGGCTCGGCATACCGGCCCTCGGCTCCTACCTTCGGACGTCATCAGCACTGAAGCTGGAGGTAGTGCAGTGACGCAAGTGACGGCCTCTGAGGCGGGGCAGGGCGTGGGTGGCCCGCCGACCGAGGGTTTTCTCGAAGTTTCCGGAGGACAGGTCCATCTGTTCCGCGGCGGAGATGGTGCGCCGGTCCTCTTTCTCCACGCGGCCGGCGGCGCCGGCCGGTGGCACGAGTTCCATGAACTGCTCTCGCGCCGCTTTGAGGTCTTCGCTCCCGACCACCCGGGGTTCGGCGGGTCGGACGACTTCCCCGAACTGGAAGGCGTGGACGATCTGGTCTTCCACTACCTCGATGTCATCGCAGCGCTCGGGTTGGAGCGTCCGCATGTCGTGGGGGCGTCCTTCGGCGGATGGGTGGCGGCAGAGCTCGCTGTGGCCCGTCCGGACGCGATCGGCTCCCTGACCCTGCTCGGCCCGGCCGGGCTGCGACTGCCGGAACATCCGGTCGCCGACCTGTTCCTGATGACTCCTGAGCAGGTGGTCGGAGCGCTGTTCAAGGACCCCGCCAGGGCCTCGGCGCTCTTTCCGGGCGAGCCGAGCCTCGACGATGTGCTCGCGGCCTACCGGGACATGACGGCGCTGGCCCGCTTCTCCTGGTACCCGTTCCTCAGCAACCCGAAGCTGGAACGCAGGCTGCACCGCATCACCGCCCGCACGCTCGTCGCATGTCCTGCCGAGGACAAGGTCATTCCGGTGCGGCACGGTGCGCGGTACGCGGAACTCATACCTCAGGCACGGTTCTCGCAGGTCGACGACTGCGGCCACGCAATGTACTTCGAGCGACCTGGGGATTTCGCCGAGGTCGTCACGGATTTCCTGGCCAAAGTCGAAGCCGGGACCCAGCAGAGTGGAGCGAGCCGATGAAGTTCGTGTTCTTCCACCTGATGCCCTACCCGTACCTCCCGGACGACTTCGACGAAGGTTACCCGAGCCCTTCCCTGACCTTCCCGAACAAGTACTTCGATCGTGAACTGGGCAACCGGCTCTACCACCGGTACCTCGACGAGCTGGAACATGCCGAGAAGCTCGGTTTCGACGGCATCGCCGTCAACGAGCACCACCAGAGTGCCTACGGTCTGATGCCGTCGCCGAACATCATGGCCGCCGCCCTCGCCCGGCGCACGGAGCGGGCGCAGATCATGATCCTCGGAAACGCCATAGGCATCCGCGGCAACCCGCTGCGCGTGGCGGAGGAGATCGCCATGCTCGATCACCTCAGCAACGGGCGAGTGGTCTCCGGGTTCGTCCGGGGCATCGGCTGGGAGTACTTCGCCAGCGGCGTCAACCCGACCCGTTCCCGTGACCGGTTCAACGAGGCACACGACCTGATCATCAAGGCGTGGACGGCCGACGAACCGTTCCAGTGGATCAGTTCCAACTACGAGTACCGGTACGTCAACCTCTGGCCCCGTCCCGTGCAGGAGCCGCATCCACCCATCTACATCCCAGGTGCGGGCAGCACGGAGACGATGAAGTTCGTCGCCGAGCACGGTCACACCTACATGTCGGTCTACGCTCCCACGCCCTTGGTTCGCCGTTGGTTCGACGGACACCGTCAGGCGGTGGAGGAACTGGGGATGGACCACGACCCGGTCAAGTCCGCCTTCTCGGTGCCGATCTATGTGGCCGAGACCGACGAGAAGGCCCACAGGGAGGGGCGGCAGCACATCGAGTGGCTGTTCCACCGCGGACTCAAGCAGAGCTTCCCGCAGGTCTATCCGCCGGGCTACATGTCGCCGGGCTCGATGCGCGGCATGCTGATGTCCGGGATGAAGCCGTACACCGAGACGTCGTACGAGGAGCTCCTAGCGGGCGGATACGCCGTCGTCGGCAGCCCCGAGACCGTGACGGCCCGTCTGGCCGAGCTCCAGGCGCAGCTCGGCTTCGGACAGCTCATCGGTCTCTTCTCGGTCGGTGACATCACCGCCGACGAGATGAACCGGAGCATGGAACTGTTCGCGACCCAGGTGATGCCGGCCCTGCGTCCGCTGGGAGTCGCGGACAGGGTGACGGCCGCCTCCTGATCCTGTCCCGCCCCGACAACAGGAGAGCCGACACCCGAACGTCGCCCCCCAGGCCGGTTCAGCCGGCCCGGGGGGCGATCGTGGCGATGGGACGGGCCTCCCACGCGGCCCAGTCGGCGCTGATGTCCCCGGCGGCGCGCAGCAGGGGAGGGAGATAGTCCTCAAGGAGCTCGGAGACCGAGGTCTCGGCTGCGTGGGCGTTCACATTGACTGCTGCCACGGTCCGACCCTGCCCGTTGCGGATGGGCGCGGCGACGGAACGGATACCGAGGGCGAGTTCCTCGTCGGCCATGGCCCATCCCTTGGCCCGCACGTCACGCAACGTCCCGTCGAGTTCGTCGCGCTGAGGATGATGCCGGGGAGTGATCCCGGATCTGCCGGGCAAGGCGAGCACACGGTCCAGCTCGGGTCCGTCCAGGGCTGCCAGCAGCACTTTTCCGAGGGATGTCTGCACGGCGGGGAAGCGGGTGCCGATGGTCACCGAGAACGTCACCAGCTTCGGCACGGCGACGCGGGATACGTAGACGATGTCGGAGCCGTCCAACTGCGCGATGGAGCATGACTCTTCGGTACGGGCGCTCAAGCTCCGTAGATGGGGCTCCGACAGCTCCCAGATGTTCTGCGAGCCGATGTAGGTCATCCCGAGTTCGAGCACGCGGGGCGTGAGCGAGAATCCGGTCTCGTCGCTGCGTACGTAGCCCAGCGTCTGGAGCGTGATCAGGATGCGGCGCGTTGTGGGCCTGGCAAGCCGCGCTTCGGCGGCGATCTCGCTCAGCGTCATGTGCGGTCTGGCAGGCTGGAAGCTGCGCAGGACGTCGAGCCCCCTGGCGAGAGCCTCGATGAAATCCGGACCGGCGTCCCGACGCATCCTTCGTCCCTCCACGGTTGTGAGATGGGCGGACGTGCTGATCGGCCGCTCACCGGATGGTTGTCCGACACTGTAACGTCGCTTCCTCCGGCGGCGAACGCGCCCACGGCGTGACGGTGGGGCAGCGGGAAACGCTGCCCCACCGTCACGCCGTCAGCCCGTCACGCATGTGCCGGATCCAGGGCCCTTACCGCTCCCAGCCGAGCGGTGGCGAAGTCGACGACCTGCCGGCCGACGGTCTCCAGCTGGAACCGGGCCGACTCGTCCATGCAAGCACCCGTGGTCCTGTGGAACAGCCCCGGCACCGAGGCATTGAGCGCCGCACCCATCGGGGTCGGCCACCCCCGCAGAGCGTGTGCGCAGGTGCGGAGGGTCTGCAGGGTGGCCACGCTCGCCTGCCAGCCGTAGGCGACGGCTATGCAGCCGACCGGCAGGCCGGAGAGGTAGGAGCGCTCGTCGTCCCGCAGATCCTCGACATAGTCGAGGGCGTTCTTCACCATGCCCGAGACCGTGCCGTGGTAGCCCGGGGACGAGATCAGCAACGCGTCCGCCTCACGCAGCGCCGCCACCAGCGCCGCGGCCCGATCCGACCGATCCGGCTTCTCGGGGGCGTAGAGCGGAAGGACCAGATCCGCCGAGGTGATCAGCTCGACGGAAGCACCGGCCTCGGCCGCCGCCGCTGCGGCGACCCGCAGGGCGCGCTCCGAGCTGGAGTTCTCCCGCGTCGTCCCGCCTATGCCCAAGACCCGTATCCCCTGCACACCCATGACGCCCTCCACCTGTCAATTCCCGAGCTGCGACAGCAGTTCCCCGCGTTGTTCTCACCGCTGACGGTAAGAGGGAGCAACCGGCGGCACGAGCCGCTTCCGGCACGCTCGGGCCGTTTTCGGCAAGAGGCACGGCCTCCCGTGGGAGTTTCAGTGGACAGACGTCCGCGAGACGGTCAGATTTTCTCCTGCGGGAGTGGAAAGCAGGTCCAGCAACCCGCGATTGTTAGTGTGACGGGGAGCCGTCAACAGCGGACGAACGTCCGTGTGTCGGACAACTTTGAAGGGTGTTCGCTTCATGACCGACTCAGTAGGGGCCCTCGACGGCCTGCTGATCGCCGATTTCTCCCGAATCCTGGCCGGGCCGTACGCCACCATGCTGCTCGGGGACATGGGAGCCGAGGTGATCAAGGTGGAGTCGCCGGCCGGTGACGACACCCGCACCTGGATGCCACCGGAGCGGGATGGGGTGTCCACCTACTACCTCGGCATCAACCGCAACAAGCGCTCCATCGCTCTGGACCTCAGGAGGCCCGAGGACCTGCGGCTGGCCAAGGAACTGGTGACGCGCGCCGACGTTATGATCGAGAATTTCAAGCCGGGCGGCCTGACCAGGTTCGGTCTTGACTACGAGGCGACCAGCGCGGACAACCCGGGGCTCATCTACGCGTCGATCAGCGGGTTCGGCACGGCGGGCGGGGCGTCCCTGCCCGGCTATGACCTGCTGGTCCAGGCGGCCTCCGGACTCATGAGCCTGACCGGAGACGTGGACGGGCCGCCTTACCGGGCGGGCATCTCCGTGTTCGACGTCATGACCGGGATGCATGCCGCCCTCGGCATCCTCGCCGCTCTCAACCACCGCAACAGGACAGGGGCCGGGCAACATGTGGAGGTCAACCTGCTGTCCTCGGCGCTCTCCGGACTGGTGAACCACACCTCCGGCTATGTGGCCGGCGGTACCGTCCCGCACCGGATGGGCAACGCCCACCCCAGCCTCTTCCCCTACGAGCCGCTGCCGACGGCGGACAAGGACCTCATCGTCATCGCGGGCAACGACGGCCAGTTCCGCAGGCTCTGCGCCGAACTCGGCCTCGACGACCTGCCGGACGACCCCCGGTTCGCGGGGAACGAGGTCCGTACCCGTAACCGCGAGCAGTTGCGTCCGCTCCTGGTCGCGAGGCTCAAGGAGCGCCCGGCGGACGAGTGGTTCAAGAAGCTGTCCGCGGCGGGGATCCCCTGCGGACCGATCAACCACGTTGACGGAGGCGTCGCCCTTGCGGCAGAGCTGGGACTCGACCCCGTGGTGACCGTCGGGACCGAGGCACACGCGGTGCCGATGATCCGCAACCCGATCACCCTCAGCGCCACCGAAACCCGGTATGTCCTGCCCCCACCCGACCTCGATCAGCACGGCGCAGAGCTGCGGGCCTGGCTCGCGGCAGGAAAGGACGCAGATCAGTGACCACAGGACAACCGCAGTACCCGACGGGACTCGGCACGTCGGACGCCACCACCATCCGCCTGCTGGGACACGACCTGGCGGAAGAGCTCATGGGGCAGGTGGGATTCGGTGAACTCGCCTTCTGGCTGGCCGCCCGGCGCCGCCCCGATGCGGGCGAGGTGCGGCTCTTCGAGACCGTGCTGGTCGCACTCGCCGACCACGGATTCACTCCCACCGCCATCGCGGCCCGCTTGACCCTCCTGTCGGCGCCTGAGTCCGTACAAGGAGCCATGGCCGCCGGGCTGCTCGGCGGCGGGTCCCGCTTCCTCGGTGTCACTGAGGACACCGGCCGGTTCCTCGCGGAGGTGATCTCGGGAGAGGGTGACGCCGCCCGCGCCGCCACTGACGCCGAATGGGACGCGCTGGCCCGCAGGGCCCTGGCGGAGCGCAAGGCGGCCAAACGGCTTGTGCCGGGCCTAGGCCACCCGGTCCACAAGGAACGTGACCCCCGGACCGCAGTGATCATCCGAATCGCTCAGGAGGAAGGGGCGTATGGGCCTCACCTGGCCCTTTTCGAAGCAATAGGGCGGATGGCGCCCGAGGTCCTGGGCCGGACACTGCCACTGAACGGCGCCGGAGTGTGCGGAGCGGCCCTCGCTGATCTCCGGCTGCCCCCCGAACTGCTGCGAGGCTTCGCGCTGCTCGCCCGCGCCGCAGGACTCCTCGGTCACCTCGCCGAGGAACTCCGCCACCCCATCGCCGCCGACATCTACCACTCGGTCGACCGCAACGCCCAGTACGTCCCGGAGGGCACCTTGTAGGTGCCGTCGTGCGGGGGAGTGCGCGTGCGCGGTAGCGGGCTGGGTGCCTGCGGCAGGTGTCGGTCCGGGATGAAGTGCACGTCTGCCTCACGCCAGATCGGTCAGTGAGAGTCCGCCTGGCTTGGTGATCACAGCTGCCCCGCTCGCCGCTTACGCGGGGCGTGACGACGGCCTGGAACGGACGCGGATTCAGACGACCAGCGGATCCACAGCCGCACGGTGCAGATGCACCCGCGGTCATCCTGGTGGAGCTCACGGCCGGTGCCTCGGTCGCCGGCCCGATCAGGACGTCGAACAGGAACCACAGCCCTCCTCGGCCCGCGCCACCGGCGACTGGTCGCGATCAACGGCCACGGTTGGGCGATGATCGGGTTCAGAGCCCTGGAGACGACACTCTCAGGAGGAGGACCGGGGGCGCTCACATCTGGAACGGCGGTTCGCCGCGGGATGCACGAACGTCACCCACCTGCATCGCCATGTCCGCGGCTTGGATCGAAGCCGTCGATGCCGGCCGGCTGCCCGGCCTCACCAACTTTGCCCTGCGCCTGCTCCGAGACCTCTACGCGGTGACCGCCGGTACTCAGTGCCATCGGTGAGGGCAAGAGGCATCCGGACACCGGGATGGGGGAGGATGGGTGGTCATGAGCAAGCCATCTGCGCGGATGCGACTCGCAGACGCCGCGTTCGCCCTGTTCGACGAGCGCGGATACGAGCAGACCACCGTGGACGACATCGCCGAACGGGCCGGTGTGGGACGTACCACGTTCTTCCGGCACTAGCGGTCCAAGGAAGCGGTGATCTTCCCCGACCACGACCGGTTGCTGGAGCTGATCAGGGACCGGCTGGCGACCTCCAGCCACAGCACCGCGCTGGTCGCCGTGTCCGACGCGGTCCGCCTGGTGCTGCTGCACTACAGTGCTGTGACCACGTAGGTTCGCCGGGTTGGCGGTCGCGACGGTTGGATGTGCGGTGATGTCCATCCGACCGGTGGAGGCGTTGGTGGCTGAGCCTGTCCGTGTGCGCAGACTGACCGACCAGGAGGGGCAGAAGCTGCAGCAGATCGTGCGCCGGGGTAGCACGAGTTCGGTGCGTTACCGGCGGGCGATGATGCTGCTGGCCTCGGCGGGCGGGAACCGGGTGCCGGTGATCGCCCAACTGGTGCAGGCCGACGAGGACACCGTGCGCGATGTGATCCACCGGTTCAACGAGATCGGCCTGGCCTGCCTGGACCCTCAGTGGGCGGGAGGCCGTCCCCGCCTGCTCAACCCTGACGACGAGGACTTCGTCATCCGGACGGCCACCACTCGCCCCACCAGGCTCGGCCAGCCCTTCACTCGCTGGTCGATCCGCAAACTCGCCGCTTACCTGCGGAAAGTGCACGGACGCGCCATCCGCATCGGCCGTGAAGCCTTACGGTGCCTGCTCCTGCGCCGCGGCATCACCTTCCAGCGCACCAAGACCTGGAAGGAATCGCCCGATCCTGATCGCGACGCCAAGCTCAACCGCATTGAGCAGGTGCTATACCGATTCCCCGACCGAGTCTTCGCCTTCGACGAGTTCGGGCCCTTGGGAATCCGGCCCACCGCGGGCTCCTGCTGGGCGAAGCAGGGCAAGCCCAACCGGCTGCCGGCGACCTACCGCCGCACCCACGGCGTCACCTACTTCCACGGCTGCTACTCCGTCGGGGACGACCGTCTGTGGGGCGTCAACCGCCGTCGCAAAGGCACCGCCAACACCTTGGCGGCGCTGAAGTCGATCCGCGCCGCCCGACCCGACGGCGCCCCGATCTACATCATCCTGGACAACCTCTCCGCCCACACCGGCGCGGACATCCGCCGCTGGGCGGAGAAGAACAAGGTCGAGCTGTGCTTCACCCCGACCTACGCCTCTTGGGCCAACCCCATCGAGGCCCACTTCGGCCCGCTGCGGCAGTTCACACTGGCCAACTCCCACCACCGCAGCCACCCCGCGCAGACCCAGGCGCTGCACCGATACCTGCGCTGGCGCAACGCCAACGCCCGCCACCCCGACGTCCTCGCCGCCCAACGCAAAGAACGCGCCCGCATCCGCAGCGAGAAGGGCATCCGCTGGGGCGGACGCCCTCTGCCCAACGCGGCCTGACCAGGAGCCGGGCCGGCATCCCCGGCACATCACTAACCGACCCGCTGCATCGCCTTTCGGTGCCGTTCCGCCATCGCGGCCCCGGACTCGCGGCGGGCCATCCTGCGCAGGACCGACGGTGCGAGGAGCAGCCCGGCGACTGCCCAGGCACCCAGCACGCCCGCTGTCTCCAGGTGCCGCCAGGATTCGCCGATCTCGGCGGCGACCGCATCGGCTGGCAGCAGCGCCGAGCGGAGACCGAGGCCGAGCCAGTACACGGGGAAGATCTGCCCGACGATCTGCAGCCACTCGGGCAGCTTCGACAGGGGAAAGTAGATCCCGGAGATCACGACGAGTCCCATCACCGGAAGCATCAGCAACCCGACGGTGCGCGGACTGCCGACGAGTGAGCCGATGACAGCGCCCATCGGCAGGGTGGCCAGGAGACCCAGCGGCACCACCCACACCAGCGTCAGCAACGCTCCGCCACCCTGCCGGGCAACCCCGTCCACCAGGAACACGCCAACGGCGAACGGGAGTGCCATGGAAGCGAGAGCCGTACCCGACACCATGATGATCTTGCCGACCAGGTGGCCGACCATGCCGTGGGGCACGGCCTTGGCCCGCAGCAGGGTGCCGTCCTCACGCTCGGTCGCGAGCAGCTGCGCCGTAGTCATCATCCCCGTGAACGCGAGCGTCATCCCCAGCATGCTCGGCAGCATGAACGCGCCGGCCGAGATGCCGGCGCCCTTCAGCGGATCGTCCCTGACCAAGAACAGCGGCACGATGAGCAGAACCGTCCAGAGCACGTAACCGAACACGTCCTGGCCGGTGGTGAAAGTCTGTCGAAGTTCCGTCCAGCCGCGCCGCACCCCAACTACCGCCGCGTACCACACCGGACTCATCACGATCCCTCCCCGAAAGCATGCACCGCCCGCTCATCGGGAACGCTCCCCGCCTCAAGCTCCCGCACCATCGTCAGGTAGGTATCCTCCAGGCTCGCCCGGCGCACCTCCAGCCCGCCGATCGCCTCGCCATGCTCCTCGAACAGCCGACGAACGAACCGGGTGGGCTCGGCCGTCGCCTCCTCAAAGGGCCGCCCTTCCCGCGTCCAGCGCACAGTGGCCTCAGCCGATGCCTGCCGCGACAGCTCCTCGGCCGAGCCATCGGCCAGGATCCGGCCACCGGCCAGAATGAGGATCCGGTCGGCGAGCCTCTCCGCCTCGGCGAGGTCGTGCGTGGTCAGCAGAACAGTGGTGTTCTCGTCCGCCAGCCCGCGTACCAGGCCGTGGAACTCGTTCCTCGCCTCCGGGTCCAGACCGGCCGTCGGCTCGTCCAAAAACAGCACCTCGGGTCTGCCTACGATGCCGACGGCCACGTCGAAACGCCTGCGCTGCCCGCCGGACAGAGTTCCGACCCGTTTGTCCGCCTGCTCGGTCAGCCCCACTGCAGAGAGGAGCTCGTCAACATCCCACGGCCGCCGCACGAGGGCGGTGGAGTACGGCGCGTAGTACGAGCCAAGGTGGGCCAGCAGTTCCCGCACCCGCCACTTGCCGTGGTCGCGCCAGGACTGCAACACGATGCCCAGGCGCGCACGCCACCGCTCGTCCCCGCCTGCCGGATCGGTGCCGAGGACGGTTACCTCACCGGCCGATCGCATCCGGAAGCCTTCCAAGACCTCGATCGTGGTCGTCTTGCCCGCGCCGTTCGGGCCTAGCAGCAGGACGACTTCGCCTCGCCGGGCCGTGAAGCCGACACCCTTCAATACGTCCTGGCTGCGGTAGCGCATCCGCAGATCCCGTACGTCGATGACCGTGTCGCTCTCTGGCGGTGGACTGCTCCCAACCCCGGATAAGGCGTGAGCGGTCGTCATCGGTGTTCCCCCGTCCGTCTCGTGGTCCGTTCTCTGGGATCAGGGGCCGGAGGCCGTGCCGACGTCCGTGGTCATGAGACGTGTCTACGGCTGTGGCTGCCGTTGCCACCTGGCAGCAGCGATTCGGGCCCTCCCGGACGAACACATTACCGAACGGTTCAGTTATCTCATCCTGTTCCACCGACCCGGCGAACGTTCCCGGTCAGAGCACTAGGGGGGCGGAGCTATGCCGCCGGGGCCTGCTCGGCGGTTTGCCGTATGCCAAGAACACGGTGGAGGTCGGCGGTCACCACCTTGTACCCGACCCGCTCACCCCCGACCTTGATAACTTCGCAGGGGAAGGTGCCCTTGTATACCAGCTCGTACGCTCTTCTGCGGCTGATTCCGAAGGCGCGGCCAGCTGTCTCGACACTGGTGGTCGAAGCGGCAGCTTGAGCAGGTCGCCGACGCTCAGATCGGGTTCCTCGTTGGTGCGTGATCGCGGGTGAGGCGTCGCGCCTTGCCGGTGGCACGATCCTGGTGTGGCGATCATGGTCAATCGGGCGGTCCTGGCGCATCGGCTGTTCACGGGGATCTCTCGGCGTCATCTCGCCTGCCTGGTCGCGGGGTTGGTGGTGCCTTGGCAGCCAAGGCTCATCTGCCCGTACAGGACTACCTGAACAGGCTTGTGTTCGACTGCACTCGCCGAGAAGCGACACGAGAAGGACAGCCCTGTGGCGGTCTTTTGTAAGTAATCAGCCGGGGCCGGCATACCTGTAAGGCGCCGGTCGGAATTTTTGGCTGCTTCCCCCAGCAACGCCGAATTTGGCATTCTCAGGCATCACCTGCGCCAAATTCGCCCACGGCAGACGAGGAAGGCCCTCAAAGACTGGATCTCGTTTCGGAAGCATGGCAACGTACAACGACGCCGAAGTAAGGAGTCAGTGACGATGTATTGCCTGCCTCGGCCCGACTTGCCGAGCGGCTGCTCCAGGCGGCGGCCGAGTGGGTCTGCCTTCTCGGAGTGTCTGTGAGTGTCCTGGGGGTGGACAACATAGACCACGATCGCCGGTTAGCCAAACCGGTGATCACGTAGACCATTGATGCCATTCCCGTCGGCTGCGAAGGCACAGGAGCCGTTCGGGTCTTGCGGCCTGTGCTGCGGAGCACTGCAAGTTGCCCGCTCCCGCCCGGCCGTCTGGAGAAGACTTCCGACACCCCGAGGAATCATCAATTGGCTCGCCCCCCTGCGCTCAAGCTCGCCGAGGTTCTCGCTGAGATCCGTATGAGTCCATCGGCCTTCTATCGGCTGCGCGCTCGTGGTCAGGCACCCCGAATGATCAAGCTGCCCAACGGTGAACTGCGCTGCCGCCGCGCCGATCTCGACGCGTGGTGGGAAGCGTGTGAAAGGGATACGCCTGCATGGCGATGAGTTACAAAGTCCGGTTCTGGGAAATACGGGAACGGGATAACCGCCGTAAGGCTTATGAGGTTCGCTGGACGGTGAACGGCCTGGAGAACTCCGAGTCGTTCATCAGCAAGGGGCTCGCCGAGAGTCGACGTTCGAAGCTGATCACCGCCGCTCGTGACGGTGAGCCGTTCGATACACGAACCGGCCTGCCGGCCTCCGAGCTTCGGGCTTTGAAGCAGCGGACTACCTGGTACGACCTGGCCCGGGAGTACATCGAGCACCGGTGGGACCGTACCCCGGGCAACACCCGCCGCACGCTCGCTGACGCGCTGGCGACGATCACCCCTGCTTTCGTCGAACCAGGGTCTGCGTATCGCGAGCCCCGTGTCCTGCGACGCGCCCTCTACTCGTGCGCTTTCAACAAGAAGGCATGGAGGGGCCAGCCGTGCGAAGAGTGGCGGACCGCGCTGGACTGGCTACGGCGGCACTCGCTCCCGGTCAGCGAACTGGAGGACCCCATTGTGCTGCGCCGCGGTCTGGACGCCTTGTGCCGGAAGGTGGACGGAACGGCGGCTGCCGCGACGACCGCCAAACGGAAGAAGGCCGCGGTCAACGAGGTCTTCGTGGCAGCCATGGAACGCGGCTACTTCTCGCACCATCCACTGAATGGCCTTCGCTGGGCGGCACCGGAGGTCGCCGATGAGGTCGATCCCGACTGCGTGCCGAATCCCGCCCAGGTCGCTCGACTTCTCACGGCTGTCAGGGCTCTGCCTGGCCGTGGACCCCACCTCTACGCCTTCTTCGGCTGCATGTACTACGCGTCCATGCGCCCGGCAGAGGTCATTCACCTGAAGCGGAACCAGTGCCGTCTGCCGGCGAACGGCTGGGGTCTGCTGAATCTCAAAGGCGGTGTAGTGACCGCCGGCAAGGAGTGGACGGATGACGGTGCCGTCCACGAAATCCACTCGCTGAAACGGCGCGCGAGCAAGGCCACGCGCCCTGTGCCCATACCTCCAGTACTCGTCCGCATGCTGAGCGAGCACATCCAGCGCTTCGGCGTCGCGGCCGACGGAAGGGTGTTCCAGAACGCAGCCGGGAACTACATCGATTTCGCGGCATACAGCATCACCTGGAGACGAGCACGCGAGGCCACCCTCACGCTTGAGGAGCACGCTCTCGAACTTGCCAAGCGCCCCTACGACCTGCGTCATGCCGGCATCTCGTTCTGGCTGGCATCCGGTGTCGACCCCGCAGAGTGCGCACGCCGAGCGGGACAGAGCATCCAGGTTCTCTTCCGCTACTACGCCAAGTTCCTGGCCGAGGCACGGGACCACGCCAACCGGATGATCGAGGAGTCGATGAAGCAATGGGAGGCACCGGACGGCGGCCGTGAAGGCGCGTAAGCGGGATCTGGCCCGGATATATCCCGGAACAGCTGGTCAGACGTGGGATACCTGCGGGAGATATTGGGAGTAGGGGTACATATCGACTCGGTGCCTGAGTCCAGGCACCGGAGGGCGCCTGACGGGTGTTTAACCAGGTCAGGCGCCCTTTTTCTGTGCCTAGAAGAAGCCCAGCTTCTTCGGCGAGTACGACACCAACAAGTTTTTCGTCTGCTGGTAGTGATCCAGCATCATCTTGTGGGTCTCGCGGCCGATACCCGAACCCTTGTAGCCGCCGAACGCGGCGTGCGCCGGGTAGGCGTGGTAGCAGTTCGTCCAGACCCGGCCCGCCTGGATGGAACGGCCCGCGCGATAGGCGGTGTTGGTGTCACGTGTCCAGACACCCGCACCCAGGCCGTACAGCGTGTCGTTGGCGATCTTGATGGCGTCGTCGAAGTCGTTGAACGAGGTCACGGAGACGACCGGACCGAAGATCTCCTCCTGGAAGATCCGCATACGGTTGTCGCCCTCGAAGATCGTCGGCTGGACGTAGTAACCGCCCTTCAAGTCGCCGTCATGTTCGATACGTTCCCCGCCGGTCAGGACCTTCGCGCCCTCCTGCCGACCGATGTCCAGATAGGAGAGGATCTTCTCCAGCTGGTCGTTGGAGGCCTGGGCGCCGATCATCGTCTCGGTGTCCAGCGGGTGCCCGGTCTTGATCTGCTCCGTGCGGGCGACGGCCGCCTCCATGAACTCGGCGTAGTTGCCGCGCTGCACCAGCGCCCGCGACGGACAGGTGCACACCTCGCCCTGGTTGAGCGCGAACATCGTGAAGCCTTCGAGGGCCTTGTCACGGAAGTCGTCGTTCGCCGACCACACGTCGTCGAAGAAGATGTTCGGCGACTTTCCACCGAGTTCGAGAGTCACCGGCGTGATGTTCTCCGAGGCGTACTGCATGATCAGACGCCCCGTCGTCGTCTCGCCCGTGAACGCCACCTTCGCCACCCGCGGACTCGACGCCAGCGGCTTGCCCGCCTCCACCCCGAACCCGTTGACGATGTTCACCACACCCGGCGGAAGCAGATCAGCCACCAGGCTCATCCAGACGTGGATGGACGCCGGGGTCTGCTCGGCCGGCTTGAGCACGACCGCGTTGCCCGCCGCCAGCGCCGGCGCCAGCTTCCAGGTCGCCATGAGGATCGGGAAGTTCCACGGGATGATCTGGGCGACCACTCCCAACGGCTCGTGGAAGTGGTACGCCACCGTGTCGTCGTCGAGCTCCGCCAGCGAACCCTCCTGCGCGCGGATCGCCCCGGCGAAGTACCGGAAGTGGTCGATGGCAAGCGGGATGTCCGCGGCCAGCGTCTCCCGCACCGGCTTGCCGTTCTCCCAGCTCTCCGCGACCGCCAACTGCTCCAGATTCGCCTCCATCCGGTCGGCGATCCTCCGCAGGACGTCCGAACGCTCGGTCACGGACGTGCGCCCCCAGCCGGGCGCGGCCGCGTGCGCCGCGTCCAACGCGCGCTCCACGTCCTCGCTCGTACCCCGCGCGATCTCGGTGAACGGCAGCCCGTTCACCGGACTCGGGTTCTCGAAGTACTGCCCGCGCGCCGGCGGCACGTACTCACCCCCGATGAAGTGGTCGTAACGCGCCTCGTAGGAGACGACCGCGCCATCCGTACCGGGCGCTGCGAAACGGGTCATGAATACCTGCCTCCCGAGAAGCGCCACCCGCCGTTGGGCGGCTCTCGTGGGGAGGCTAGGAGCCACAATGTTGCAACGACGTTGCGCCTCCGCATCCCTCACGGTCGTCGAGGACGAGGGTGCACCCAGTCCGGTGGCGCGGACAGTTCCGCCTCCAGTTCGCGCAGTCGGGACCGTACGGCCGGTGTCGGGCGTACGGTGGCGAGCGCCCGCCACACCTCCACGTCGTCCTCGCCCCAGGGCGCGTGCGCCCAGTCCGCCAGGAGGTCGGGGTCGTGCCCGGCGATCAGCGCCGTGCGCAGCCCGTCGGCGAGCCTGCGCCGCAGCCGTACGACAGCCGGCGCCTGCGAGCCCGGCAGCAGCGGGCCCCCGTACACCGACGCGGCCGCCGTCACCGCGCCCGTCTCCAGGCGCCGTTCGACCACCGCCACATCGGACGAGACGGGAACCGTCAGTCGGTACGGCCGTGACCCCAGCAACCCAGGCCCGAGGAGACGGCGCAGCCGCGCCAGCTCGGCGCGCAGCGTCACCGGTGTCACCGACTCGTCCTCGTACAGCGCGCAGAGCAGTTCGTCGCCGGACAGTCCTTCCGGGTGGCGGGCGAGCAGCACCAGGATCTCGCTGTGCCGCCGACTGAGCCTGATCTTCCGTCCACGGACCAGGAGTTGCGCCTCGTCCCGGCCCAGAGCGGCCAGTTCGAGCGCGTCCGCCGAAGCCCCGGGCGGGGCGAGCAGGGCGAGCTGGGACTCGGCGGCCCGGGCGACCGCCTGGACGAAGCCGAGGCTGTGCGGATGCGCCAGGCCGTCGCCGCCGGTGATGTCGACCGCACCGAGCACCCGCCCGGTGCGTGGATCGTGCACCGGCGCCGCCGCGCACGTCCACGGCTGCACCCGCCGTATGAAGTGCTCGGCCGCGAACACCTGCACGGGCCGGTCCAGGGCGACCGCGGTGCCCGGAGCGTTGGTCCCGACCGCGGACTCCGCCCACCGCGCACCGGGTACGAAGTTCATCCGGTCGGCCCGCCGTCTGGTCGCCGCGTCCCCCTCCACCCACAGCAGTCTGCCCTGCGCGTCGCACACGGCCAGCAGGTGTTCGCCGTCCGACGCGAACGAGCCCAGCAACTCGCGCACCAACGGCATCACCCGGGCCAGCGGATGCTCCGCGCGGTAGGAACCGAGGTCGCCGTCCGTCAGTTCCACCCGAGCGGTGCCCTCCGGTCCGACACCCGCCTTCGCCGAACGCCGCCACGAGTCCGCCACCACGGAACGCACCGGTCGCGCCACCGTGCCCCGCTGTGTGAACGCCTCATGTGCGCGACGCAGCACCCGCACCCGTTCGACGGGGTCGGCGCCCGGTTCCAGAGCCACCCATGGATCGGTCAACTCGGCCTCCCGGACATGCGCTCACGGCTGGAACCCATCGTCACCGCCGGACCCGCGCCCCGACAAGCCGCGCGCTACGGCAACGTCAGACGGCTCCGACGAGGCGTATGTAACGGTCCCAGTCCCAGTGCGGCCCCGGATCGGTGTGGTCGGTGCCCGGCACCTCGTAGTGACCGAGGATGTGGGCGCGGTCCTTCGGGATGCCGTGCCTGTCGCAGATCGCCGCGGTGAGCGCCGCGGACTGCTCGTACATGGCGGAGGTGAAGTACTCGGGCCGGTCGATCCAGCCCTCGTGCTCGATGCCTATGCTCCGTGCGTTGTAGTCCCAGTTGCCGGCGTGCCAGGCGATGTCGCGTTCTCGGACGCACTGGGTGACCCGTCCGTCGGCCGCCCGAAGCAGGTAGTGCGCGGAGACCTGTTTCGCCGGGTTCCAGAAGACGGGCAGCGTGTTCTTGTACGTGGTCTGCGTGACGTGGATGATCACCAGATCGATGGGCCGGCCGGACGGACGGTCGGCCGCGGTGTAGTTGGCGGGGCTGGCCGGCTCCCATCGGGCGGGTGTGTGGTCGAGCGGCGGAGACTGGGCGTCGGCCCGGGGGCTCGGGAGCAACGCGTAGGGAATCGCGGCGAGGGCGGTGCCCCGCAGGAGCCGCCGCCTGCTCGGCAACGGCCTGGCTCGCTCCATGTGGCTCTGCCTTTCCGTTCGGGTGAGTGGTCCTGCGCTGGTTGGCTCGCATGCGTACTCGTAGACGCGTCCGCAGGTCGAACGGCTGCGCCTCACGTGGATCACGGTACGGCGATTGCCGATCGGCTGCCCGGGCGTGTGGAGAACGGTGGAAAACCAGCGAGTTGTGGATAACTTCGTCACCCGACAGGGGGACACGTGGCTACGGCCGCACCCCGACCGTCGCCGGATCGTCCAGCACACCACGCACCACCGAGTGCGCCGCCCCGAGCAGGGGCCCCTCGGAGCCCAGTCGGGACACGGTGACGGAACACGCAGGACCGGCAGTCCGTCGTGCCAACTCCCGCTCCAGCGAAGGCAGCAGCCAGGGCGCCAGGGCGGCCAGGGCGCCGCCCAGCACCACGGTCTGCGGGTCCAGCAGATTCACCGCGCCGGTCAGCGCCACCCCGAGCGCGGTGCCGGCGCCGCGCAGGGCCCGGTGCACGTCCTTGTCGCCGACGGCGGCCCGCTCGGCGAGGAACTCGACACGGTGTTCGCCCGTTTCCAGTCCGGCCGCCCGTAGAACCGCCTCCTCACCGGCGTACTGCTCCAGACAGCCGCGTCCACCGCACGCACAGTCGGGGCCTTCCGGCCGGACGGGGACATGCCCCAACTCGCCCGCGAATCCACGTGTTCCACGGAGCAGCCGACCGTCCACGACGACCGCGCCACCGATGCCGATCTCCGCGGAGACGTGCAGGAAGTCGGGCGGTGTGCCGTCCCCGAGCCAGAGTTCCGCGAGGCCGCCGAAGTTGGCCTCGTTGTCCACGGTCACCGGCAGATCGGTCGGCAACAGGGCGCCCAGGTCCGTGTCGTGCCAGTCGAGGTTGGGGGCGCGGACCACCGTGCGGGCGTCGCTCGCCACCAGCCCGGGCACGGCGACGGCGAGCCCCGCGGGCCACAGGCCTTCGCCCTCCGCCTCCGCGACGACCTGTCGGACGAGTTCGGTCAGCTCCTCGATGACCGGCTCTGGCGCCCGGCGGCGGTTGGTGCCGTGCCGCACCGCCCGAGCCCGTACCTCACCCCGCAGATCCACGGCGCAGACCGCGAGGTGGTCCACGCCGATCTCTGCGCCGACACCGGCGGGGCCGCGTCCGCTGAGGGCGAGCGCCGAGCCCGGCCGTCCGACCCGGCCGGGACGCTCGGGACCCAGTTCCTCCAGGAGCCCTGAACGGATCAGCTCGTCCACCAGCGTCGACACGGCGGCCCGGGTCAGGCCGATGTGCGAGGCGACGGCGGCCCGGGACAGCGGCCCCTCGGCGTTGACGGTGTGCATGACCCGGGAGAGATTGCGGCGCCGCATGCCCTGCTGGTTGTCGGGCAGGCGGCGGCCGGAGCCGCTCGGGTGGGTCTCGTGCAGTGGTGCGGTCATGCCTCCCTCGGCTCCCGTCGGTGCGTGCCGGTGCGTATTCCCGCGGGTGATCCCGCGGGTGCCCCTGTGCGTTTTGCTGTCCGTGCCCTGTAGATCATGCCGGAATCGGATTTTCCCACTGGAGAGGCCCCCTCGCCGGTCCGGGGACACCCCCTCGCCGGTCCGGAACGCCCCTCGCCGGTCCGGACGCCCCTTGCCGGTCCGGGCTCCCCTCGCCCGGTTCAGTCGCTGTCCGGTCCGCGGTCCAGCAGCGGTGCGGCGTCGGACAGCACCCGGGAGATCCTGGCGAGCGTCTCCTCGTCCCGCTCCACGGCCTCCAGCACCGGCCCCCGGGTGGTGCCCCAGCGGCGGGCGACCGCTGCCGGGTCCTCGCCGGTGAGCAGCCCCGCGGCCTGCGCGGCGGCGCCCAGCGCGACCAGTTCCCTGGCCTCGGGGACCTGCACGGCACGCCCCGAAAGGCGGCGCACGGTCTGTTGCCAGGCGTTACCCCGCGCGCCCCCGCCGATCAGCAGCAGCGGTACGGAGGTGTCCGCGTCGGAGTCGAGCACCAGGTCCAGCGCGCCGAGCAGCGAGTGCACCGCACCGTCGTACGCGGCCTGCAGCAACTGTCCGCCGGTCGTGTCGTGACGCAGCCCGTGCAGCAGGCCCGAGGCGTGCGGCAGGGCCGGCGTGCGCTCGCCGTCCAGGTAGGGGAGGAGGGTGACATCCGTGCCGGGCTCGACGGACTCGCGGTCGAGGCCCAGCAGGGCGGCGACCCGGTCGACGGCCTGGGTGCAGTTCAGGGTGCAGGCCAGCGGCAGCCAGTCCCCGTGCGCGTCGGCGAAACCCGCCACGGTGCCGGTCGGATCGGCCGGGCGGCGCCTGGAGACGGCGTACACCGTGCCGGAGGTCCCCAGGCTCAGCACCGGCGTGCCGGGGCGCAGCCCGAGCCCCAGCGCGGCGGCCGCGTTGTCACCCGTACCGGCGGCGACCAGGGTTCCCTTGGCGAAAGGCAACTCGTGGGCGTCCCGGACGGTCCCGGCGACCTCACCCGGCCGGACCACACGGGGCAGCAGCGTCGGGTCCAGCCCGACATGCGCGAGCACCTCGGCGTCGTACTCCTCCGTCGCCGACGCCCACCAGCCCGTGCCGGAGGCGTCGCCCCGATCGGTCGTGCCCTGGCCGGTGAGACGCTCGGTGAGGTAGTCGTGCGGCAGACGCACGGCGGTGGTCGCGCGAACGGCCTCGGGCTCGTTCTCGGCCAGCCAGGCCCACTTCGTCACGGTGAAGGACGGCCCCGGCACGCTGCCGGCACGCTCCGCCCAGGCCTTCGCGCCGCCCAGTTCCTCGACCAGGCGGGCAGCCTGCGGCGCCGAACGCACGTCGTTCCACAGCAGCGCCGGCCGCACCGGCTCGCCCCGGGCGTCGAGAGTGACGAGACCGTGCTGCTGGCCACCGATCGACACCGCCGAGGCCTCACGCGCCGCCTCCCCGCACTGGTGCAGCGCCTCACACAGCGCGTCCCACCACTGGCGGGGGTCACTCTCCCGGCCGGAGCCGGAGGACACGGTGTGCGGCGCCTGTCCGCTCGCCACGACCCGACCGGTCGACGCGTCGACGACCAGGGCCTTGGTGGACTGTGTGGACGAGTCCACACCGACGACGAGCGGACCCTCGGCAGCTGACATCGGGCTCTCCTTCTCACGCGGCTCGTGACCGCCGCTGACGCGGCTGACGCCTCCGTCCGGCGACATCTTGTCTTCCCAGAGACGCGTCCGCATACTAATTTGTAAATCGCCATGACGAAATAGTCGGAGCGCAAGGAGCCGCGGCATGAACTACCAACCCACCCCCGACGACAGGTTCACCTTCGGCCTGTGGACCGTCGGCTGGCAGGGAAGGGACCCGTTCGGCGACGCCACCCGGCGCGCCCTCGACCCGGTCGAGTCGGTGCAGCGTCTGGCGGAGCTCGGCGCCTACGGTGTGACCTTCCACGACGACGACCTGATCCCCTTCGGATCCTCGGACAGCGAGCGCGAGGAGCACATCAAGCGCTTCCGCGCTGCCCTGGACACGACCGGCATGACCGTGCCCATGGCCACCACCAACCTCTTCACGCACCCCGTCTTCAAGGACGGCGCTTTCACCGCCAACGACCGCGACGTCCGCCGGTACGCGCTGCGCAAGACGATCCGCAACATCGACCTGGCGGTCGAGCTGGGCGCCAAGATCTACGTCGCCTGGGGCGGCCGCGAGGGCGCGGAGTCCGGCGCCGCCAAGGACGTCCGGGACGCGCTCGACCGCATGAAGGAGGCCTTCGACCTCCTCGGCGAGTACGTCACCTCCCAGGGCTACGACCTGAAGTTCGCCATCGAGCCCAAGCCGAACGAGCCGCGCGGCGACATCCTGCTCCCCACCGTCGGCCACGCCCTGGCGTTCATCGAGCGCCTGGAGCGCCCGGAGCTCTACGGCGTGAACCCCGAGGTCGGCCACGAGCAGATGGCCGGGCTGAACTTCCCGCACGGCATCGCGCAGGCCCTCTGGGCGGGGAAGCTCTTCCACATCGACCTCAACGGCCAGTCCGGCATCAAGTACGACCAGGACCTCCGCTTCGGCGCCGGCGACCTGCGCTCCGCCTTCTGGCTGGTCGACCTGCTGGAGAGCGCTGGTTACGCGGGGCCGAAGCACTTCGACTTCAAGCCGCCGCGCACCGAGGACCTCGACGGTGTGTGGGCGTCGGCCGCGGGCTGCATGCGCAACTACCTCATCCTCAAGGAGCGCTCGGCCGCCTTCCGCGCGGACCCGGCGGTCCAGGAGGCGCTGCGCGCCGCCCGGCTGGACCAGTTGGCCCAGCCCACGGCCGCCGACGGCCTGCAGGCGCTCCTCGCGGACCGGACGGCCTTCGAGGAGTTCGACGCCGAGGCCGCCGCCGCGCGCGGCATGGCCTTCGAGCAGCTCGACCAGCTGGCGATGGACCACCTGCTGGGTGCGCGCGACTGACCACCCGCGCGTGGGGGCCCTTTCCGTTCAAGCCGAAGCCGAAGCCGATGCCGAACGAGCCGAAGCTGAGCCGCAGCTCAGGCTCAGGGCTGGAGCGATGCTGAAGCCGAGGCGGTCAGGGCTCCCCTCCTCCGGTCGGGCGCTGTCTCGGCCGACTCCTACGCCTCCCTCGGTCGGTCGGCGCGGAATGTGCCGGAATCATGCGGTCCACGGCATGAGTCCGTAGCAACTCCCGCGCGGAGCTCGCGCCTTGGCCGTTTCGCGGCGACTCTGGACGGTATGGGCATGCCGCCGCCACCGTCCCAGCCGCCCCGCCCGCCGGACGGATCACCTCCGTCGAACGGCGGCGGGTTCGGTCCCCCGTCAGGGGGCTTCGGTCCGCCGCCGGGCGATCCGACCGGGGGAGGTGGTGGCTGGCAGCCCCCGGGTCAGGGCGGGGGCTGGCAGCCACCTGATCCGTCCGGTGGGCCCGCCCCCGACGGGCGCCGCAGGCTCGTGCTCATCGCGCTGGCGGTGGTCATCACCCTCGGTGCCGTCCTCGCCGTGGTGCTGGTGGCCGCCGGGGGCGAGGGATCGCCTGACGAGAAGCCGTCGGGCGGGACCGGTGGCGGTACGAGTGCTTCGCCGACCCCGTCGCTGAGCCTTCCGTCCGGGCTGCCCAGCGACCTTCCGACGCTGCCCTCGGGTTTGCCCAGCGATCTGCCCAGCGGATTCCCCAGTGATCTGCCGAGCGGATTCCCGACCGGCTTGCCCAGCGACCTCGACTCACTCTTCCCGGACCCGGTCGGCCACACGGAGTGATGAGTGCGAGTGATGGGTGAGTGACAAGTTCGAGTGACGGGCTCACTCCCGGACGTCAGCTGTCGGGTTCGCCGGTGACCGAGGCCAGTGCCGTCGCCGGATCATGTGCCGCCGGGCCCGCCGGTGCCCAGCGACCCCGCTCCTTGCGGTAGGGCCACCAGCGGCCGTCCCGCCCGAGGCGCAGTTGGGTCGACCCGCCCACGACGGTCCAGCGGTTGTGCGTGGACCGCAGCGAAGGCCGCTCGCCCTCGTCCCATGCCGTCTCCAGAGCCGCACGCGCGCGTGCGAGCGACTCCGCCGGTACGGGCCACTCCTCGTCCAGTACGGCGAGACCGGCCGCCCCGCCGTACCGCCAGGCGCGGACGGCGAGCGCCAGCCCCTCCCGGCCGCGTCCCGAACCCTCGCCGAGCCGTGCCGCGATGCTCGCTGCCGGGGCACCGGCGGCCAGCCGCACCACGTCCTGGCGGAACGTCAACTCGTCGCCCAGGGGCTGCTGCTCGTGGCCGGGGCAAAGAGCCTCGGCCAGCAACCGGTGTGCCTCCTGCGCCGTCTGCGCCGCCAGGAACTTCAGCGCTGTCGGGTCGAGTCCCGGCGCGGGCCTGGTCTCGGTGTCCAGGGAGGGCGGCAATCCGGGCTCCGTCGGCAACCGGGGCGGCTCGGGGAGCGGCGGCAGGATCTCCCCCGTGGCGAACGCCTCGGCGGCGTCCACACCGTCCCGGTGGCTCTCCACGAGGCCCGTCGGGAGGCCATCGTGTGAGTCCTGGCAGCCCGCCGCCGACTCGGTTCCACGCAGGTGGAGTTCGTCCAGCAGCGCACGTTCGGCGCGGCCGCGCATCAGCAGCAGGACGAAAGGGTCCTGATCCAGCAGGCGGGCCACCTGGTAGCAGAGCGCCGCCGTGTGTCCGCAATGGTCCCAGGCACCGCACTCGCACTCCGCCTCCAGGTCACCGAGCCCGGGCAGCAGTTCGACTCCAGCCGTCGCGGCGTCCTCGACCAGATGCGGCGGCATGTCACGGTCGAGCAGGGCGGCGACGTGCCCGGCCCGCTCGACCGCCATGTCGAGGAAACGGTCCCAGTGATCCCCGGACAGTTCCTGAAGCAGGACGTCGGCACGACGGCCGGTGCCGTCACGGTCCTGGACGACCGCCGTGACGCGCCCGGGGCGCACCGACACGGCGCCCACGGCCCCCGCACGCGCCAACCTGCGCCCCGCCTTCACCTGCTCCCCGTCCAGCGCCGCGTCCTCGAGCGCCTTCAGCCAGGCCCGGCCCCACCACGTCCGCGCGAAACCTCCGCCGCTCACGGGAGGCAGTGCGGCGAACGTGCGCTCTTCGTCATGTTCCGTGCGTTCCGTCATCGCGCGTCCCCTCGAAGGTCCACCAGATCGGCCAGTTCGGCGTCGGACAGCTCGGTCAGCGCCGCGTCGCCGGCGCCCAGCACCGCGTCGGCCAACTCCCGCTTGCGCAGCAGCATGTCCGCGATGCGGTCCTCGATCGTGCCCTCCGTGATCAACCGGTGCACCTGCACCGGCCGTGTCTGTCCGATGCGGTACGCCCGGTCGGTGGCCTGCGCCTCGACGGCCGGGTTCCACCAGCGGTCGTAATGCACGACATGCTCGGCCCGCGTCAGGTTCAGCCCCGTCCCGGCTGCCTTCAACGACAGCAGAAAGACGGGCACCTCGCCGTCCTGGAAGCCCTCGACCATTGCCTCCCGCTCGGGCACCGGTGTCCCGCCGTGCAGGAAGCGGGTGGGCACCCCGCGCACCGCCAGGTGACGTTCCAGCAGCCGAGCCATCCGAACATACTGTGTGAAGATCAGAACGCTCGACCCCTCGGACAGGATGGTGTCCAGCAGTTCGTCCAGCAGCTCCAACTTCCCCGACCTGCCAGGGATCCGCGGCCTCTCCTCCTTCAGGAACTGGGCGGGGTGGTTGCAGATCTGCTTCAGCCCGGTCAGCAGCTTCACGATCAGTCCCCGCCGCTCCATGCCGTCGGCGGCGGCGATCTCCGCCATGGTCTCGCGGACCAGCGCCTCGTACAGCCCCACCTGTTCCTTGGTGAGCGACACGGCACGGTCGGTTTCCGTCTTGGGCGGGAGCTCCGGCGCGATGCCCGGGTCCGACTTGCGGCGCCGCAGCAGGAACGGCCGTACGAGACGGGCGAGCCGCTCCGCCGCGGCGGGGTCCCGGCCGCCTTCGACGGCCTGTGCGTACCGGGTGCGGAAACTGCCGAGCCGGCCGAGGAGACCCGGCGTGGTCCAGTCGAGGATCGCCCACAGTTCGGACAGGTTGTTCTCCACGGGCGTGCCGGTGAGCGCCACGCGCGCGCGTGTCCCGATGGTGCGCAGTTCCCGTGCCGTGGCCGAGTACGGGTTCTTCACGTGCTGTGCCTCGTCCGCCACGACCAGGCCCCACGCCACGTCGGCGAGTCGGGGCGCGTCGAGCCGCATCGTGCCGTACGTGGTGAGGACGAACTCCGCGTCGGCGAGCCCGTCGAGGCTTCGCCCGGATCCGTGGAAGCGCCGCACGGGCACGCCCGGTGCGAACTTCTCGATCTCCCGCTGCCAGTTGCCCATCAGCGAGGCCGGACAGACCACGAGGGTGGGGCCCGCGGACGAGGGGTCCGACTGCCGATGCAGATGCAGCGCGATGAGGGTGATCGTCTTGCCGAGCCCCATGTCGTCGGCGAGACAGCCGCCGAGTCCCAGGGAGGTCATCCGGGCCAGCCAGTCGAGCCCTCTCAGCTGGTAGTCCCGCAGCGTCGCGGCGAGCGCGGACGGCTGCCCTACCGGGTCCTGCCCCTCGGGGTCCGACAGCCGCTCCCGCAGCGCCGCCAGCCACCCGGTGGGCAGCACGTCGACCATCCGGCCGTCGACCTCGGTCGAGCCCGTCAGAGCGGCACTGAGCGCGTCGACGGGCGACACCTTGCGGTCCTGCTGCGCGCGGGCCCGGCGGATCTCCTCCGGATCCACCAGAACCCACTTGTCCCGCAGGCGCACCACAGGGCGGTTCGCCTCCGCGAGCAGGTCGAGCTCCTGCCGGGTGAGCCGCTGGTCGCCCAGCGCGAACCACCAGTCGAAGGCGAGCAGCGCGTCGGCGGACAGGTACGACGGGGCGTCCGACGCGTGTCCGGCAGGGCCCTGCTCGTCGCCGTCCGGCGGGCCGATGACCGCGCGGGCGGTCAGCCCACGGGCCAGTTCCCTCGGCCAGTGCACGTCGACACCGGCCGTCGCCAGCAGCCGGGCACCCTCGCCGAGCAGTTCGGTGGCCTCCTCGTCGGCGAGTTCCACGGCGTCCGGCACGGCTGCCGACAGCAACGGGCCGAGCGGGGCCCAGGCGCGGGCGGCGCGGCGCAGCGCCAGCAGCGCGTCCGTCCGCGCGCGCGGGCCGAAGGCGGCCGCGTCGGCCCACACCGCGGAGGCGTCCGCGACGAGCGCCGGGTCGCTCAAGCTGTGCAGCTGCGGGACGACACGGAACGTCGGCTTCGCCTCGTCCGGGTCGTCGGCGCGGAGCGAGTCGAGCCCGGGGATCTCGACGCGCAGTGAGACGCGGACCCCGGCGTCGTGCCCGGCGGCCACGTCCGCGGCCCAGGCGCGCTGTTCGGGAACGAGCTGCGGATCACGGGCGGCGAAGGCCGGGCCGCCCGCAGCGATGCCGGCGGCGGGGGAGCGGGGCAGCGCGTCCACGACGGCGTCGAGGAACGCGCGCAGTAGCCGCTCCGGATCCGGCAGTCGGGGCGGCTCGCCGTCGTCGACGGCCAGCGCGTGCGCCTCGGGCGGCATCGCGGCGGCCAGCTCCCTGACCCGGTCCACATCCTCGGCCCGCAGCGGCCCCGCCCGCCAGGCGTCCTGTCCGCTCGCGGTGACGCCGGGCAACAGCAGGCCTCGCGCCGCGAACTGCAGCGCGAGGAGGGCGGCGGCGCCCCAGAAGGCCGTGGACCGGTGGACACCGGTGGTGGCACGCGCGCGCGTGAGCACCGGCAGCGCGGAGTGCACCGGGAGCGACACGACGGGCACCGTGACCCGCTGGACGCCGCGGTCGCCGGGCCGGACGAGTGTCAGCTCCCCGCCGGAGCCCGGGACGACCGGGGGCGGCGCCGCGTCGTCCGGTCGCCAGAAGGCGACGCGGCCGGTGCGGGCGGGGTCCGCGGCCACGAAAACGGCGCGGCAGCGGGCCAGCTCGGAGACTTGGGGGAGGGGCGACGCGGGGTTCGTCGGCACAGGGATACCGGGCTCCTCAAATTTGACTACTGAAGCAGAATCGCCGAGGTTACCGCATCTCAAACCTTCGTCCGGCGTTCCATTAAGTGAGGTGCGTCACTTTTCCCGTTCCGTGGCGAGGGCATCTCAGGGTTGTACGGGGGTTCGACTCAGGGACGCGTCAGGGTCGTCGCCGGAACTGCGGGGAGTCCGATCCCGTTTTCAGGACAGAGAGCGGCGATGGCCGCGAAGGAGGCGACGGAGATGTCGAAGAGCACGAAGATCGTCGCAGGAGGTGCGGCAATCGGGATCGTCCTGCTGATCCTGTTGCCCTTCCCCTTCTGGGCCAATCTCCTGATAGTCCTGGGGATCCCCACGGCCGCGTACCTGGCGCTGGACCCCTCGCAGCGGCGCAGGCTGCGTCGGACCGGCCGCAAGGAGCTCGGCCGCTGAGGTGCCACCGGCCCGCGCGGGCGGGCCGGTGCGGCACACGGGATCAGTTCGGGCGTACGGCGATCTTGTCGAGGGACTCCAGGAGACCGGGCAGTTCCGGGCCTCTGCCCACCGGCAGCACCTCGCCGGGTTCCTCGTCGAGAAGGACGAAGGCGATGTCGTCGGTTCTGGCCACCATCGACCAGCCGGGACCGTCGGCGCGGAGGGTTCGGGCGTCACCCGGCGCGAACGAGGAGCGGACCCGCCCGAGCGGCGGCGGGGACTCCACGTACGCGCGCGCCTCCGCGAGCACCCGGCGGATGCCCGTACGGGGAGCGCCGTCGTCCTTCCCGATAGCCGCCCCGGCTTCCTGAGTCTCGCCGGCCGCGGCCCGGTCCGAGCCGTCCTGCCCCGCGAACGCGGCGTCGTCGATCTGCTCCCGCCACATGGACCACTGCAGAGCGATCTCGTCGGCGCCCAGACGCCGCTGCGCGGGACCCCAGGTGCCGGTGTCCGGCGGACTCAGCGGAGGCCGGTCCGAGACCTCGGGATCGGGATCGTGCGGAGCGGGCACCCCCGGGGCCGCCACGGCGACCGCGAGGGGCCAGCCCGGCAGCGCCGCCACGACGGTGTCCTCGTCGGGCGACAGGTCGTACTCCATGCCGCAGTCCCACGACGCGATGGCCACGGCGACCAGGGACACGTCGTCGACCGCCACCGTCCACCTCGCTCCCTCGCCGTCCTGGCCCAGGACGATCCCGTAACCGTCCGCGAGCGGTGCGAGGCCCAGGGCCGCACAGGCCTCCGGGTAGTCGTCGCCCAGCACACTGGGGAAGTTCGCGGGCGTGAGCAGTACCGCCGTCAGCACATACAGCGCGTCGTCGTCCCCGGCGGTGACGGCGCCGTCGTCCGTCCCGGCCATGCCGGCCCTCCCATCGCTCTCGCTCGTCCGTCGGCGCACCCTAATGCGCCCGGCAGGCCCTTGTCACGAGCGGGAACCCCGTGCGGAGCTGCGGATATCCGGGGCGAGCTGCAGGTATCCGGGTGGACAGGGGCGAATCGACCGGAGACCCTCACTCGTTCAGGCGGCGGGCAGCCCCAGAAGTGACCGCGCGACCGTCTGCGGCGACTCGTCGCGCTCCCGTGCGAGGGCGATCACCGCCCGGCACGCCAGCTCGCTCACTCCGAACGACAGGGCCTCGGGGGACACCCAGGTCACGGCCTCGTCGATCTGGTCCTGATCGTCCTCGGCGCACGCCGCGATGTAGACGGCGGCGGCCTCGAACAAGTTGTGCGTGCGTTTCGTCTCCTGCGCGGTGGGCTCCGCGCGCAACGAGTCGAGGAATCTGTCGAAGGACTTGCGAACGCTGTCGAACATATGGGCTACCTACTCCCCCGTGTCGGTATCACAGCTCGTCCTACTCAACGTAGAGACGGACCCGCTGCCACAGAAGGGGGAGGGCGGGGTGAAGCGCGGCGAACGGCGCATTCAGGACCCCGCTCGGAGCGATCTCCCGGGCGAGGGTGGGGCTCAGCCCACCCGTGTGGCGAGCGCCAGGAAACGCGTGTCCTCGTCGGCGTAGGACGTCATGCGCCAGCCCGAACCTGCCAGCAGCGGCCTCAGGTTCGCCTCGGCGCGCAGGTCCTCGGGGGTGATCCGCCGCCCCTGCCGGGCGGCGAGCGCCGCCCGGCCGATGGGGTGGAACAGCGCCAGCGTGCCGCCCGGCCTTACCACCCGGGCCAACTCCCGCAGATTCTCCGCGGGGCTCGGGAGGTGTGCGACGAGCCCCGCGGCGAACACCGCGTCGAGCGACGCCGTGCGCAGCGGCAGACGGCCGACGTCGGCGAGCACCAGCCGCCCGTCACGGTCCCGTCCGGCCCGTACAGCGGCCTCCAGCATGGCGGGCGTCAGATCGGCCCCGAGGACCACTCCCGAGGCTCCCACGGCACCGCGCAACGGCGGCAGGGCCCGTCCCGTGCCGCAGCCCGCGTCGAGCACCCGGTCACCCTCGCGCAGGCCGAGTTCGGCGACCGCGGCGGCGTAGGCGGGCCCGTCGTCGGGGAACCGGGTGTCCCAGTGAGCCGCGCGTGCCGTGAAGAACTCCTGGACGTGTGTGTGGTCGTCGCTCATGCTCCGCATGATCCCTCACCGGAACGGCGGAGGGATGACGCGCACGTTCGGGCGGGAGGCGATCGTTCCCCTGCATATATGCGCCACATTGCGGCAGCTTTCGAAATGCGCCCCCTCCGTGCTCCCGTGCCCCCACTAGCGTCCCGGGGCCATGGGACACCTGGACCACGCCACCTTCGGCTGGCTGACACCCGCGCTGTCGTACGCCATGGCCTGCATCGGCGCCGCCCTCGGACTGCGCTGCACGTTCCGCGCGCTCGCCACCACCGGCAGGTCCCGCCGCAACTGGCTCGTCACCGCCGCCTCGGCGATCGGCACCGGCATCTGGACCATGCACTTCGTGGCGATGCTCGGCTTCGGCGTCACCGGCACCGAGATCCGCTACGACGTGCCGCTGACCGTGCTGAGCCTCCTGGTCGCCATGCTCGTGGTCTGCGGCGGCGTCTTCGCCGTCGGCTACAGCCGGGACCGCACCCGGGCGCTCCTGCTGGGCGGCCTCACCACCGGCCTGGGCGTCGCGAGCATGCACTACCTGGGCATGGCGGCCGTGCGGCTGCACGGCAACGTGACCTACGATCCGGCGCTCGTCGCCCTCTCCGTCGCGATCGCCGTCGTCGCCGCGACCGCCGCCCTCTGGGCGGCGCTCAACATCAGGTCGCCCCTCGCGGTCACCGTCGCCTCCCTCGTCATGGGCGGAGCGGTGAGCAGCATGCACTACACCGCGATGTGGGCGGTCCGCGTGGAGGTCACTCCGTCCGCGGCGGTCCTGCCCGGGGCCACGGCGATGCAGTTCATCTTCCCCCTCGCCGTCGGCCTCGGGTCCTACCTCTTCCTCACCTCGGCGTTCGTCGCCCTGTCGCCGACGGCCGGTGAGCGCGAGGCATCCGCGTCGGCACAGCGGCCGGTCGAGAACGCCGCCGCCCACTAGCCGCGCGCGACGGCCTGCGAAGCCCGCCCCCGAACCCTGATCGAGGAGGCCATGCGTACACCCCGCAGGACCCCGACAGCCGCCGCCGAGGCGCCGCCCCGACCCGTGATACGCGGACGCCGCGCCCACGCCGGGCCCCCGGCCGACGAACCCCTCGCAACCGACGGGACCGGTGCCCCGACGACCGGACCACCCACCCGCGTGGGGCGCCGGCACCTGCGCCCCCGCACCGTCCGCGCCAAGATCGTCTGCCTGCTGATGGTGCCTGTCGTCTCCCTGCTCGCGCTCTGGGCGTACGCCACCGTGACCACCGCCCAGGACGTCGCCCGCCACCGCCAGTTGCAACGCGTCGACGCCTCCGTACGCGGCCCGGTCGCCGACGCCGTCGCGGCGCTCCAGGCGGAACGCGCGGCCGCCGTACGCTACGCCACCGCACCCTCCACGGAACGGGAGAGCGCGCTGCGCGGACTCGCACGACGCACCGACGGGGCGGTGGACGCCCTGCGCCTGGGCGACCGCCACACCGTCGCCGACGGCACCGACCTGCCCGCAGGGGTGGCCGAACGCCTCGCCGGCTTCGTGACCGGCGCCGAAGACCTGCGCGCGCTGCGGACCTCGGTCCTCGACCGCCGCAGCGGCTGGGCCGAGACGTACGAGCGGTACACCACCACCATCTCCACGGCCTTCGGCGTGGGCGGCGCGCTCACCGGCATCCAGGACGCCGAACTCGGCTCCGATGCGCGCGTACTGCTCGAGTTCTCCCGCGCGGGCGAGGCGCTGGCGCAGGAGGACACGCTCCTGTCCGGCGCCCACATCGCCGGAAGCCTCGACCGAGAGCGGTTGCGGCTGTTCACCGGCGCCGTCGACACACGCCGCACCCTGACCGACGCCGCCGGCGCGGACCTGCGCGGCCCGGAACGCGCCGCCTGGCAGGCACTCGCCGGCGGAAACGCCTACGCCGACCTGCGCGCCCTCGAGGACGAGGTGCTCGCGAGCCATGCCGGGTCGCAGGTGCTGAAGGCCGTCCCCGCAGCCGCCTGGACGTCCGCCCACGCGCGCGTGCAGAAGGACATGCGCGACATCGAGGCGGACGCCGGCCGCGAAGTCGCCGACCGGGCCGACCCGTTCACCCGCGCACTGCTCACCCCGGCCGGGGCCGCCGTGCTCCTCGGCCTCGCCGCGGTCGCCGCCTCCCTCGTCATCTCCGTACGCATCGGACGCGCTCTGGTCGTCGAGTTGGTGAGCCTGCGCAACGGCGCGCTGGAGATCGCCCGCCGCAAACTGCCCCACGCCATGCGCAGACTGCGCGCAGGCGAGGAGATCGACGTCGACACCGAGGCCCCGCCCGGCCCACCCGCGGAGGACGAGACCGGTCAGGTCGCCGAGGCCCTCGGCACCGTGCACCGCGCCGCCCTCCGCGCGGCGGTCGAACGCGCCGAACTCGCCAGCGGCATCTCCGGGGTCTTCGTCAACCTCGCCCGCCGCAGCCAGATCCTCGTCCACCGCCAACTCGGTCTGCTCGACAGCATGGAACGCCGCTCCGACGATCCCGACGAACTCAGCGACCTCTTCCGCCTCGACCACCTCACCACGCGCATGCGACGCCACGCGGAGAGCCTGATCATCCTCTCCGGCGCCGCCCCCGGGCGTGCCTGGCGCATGCCCGTCTCCCTGACGAACGTGGTCCGGGCGGCCGTCTCCGAGATCGAGGACTACGCGCGCGTGGAGCTGCGGCAACTTCCGGAAGCGAAGATCGCCGGCACCGCGGTCGCCGACCTGACCCACCTCCTCGCGGAGCTCGTGGAGAACGCCGCCCAGTTCTCACCACCCCACACGCGCGTGCGGGTCACCGGGGAGCCGGTGGGCAACGGCTACGCCCTGGAGGTCGAGGACCGGGGCCTCGGCATGGGCAAGGAGACGCTCGCCGAGGCCAATCGCCGCATCGAACAGTCCGAGGCCCTCGACCTGTTCGACAGCGACCGGCTCGGCCTGTTCGTCGTGAGCCGCCTCGCCGCCCGCCACGGCATCAAGGTCCACCTGAGGCCCTCCCCCTACGGCGGCACCACGGCCGTGGTCCTCCTCCCCACCACCCTGCTCCACAGCGGAGCGGCGGAACGTTCACCCGGTGCCTCCGCCGAAGCATCTCCGCAGCCGGAGGAACGCGAGTACGCGCGCGTGACCGCGGCCCCGCAACAGGAACGCGTCGAACAGTCCACGGACCGGCCCGCCCTCACGGCCCCCGTCGCCTCCGCCGGACGGACCACGGGGGACGGCCCGCCCGAGCCGCCCCCCGGCGTCACCACCCTGAGGCCGCACCGTCGGCCGCCGGAACCCGAGGGCACGGATGACCTGCCGCGTCGCGTACGCCAGGCACACCTCGCGCCCCAGCTGCGCGAGCGGCACACCGGGCAGCCTCCGCCGACGACGCCTCCCGGAGCGGACGACGAGCGCACCCCGGAACTCGTCAGGGACCGCATGGCCGCCTACCGCGACGGCTGGGCACGAGGCGGCGGCAGGGCACCCGGCAGAAAAACCGGCCATGCCCCCGTGACGGCCGGCGACAGCAGCGAAGGAGACCTCGCATGATCCATGACCCGAGTACCAGGGCCACCGAACGCTCCGGTGAACTCGACTGGCTGCTGGACGACTTGGTACTGCGCGTGCGCGAGGTGCGGCACGCCGTGGTCCTGTCCAACGACGGCCTGGCGGTCGGCGCCTCCGGCGACCTCAGGCGCGAGGACGCCGAGCACCTGGCCGCGGTCGCCTCCGGCTTCCACAGTCTCGCCAAGGGCACGGGCCGCCACTTCGGCATCGGGGGCGTACGCCAGACGATGGTGGAGATGGACGACGGCTTCCTCTTCGTGGCCGCCGCCGGAGACGGTTCCTGTCTCGCCCTCCTCACCTCCGTCACGGCCGACATCGGGCTGGTGGCGTACGAGATGGCACGGCTGGTGAAACGCGTCGGAGAGCACCTCCGCACCCCGACCCGCGCCGGCGCGCGCCCGCCCACGGCCGGATGAACCAGGGACGGGCCGTGCTCATGACCGAAGGCAGTGACACCGGCACCCCGCAGGAAACGCCCGGCAGCCGTTGGTACGACAACGAGGCCGGGCCGCTCGTCCGCCCCTACGCCATGACGGGCGGCCGCACCAGGCCCGGCCCCGGCGGGACCCGCTTCGACCTGATCGCCCTGGTCTCGCTCGACACCGGCGCACCCGCCGCCGACGACCCCTCGCTCGGTCCGGAGCACCGCGTGCTCCTCGAACTGTGCCGGACCGAGACCCAGTCGGTCGCCGAACTCGCCGCGGGCGCCGACCTGCCCGTCGGAGTCGTACGGGTGCTGCTCGGGGACCTCCTGGAGTCGGGTCGAGTCACCGTCAGCCGACCCGTGCCGCCCGCGCAACTACCGGACGAGCGAATCCTGCGCGAGGTGATCGAGGGGCTGAGGGCGCTGTAGATGAACACACATACGGTTCCGTCCCGTACCGACTTGCGCATCCAACCCGGCACCGAACGAGCACAAGCGGTCGGTGCCATGAAATACCGGTCCAACGCCCCGCGATCGAGTGGCAGTTGCCAAGATGCTGACTCCTCACAGCCGTACCGATGTCCACCACGGCCGACACTCCCGAGAGAAGTGATCGATGGTCCCCGAGCACTCCGATGAGACAGACGGCGACACGGGCGCCCTGGCATTGAAGATCCTCGTCGCCGGCGGATTCGGCGTCGGCAAGACCACGCTGGTCGGCGCGGTCAGCGAGATCAAGCCGCTGCGCACCGAGGAACTCCTGAGCGAGGTGGGCCAGTCGGTGGACGACACCGACGGCGTGGACCAGAAGGTCACCACCACCGTCGCCATGGACTTCGGCCGCATCACCATCAGGTCGGGGCTCTCGCTCTACCTGTTCGGCACACCCGGCCAGGACCGGTTCTGGTTCCTGTGGGACGAGTTGGCACAAGGGGCGTTGGGCGCCGTCGTCCTCGCGGACACGAGGCGCCTGCAGGACTGCTTCCCGGCCGTGGACTACTTCGAGCACCGGCACATCCCCTTCGTGGTCGCCGTCAACTGCTTCTCGGAGACCCGCGCCCACGGCGCCCAGGACGTCTCACGCGCCCTCGATCTCGACCAGGGCACCCCCGTGGTCCTCTGCGACGCCAGGGACCGCGACTCCGGCAAGGAGGTGCTGATACGGCTCGTCGAATACGCGGGGCGCATGCACACCGCCCGGCTGCTCGACTCCGTGGGCTGAACCGGCGTCAACACGCCTCTCCCTGGCCGGAACCTGTCCCTTGACACCGCTGTTTCGGGTGGGGAAGCACCCGTTGTCGCTGTTCGCACGGAAGGACCGGCATGCCTTGTCGGTCATCTTCCCCGCCATGTTCCGATCCTGCTTGCTCCGACCGCAGCAGTGGGGAAGGCTGAATCGTCGGATCCTCCGTGTCCGGGGGAACGACGAAACGGGGAGTGCGAACGATGTCGCAGAACGCGGGGCTCGGTTGGCTGCTGGACGACCTGACCGAGCGCGTGGAACCCATACGGCACGCCCTGGTGCTGTCCAACGACGGACTGGTCACCGCGGCCAGCACCGGCCTGCGGCGCGAGGACTCCGAACACCTGGCCGCGGTCTCCTCGGGTCTGCACAGTCTCGCCAAGGGCTCGGGTCGCCACTTCGGCGCCGGTGACGTACGGCAGACGATGATCGAGTTCGACGACGCGGTGCTCTTCGTCACGGCTGCCGGGCCGGGCAGTTGCCTGTGCGTCCTCAGCGCGGCGGAGGCGGACATCGGTCAGATCGCCTACGAGATGACGCTGTTGGTCAACCGCGTCGGCGAACACCTCCGGGTGGACGCCAGGCACCCCGAACGCTCGGCCGCAATGGACCACTGACCTGCGGTTCTCTCCTTCGCGGGCAGAGTTATCCACAGGTCCGCCACGACTTTCCGCGAACGGGCTACGGTTTTTCCCGAGGCGAGCGCGAGACCAGCGCGAGCACCACACCGCACGGGGGAGAACCGCCATGTCCGGCGACACCGTCACGCAGTCCGTCACCCGCACCACGACCACCCAGACCAGCGCGAGCACCGAGCCCCCCACGCTCACCGCACGACGCGGTGCCCCGGCACCTGCCGGGGCGGCCGGCGGCACCCTGGCCCTGAGCCGAGCCGCCCGCGAACTGGGCCTGAAGCGCAGTGAACTCGACCTTGCCGTACAACTGGGCTGCCTACGAACGGTCGTCGACGACGGAGGCGGAGGCCGTCGCATCACACGGGCGGAGATCGACCGGCTCCGTGCCGAGAAGGGCTTCCCACAGACCCTGCGGGAACGGGTCGATGCCGTGGGATCCAAGGCAGCCGCCGAGATCCTGGGCGTGCCGCCCACCCGGTTCATGCGCCTCGCCCGACTGGGACTGCTCACGCCGGTCAAGTTCCATCTCAACCGCTACCGCGCAGTGATCTGGATCTATCTGGCAGCCGAACTACGGCAGTTCGCGGACGACGAATCGAACGCTCCGTGGCTGACGGGTCGTATCCCGGAGGATCTCAGGCGCCGGCTGGACGCGGGACTGGACCTGCGCCCCCGGAACTGGCGAGGACGCCACCTCGGATTCCTGCTGCGGCAGGCCGACGACCCCTGGAGCCGTGCCGCCGCTCCGGCCTCCCTGCTCGACCCCCTCCAGGTCGCCGAGATCGTCCAGGACCCCTACGAGCGCGCCCACCTGCATTTCCACCGGCCGGCGCGAGCCGACCACGGGCCGCCCGACTCGCCCGCCGCACGGATCACGGCACGGATCATGACCGCCGACGACCCCGACGAGATCGCATGGCTGCGGACGGACCTCCAACAGTCCCTCGTCGAGGCCCGAGCGCACCGACTCGCCCCGAGGCCCCGCCGGAAGGTGCCGCCTTCGGGGGCCCGGCACGAGACGCCCGTCGAGACGGCGCGACCGGCACGACGACGGCCGCGCCGGGGCCTACGCCGTCCCGGGCACCCCGGGCCCAGCGCCGGCAGCGCTCCCGAGGGGCGACGCGGTCTGCTGGGCTGGCTCCGGCGCGGACACCACTGAGCGGGCCGGTCAGGCGTCATGTCTCCGGGCTGGCCCGGCCCGGCGCCGCGCCTGCGGTCAGGCGCCGAGTTTGCGGAACAGCCCTTCCTGGACGACCGACACGAGCAGGCGACCCTCCAGGTCGTAGATACGGCCGCGGGCCAGTCCGCGGCCGCCGACCGCGATCGGGGACTCCTGGTCGTACAGGAACCACTCGTCCGCGCGGAACGGCCGGTGGAACCACATCGCGTGGTCGAGCGACGCCATGTCGAAGCCACGGGGCCCCCACAGCGGCTCCACCGGGATACGGACGGCGTCCAGGAGCGTCATGTCGCTGGCGTACGTCAGCGCGCAGGTGTGCACAAGCGGGTCGTCGCCGAGGGGACCCACAGCGCGCATCCACACCGCGCTGCGCGGCTCGGCGTGCTCGACCTCCTCGGCGGTCCAGCGCAGCCGGTCGACATACCGGATGTCGAAGGGCTGACGCCGGGCCATGCGCTCCAACTGCTCGGGGAGCCTGCCCAGATGCTCACTGATCTCCTGCGTCACCGTCGGCAGTGACTCGGGGTCCGGAACCTTGCGGGCCGGCGGCAGCTGGTGCTCGAAGCTCCCCTCTTCAGGCTTGTGAAAGGAGGCGGTCAGATTGAAGATCGTGCGGCCCTGCTGCACGGCGGTGACCCGGCGCGTGGTGAACGACCGGCCGTCTCGCACCCGCTCGACCTGGTACACGATGGGCACCCCGGGACGGCCCGGGCGCAGGAAGTACGCGTGCAGCGAATGCACGGGCCGGTCTCCCTCGGTGGTGCGCCCGGCGGCGACCAGCGCCTGGCCGGCGACCTGTCCGCCGAAGACCCGCTGCAGGGACTCCTGCGGGCTGCGCCCGCGGAAGATGTTGACCTCGATCTGCTCCAGGTCGAGCAGGTCGACGAGCCGCTCGGCGGGGTTGGTCGTCATGTGCTGGCCTCTCCTGTGCTCACAGCTGACCGACGTCGGTCACCTTGACGACGGCGCGTCCCTCGGCGTCGGAAGCCGCGAGGTCGACCTCCGCGCTGATGCCCCAGTCATGATCGCCGTTCGGGTCGGCGAAGGTCTGCCGGACGCGCCACAGCCCGTTCTGCGGCTCCTCCTCGATCATCAACAGCCGTGGGCCACGGGCATCGGGACCGGTGCCGAGCTCTTCGTACTCGTCCCAGTACTTGTCCATCGCCTCGCCCCACCGGTCGGCGTCCCAGCCGGACTCGGCGTCCAACTCGCCCAACTCGCCCACCTGGTCCAGCGCGGCCAGTTCCACACGGCGGAACATGGCGTTGCGGACGAGCACCCGGAAGGCACGCGCGTTGGAGGTGACCGGCTTGACCTGGTCGGCCCGCTCCTGGGCCTCCTCGGCAGTCATCTCCTCGGGGTTGGCCAGCTGCTCCCACTCGTCGAGGAGACTGGAGTCGACCTGGCGCACCATCTCACCGAGCCAGGCGATCAGATCCTCCAGATCGTCCGACTTCAGATCGTCGGGGACGGTGTGGTCGAGGGCCTTGTAGGCGCCGGCCAGGTAGCGCAGCACGATGCCCTCGGTGCGGGCCAGCTCGTAGTAGGACACCAACTCCGTGAAGGACATGGCCCGTTCGTACATGTCGCGGATCACGGACTTCGGCGACAGCGGATGGTCACCGACCCAGGGGTGGCTCTTGCGGTAGGTGTTGTACGCGTGGAAGAGCAGCTCCTCCAGAGGCTTGGGGTAGCTGACGTCCTGCAGCCGCTCCATGCGCTCCTCGTACTCGACGCCGTCGGCCTTCATCGCGGCCACGGCCTCACCACGCGCCTTGTTCTGCTGGGCGGCGAGGATCTGCCGAGGGTCGTCCAGCGTCGACTCGACGACGGACACCATGTCGAGGGCGTAGGACGGGGACTCCGGGTCGAGCAGTTCGAACGCGGCCAGCGCGAAGGTGGACAGCGGCTGGTTGAGCGCGAAGTCCTGTTGGAGATCGACCGTCAGCCGGACGATACGGCCCTCGGCGTCCGGCTGGTCGAGCTTCTCGACGATGCCGCCGTCGAGGAGCGAGCGGTAGATCGCGATCGCGCGGCGGATGTGCCGCAGCTGCTGCTTGCGGGGTTCGTGGTTGTCCTCCAGCAGATGGCGCATCGCCTCGAAGGCGTTGCCCGGCCGGGCGATCACCGACAGCAGCATCGTGTGGGTGACACGGAAGCGGGAGGTGAGCGGTTCCGGATCGGAGGCGATGAGCTTCTCGAAGGTGTTGTCGGTCCAGCCGACGAACCCCTCGGGAGCCTTCTTGCGGACCACCTTGCGCCGCTTCTTCGGGTCGTCGCCGGCCTTGGCGAGCGCCTTCTCGTTCTCGATGACGTGCTCGGGTGCCTGTGCCACCACGAAGCCCGCCGTGTCGAAGCCGGCCCGCCCCGCGCGGCCCGCGATCTGGTGGAACTCACGCGCACGCAGGGTCCGCACCCGATTGCCGTCGTACTTGGTGAGGGCGGTGAACAGCACGGTGCGGATGGGGACGTTGACGC
This sequence comes from Streptomyces sp. SP18BB07, assembly GCF_036322545.1. NCBI lineage: Bacteria > Bacillati > Actinomycetota > Actinomycetes > Kitasatosporales > Streptomycetaceae > Streptomyces > Streptomyces sp. SP18BB07. The sequence continues at coordinate 53,214 of NZ_JAQYWT010000360.1, forward strand.
CGACGCCGAGCGTGTCCGTGCCGCAGATGACCTTCAGCAGACCGGCCTGGGCGAGCTTCTCCACCAGGCGCCGGTACTTGGGCAGCATGCCGGCATGGTGGACGCCGATGCCGTGCCGCACGTAACGGGAGAGATTGCGGCCGAACTTGGTGGTGAAGCGGAAGTTCCCGATCAGCTCGGCGATCCGGTCCTTCTCCTCCCGCGTGCACATGTTGATGCTCATCAGCGCCTGCGCCCGCTCCACGGCCTGCGCCTGAGTGAAGTGCACGATGTACACCGGCGCCTGCTTGGTGGCGAGCAGTTCGGTGAGCGTCTCCGTCAGCGGGGTCAGGACGTACTCGTACGAGAGCGGCACCGGGCGGGTCGCCGAGCGGACCACGGCGGTCGGGCGACCGGTACGCCGGGTGAGGTCCTTCTCGAACATCGAGACGTCGCCGAGCGTCGCCGACATCAGGATGAACTGGGCCTGAGGCAGCTCGAGGATCGGGATCTGCCAGGCCCAGCCCCGATCGGCCTCCGCGTAGAAGTGGAACTCGTCCATCACGACCTGACCGACGTCGGCGTGCTTGCCGTCGCGCAGCGCGATGGAGGCCAGCACCTCGGCGGTGCAGCAGATGACGGGGGCGTCCGCGTTCACGGACGCGTCGCCGGTGAGCATGCCGACGTTCTCGGTACCGAAGATCTTGCACAGCTCGAAGAACTTCTCCGAGACGAGCGCCTTGATCGGGGCCGTGTAGAAAGTGACCTCGTCACGGGCGAGCGCCGCGAAGTGGGCGCCCGCCGCGATCATGCTCTTGCCGGAGCCGGTGGGCGTCGACACGATCACGTTCGCGCCGGAGACCACCTCGATGAGCGCCTCCTCCTGATGCGGATAGAGGGTGAGACCGCGTTCCTGGGCCCACGACTCGAAGGCTTCGTAGAGGGCGTCGGGGTCGGCGGTCCGCGGCAGCTGATCGATGAGGGTCACGCCCCCATCTTGCCTGCCCGCGCACCCGAGGGGGGAATCGGCTGCCGGACCGAAGATCGCGAACGCTACGCTGTGGCGCCGACGGAGCGTCAGCGCACCTGGACAACTGGACAGCGGCACAAGGCGCCTGGACAGCGGCACGAACGGAATGGGACGGGGCACGGCCATGATGGGACCAGCACACTCACTGTCGGGAGCCGCGGCCTGGCTCGGCGCGGGAGCCGCGGCGGCCGCCACCGGGCACACGATGCCCTGGCCGGTGCTCCTGGTCGGTGCGCTGATCTGCGCGGGCGCCGCACTCGCCCCGGACCTGGACCACAAGGCGGCCACGATCTCCCGCTCCTTCGGTCCGCTGTCGCGCTGGGTGTGCGAGATCGTGGACAAGCTGTCGTACGCCGTCTACAAGGCGACGAAGAAGCAGGGCGACCCGCGTCGCTCGGGCGGGCACCGCACGCTCACGCACACCTGGCTGTGGGCTGCGCTGCTCGGTGCCGGTGCCTCCGTCGCCGCGATCACCGGGGGCCGCTGGGCGGTGCTGGCCATTCTCTTCGTCCACCTGGTCCTGGCCATCGAGGGCCTGTTGTGGCGGGCGGCCCGGGGTTCGAGCAGCGATGTGCTGGTGTGGCTGCTGGCGGCGACCAGTGCCTGGATCCTCGCGGGTGTCCTGGACAAGTCGGGCAACGGGGCGGAGTGGCTGTTCACGCAGCCGGGCCAGGAGTACCTGTGGCTCGGACTGCCGATCGTCCTCGGCGCGCTGGTGCACGACATCGGGGACTCGCTGACCGTCTCGGGGTGCCCGATCCTGTGGCCGATACCGATCGGGCGCAAGCGCTGGTACCCCGTGGGGCCACCGAAGGTGATGCGGTTCCGGGCCGGCAGTTGGGTCGAGCTGCGAGTGCTGATGCCGGTGTTCATGGTGCTCGGGGGAGTGGGCGCGGCGGCGGCGCTGAACGTCATCTGACCGGGCCGCGCGGGCTCGCCCCGCGACGTACCGGCCGCCCAGGTCCGGATGCGGCCCTCACGTCGGGGTCAGCTCGGCAGGGTGTCCTCGTCCACGGTGTGCATGGCGGCCTCCTCGGCGGAGGCGGCTGCTCCGTCGATACCCACGTCGGTGGCGATCAGCCCGCTCTCCTCGTCCTCGTGCGCGCCCTCGTCGGGGGCGACCAGACGGCCGGAGCGGAGGTCTCCCACCTCGTTGTCCAGCGGCTCGCCGTCGGTGTCCTGGGAGTCGCCGATGCCGTCCCCGGCGGGGTAGGCGATGTCCGGGAGTTCCTCGGCGAGGCGCTGTTCCAGGGTCTCGCCGCGCAGCCGCTCCGCCGCCGTCACCCCGGTGTGCTCCACCGCCCATGGCCGCTCCGGTGGGGACCAGCCCCGGTCGAGGGGGTCGGCCACACCGTCGGCGACCAGGGTGTCCTCGGCGTCCAGCAGCCCCGCGTCGTCCTGGATCTCGGATCCGTCTGGCTGGTAGACGTCGTCTCCCCATCCGCCGGCTCTGTCCACGGGTACCTCCAGTGGTGGGGCGGGCCCGGTGCCACCGTTCGGCGACGGTGGGCGCACGGACCGCTGGGCGGCGGCCCGAACCCCGCGAACCGGGCGGTTCACGGGCGTCCCCCGAATCAGTGCCCACCACCAGACTTCCACTCGCGTTCGGCACTGCGCAACGGCAGGGCAGCGGCGGCCGCCGGACTCGGCCGGAGCCGGTCGGCACGGCCGAGTCGGAGCCGACTCTGCGGGGCGGGCGCGGACCCGGCCGCCGAGGTGGGTGTGGACCCGACGGACGAGGCGGATGTGGAGCCGACGGCCGATGCAAATGTGGTGCCGGCCGCCGAGGACCGTGCGCCTCGTGGTTCGGCGGCAGGGCTCCGCCGGGGCGGCCCCACCGCCCGTGAGCGCCGTGCACGGGCCGGTCAGGGGCCAGGCCCGGTCCGCCGTTCGATCGGTGGTGGACGTCCTCCCGTGGTCGGCGGTGCCGCCGCGCCGGTCAGCCGTGCCACGACCTCCACAGCGCGGCGTACGCGCCGTCCGCCGCGACGAGCTGGTCGTGGCTGCCCAGCTCGCTGATGCGGCCGTTCTCGACGACGGCGATGACGTCGGCGTCGTGGGCCGTGTGCAGACGATGGGCGATGGCGACGACGGTGCGGCCGTCGAGGACGCGGGCGAGGGAGCGTTCCAGATGGCGGGCCGCCCGCGGGTCGAGAAGCGAGGTCGCCTCGTCCAGGACCAGGGTGTGCGGGTCGGCGAGGACCAGCCGGGCCAGTGCGATCTGCTGAGCCTGCGCCGGGGTGAGCGTGAACCCGCCGGAACCGACCTCGGTGTCCAGCCCCTCGTCCAGTGCCCGCGCCCAGCCGTCGGCGTCGACCGCGCCCAGCGCCGCCCACAGCTCGGCGTCCTGCGCGCCCGTGCGGGCCAGGAGCAGGTTGTCGCGGAGGGAGCCGACGAAGACATGGTGCTCCTGGTTGACCAGGGCGACGTGGGAGCGGACGTCCTCGGCGGGCATCCGGGACAGCTCGGCGCCACCGAGGGTGATACGGCCGTCGCGGGGCGCGTAGATCCCGGCGAGCAGTCGTCCCAGGGTCGACTTGCCCGCGCCGGACGGGCCGACGAGGGCGAGCCGGGTGCCGGGGGCGACCTCCAGGGACACCTCGCGCAGGACGTCGACGCCTTCGCGGTAACCGAAGCGCACCTGGTCGGCATGGACATGGCGTCCTTCGGGGGTCACGGCCGGGTCGCCCGCGTCCGGCTCGATGTCCCGCACCCCGACCAGGCGCGCCAGCGACACCTCGGCGACCTGCAGTTCGTCGTACCAGCGGAGGATCAGGTTGATGGGGTCGACGAGCATCTGGGCGATGAGCGCGCCCGTGGTCAGCTGCCCGAGCGAGATCCAGTCCTGGAGGACGAACACTCCGCCGATGATCAGGACGGAGCCGAGGACCATGGTGTGCGTGAGGTTGAGGACGGGGAAGAGCACCGACCGCAGCCACATCGTGTACCGCTCCCAGGCGGTCCATTCTCGGATCCGCTGGTCGGAGAGGTCGATGCGGCGGGTGCCGAGGCGGTGGGCCTCGACGGTCCGGCCGGCGTCCACTGTCTCCGCGAGGACGGCGGCGACGGCGGCGTACCCGGCGGACTCCGAGCGGTAGGCGGAGGGGGCGCGCTTGAAGTACCAGCGGCAGCCCACCACCAGCAGCGGCAGGGCCAGCAGGACGGCGAGGGCCAGTGGGGGCGCGGTCACGGCGAGGCCGCCGAGGAGCAGGGCCACCCACACCACGCCGATGGCCAGCTGGGGCACGGCCTCGCGCATGGCGTTGGCGAGCCGGTCGATGTCCGTGGTGATGCGGGAGAGCAGGTCACCCGTGCCGGCACGTTCCAGGACACCCGGAGGCAGGCCGACCGACCGGACGAGGAAGTCCTCGCGCAGGTCGGCCAGCATCCGCTCGCCGAGCATGGCGCCGCGCAGCCGGACCTCCCGGACGAAGACGGCCTGGACGAGGAGCGCGACGACGAACACCGCCGCGGTGACCTCCAGATGGAGTTCGCGCGCCCCGTCCGAGACCCGTTCGACGAGTGCGCCGAGCAGGTAGGGGCCCGCCATCGAGGCCACGACCGCGACCGTGTTGACGGTGATGAGCAGGACGAACGCCCGGCGGTGCCGGCGGAACAGTTCGGCCACGTAGGCGCGTACGGTCGCGGGGGCGCCGACGGGCAGGGTGTTCGCCGTCGTCGGGGCGGCCGGGTCGTAGGCCGGGGGCGCCACGCCGATCATGCGGTCTCCTCGATCTCTTCCAGTTCGTCCAGCACTTCGCTGAGAGGGGTCTTGCGGTCCTGCGTCCGCCTTGCGAAGGCGGCCTTCTCGCTGGTCTCGCTGACCTTCTCGTCGGTCTCTTCGTCGGTCTCGCGGGTGACGACGGCCCGGTACCGGGGCTCCCTGCGGACCAGGTCGCGGTGCAGCCCGACCGCCGCGACCTCGCCGTCGTGGATGAGGACGACGCGGTCGGCGAGGTCGAGCAGGAGGGGCGAGGAGGTGAACACGACCGTCGTGCTGCCAGCCCGCAGCGAGCGGATGCCGTCGGCGACCCGGGCCTCGGTGTGCGAGTCGACGGCGGAGGTCGGCTCGTCGAGGACCAGCACGTTGGGGTCCGTGATCAGGGAGCGGGCCAGGGCGAGGCGCTGGCGCTGGCCGCCGGACAGGGACCGTCCGCGCTCGGTGATCCGCGCGTCCATCGGGTCCGTGGCGTCCAGCGAACCCTGCACCAGCGCTTCCAGGACGTCACCGCACTGGGCGGCGGTCAGCGCCTCCTCGGGGCCGACCTGGCCCGAGGCGGGGACGTCGAGAAGTTCGCGCAGGGTGCCGGAGAGCAGCACCGGGTCCTTGTCCTGGACGAGGACAGCCGTGCGGGCCGAGTCGAGGGGGAGTTCGTCGAGCGGTACACCGTCGAGGAGGACGGAGGTGCCCTCCTCGGGGGCGTGGCCGCCCAGCCGTTCCGCCAGTCGTCCGGCCGCGTCGGGGTCACCGCACACCACGGCTGTGAGACACCCGGAGGGGGCGAGCAGCCCGGTGGCCGGGTCGTACAGGTCTCCGGTGGGCACGGTGGCCTCTCGGGACCCGTCGGTGTCCGTGGCCCGCTCCAGCGACAGCACCCGGGCGGCCCGCTTGGCGGACGGACGGGAGAAGGAGTACGCCATCGCGATCTCCTCGAAGTGCCGGAGCGGGTACGTCAGCAGCATGACCGCGCTGTACACGGTGACCAGTTCGCCGACCGTGATGCGGCCCTCGCGGGCGAGCCCCACGCCGTGCCAGACGACCGCGATCATCAGCAGCCCCGGCAGCAGCACCTGGATACCGGAGATGAGGGCCCACATACGGGCGCTGCGGACGGCCGCGTGCCGGACCTCCTGGGAGGCGCGGCGGTAGCGGTCCAGGAAGAGTTCCTCGCCGCCGATGCCGCGCAGCACGCGCAGGCCCGCGACGGTGTCGGAGGCCAGCTCGGTGGCGCGGCCCGCCTTCTCGCGCTGGAAGTCGGCGCGGCGGGTCGCGCGGGGCAGCAGCGGAAGCACGGCCAGGGCGAGGACGGGGACTCCGACGGCGACGACGATGCCCAGGGCGGGCTGGTACACGACCAGGCCGACGCAGACCAGCACCACGGTGAGGGCGGCGGCGGTGAAGCGGGAGACGGCCTCGACGAACCAGCCGATCTTCTCGACGTCGCCGGTGGAGACCGCGACCACCTCTCCGGCCGCGACCCGACGGGTCAGCGCGGAGCCGAGCTGGGCCGTCTTGCGGGCCAGCAGCTGCTGGACGCGGGCGGCGGCCGTGATCCAGTTGGTGACCGCCGACCGGTGCAGGAAGGTGTCGCCCAGCGCGATGGTGAACCCGCACATCACCAGCATCACGCCCGCGAGGGCGAGTCGGGAGCCGGAGCGGTCGACCACGGCCTGGATGGCGAAGCCGACACAGAACGGCAGTCCGGCCACGGAGGTGAAGTGCAACAGCCCCCACGCCAGTGCCTTGACCTGTCCGCCCAGCTGATTCCGGCCGAGCCACCACAGGAATCGGGGGCCCGAGCGCGCGTCCGGCACGCCCGGGTCTGCATACGGAAGGTCTTCAATCTGCATGACGTCCCAGAGGCTCGTGTCAGGGTGGGGAGACGGAGGAGAAGTGGGGAGAAAAAGGGCGGCGCGGTGCAGTGACCGGCCGTGCAAGGTTCGCGTCGCGGAGTGGTCGGAAGCAAACGGTTTTCCGGGGCCCGGCAAAGTTTCGGCCTGGACCGCCCCTGGGTGGCCCGACGCGCGCGACGGCGGGCGCCCGCGTCCGATGGGCGGTGCGACGATGGACCGCATGCGAATAGGCGGTACCAGGCGGGGACGAACCGGCACGGTGAGCGATGCGGGCGGTGCGGGCGGCGTGGGCAGTGTGGACGACGAGGGCGCGGGCGACGCGGGTGCGAGGAGGGGCGGGGCTCGTGTCGGGCTCGCCGTGGTGGTCTGCGGCGCGCTGGTGATGTCCGCCGCGGCGTGCGGCGGTTCGGGCGGGACGAGCGACGGAGCCAAGGCCGACACCAGCGCCACGGAGCCCGGGGGCGAGACGGATCGGGCCCCGGTCGAGGCCGTGGACCCGACCCGTGTCCCGGGCGTCGGCGACCGTCTCCAGAAGCAGATCCCCGCGGAGTCCCGCCAGGTTGTGGCGGTCTACGGGGAGGGCAGGAACGACGCCGACGCCACGGTCGTGCTCTACACGAAGAGCGGCTCCACGTGGAAGAAGACCCGCAGTTGGGAGGGGCACAACGGCAAGAAGGGGTGGACGACCGACCATCGGGAGGGCGACAGGCGCAGCCCCGTGGGCGTGTTCACACTGAGCGACGCGGGCGGGGTGCTGGCCGACCCGGGGGCCAAGCTGCCGTACAGCCGGTCGGCGTCGTTCCAGGCGCCGCACTACTGGGCCAAGTCGCACTGGCACGACTTCGACTACGTCATCGCGATCGACTACAACCGGGTCAAGGGCACCTCGCCGATCGACCCGACGCGTCCTGAGGGCCAGTCGAAGGGCGGCAGCATCTGGCTGCACATGGACCACGGCAGCGGCACCTCGGCCTGTGTCAGCCTGTCCAAGTCGGGCATGGAGTACCTGCTGCGCACCCTCGACCCGGCCCTGCACCCGGTGATCGTCATGGGGGACAAGACGGAGTTGAAGGCCTGAGGCGCCCGGTACGTCTGTGTTCGCTTGTGGCCGGAGATCCCATTGCGGAGGGCTGTCGACTCCCCGTAGAACTCCGGCCATGAGAAGCCGGATCTTCATGTCCATGCTCACCGGAGCGACACTCCTGGCGAGCATCCTCCTCGGGGCCACCCCCGCCCAACCGGCCGTCACGCCCGCTCAACCGGCCACCTCCGCCCAGTCGGCCGCCACCCCCTCCCGGACCGCCGCCTCCCCTGCCGTCCCCGCCGAGTTCGGTACCGACTGGCACGATCCGATCACCGCCGCCCCGCCCGTCTCCCGGCCCGAGAACACGAAGTCGTGTGAAGTGACGGTCGCCGAGGCGCAGTTCAAGGACTTCACGCCGTACCGGGGGACCTACGCGCCGCCGGGGGAGTGCGGGAAGAGATGGAGCAAGGTGGTCCTGCGGCTCGACGGCAAGGTGAAGGGTCGCCAGTTCGACCGACTCGGGTATCTGCACATCGGTGGCGTCGAGGTGTTCCGGACGTCCACCCCGCAGCCCTCGCCCGACGGCATCGAGTGGTCCGTGGAGAAGGACGTCACGCGCTACAGCGACACCCTGCGCACCGAGCAGCCGGTCGAGATGCTCATCGGCAACGTCGTCGACGACACGTACACCGGGATCCTCGACGTCGAGGTCACGCTGACCTTCTACGTCGGCCGGCCCGACGCGAGCACGGCGAGGACCGTCCCCGACCGCGTCCTCACCCTCCAGGACGGCACCGGCCTCACCACCCCGCGCAACAGCGAACGCGTCATCGCCGAGGTGTACGCGACCGGCTCCGGCGGTGGTTGCGAGGAGTACTGGTACCTCACGGTGCCCGCCGAGGCGCCGTACTCCTGCAAGGCCGACCACGGGCCCTACCGTGAGGTGCGGATCTCGGTGGACGGTCAACTGGCCGGAATCGCCGCACCGTTCCCGAACGTGTGGACGGGTGGCTGGTCCAACCCCTTCCTCTGGTACGTCGTCCCCGGCCCCCGCGCCTTCGACATCCAGCCGCTCCGCTACGACCTCACCCCCTTCGCGGGACTCCTCAACGACGGGCGCGCGCACCGGATCGAGGTCTCCGTCGCCGGCGTGCCCGAGGGGCAGAGCGGCTGGAGCACCCCGGTCAACGTCCTCGTCTGGCAGGACGAGAAGAAGGAGCAGGTCACCGGCGCCCTCACCAAGGTGCGGGAGGGCGACTTCGTCAACTCGTCCACCTACACACCGGGTTCGGAGCACCGTCTCGACACCGAGGGGAGTCATCGGCTGACCGTCGCAGGGTATGTCGACACCTCGCACGGCCGGGTCACGACCACCGTCCGCCGCAGCCTGGTCAACACCTCCACCCACACCTGGTCGGACGGCGAGAACCCCGACGCGCTCGACGCGCGGTGGAGCGACGACGAGACGGTCACCGTGAGCGGTGGGCGCGGAGCCGGAGCCGCACGCGGGCAGGACCGGACGACGCGCGTCCAGCGGTCGTACACGATGGACGGAACGACCACGCTCGGCGCGGGCGACCGGCTGCGGACCGTTCTCACACTCGGCGACCGGGCGACGGTCACCGAGACGCACGGCGGGCGGCGCACGGCATGGACCCGGCTCGACGACACCTACACGGGTGACGCCACGTACACGGCGAACGTACCGCGCGACCAGCGGCACGCCGTCGGAACGACGAGCGAGCGCTACCGAACGTACGGGTCGAGCGGTTGTTACGACCGTTCGCTGGTCTCCGTACAGGGAGTGCTGACGGAGGACCGCAAGGGCTGTTGACGCCCCAAGCGTGCGATGTGGCGCTCCGTTCGATGATTTACGTTCGTGAAACACGGCGGTCTTCTGTGCGAGCGACGGCTCCCCGATAGTGATCAACGCGGAAGCACTTTTCCGCATGACAGAAAGTCCCTTCGGAGGAGTGCCCGTGCCGCAGTCCGTACCGTCCCTGCCGCGACGCGTCGCACGCATGCTGCGTACCTCATTGTTCGCGCAAGTCGGAGTCGCGCTTGTGCTCGGAATCGTCGTCGGAAGGTTGTGGCCGGACACGGCCACGACCTTCCAACCGCTCGGCGACGGTTTCATCCGGCTCATCAAGACCGTCATCTCGCCGTTGGTGTTCTGCGTGGTCGTCGTCGGCATCGCCAAGGCCGGCAATCTCAAGGCCTTCGGGCGGATCGGGCTCAAGGCCCTGATCTGGTTCGAGATCGCCTCGACGGCCGCGCTGCTCATCGGTCTGGTCGCCGCCAACGTGTTCGGCCCCGGCTCGGGCATGAACGTCGACCCGTCGAAGCTCGACACCTCGGCGGTCGACGCGAAGACCGCCGGCGGTGAGCTGCCGACGACGAGCGAGTTCATCCTCAACGCGCTGCCGCAGAGCGCGATCGGCGCGTTCGCCGAGAACGCGCTGCTTCAGGTGCTCGTGCTCGCCTGCCTGACCGGCGCCGCGCTGCTGCACCTCGGTCACACCAAGGTGCCCAAGATCCTGCCCGCCATCGAGCAGGCCCAGGAGGTCATCTTCGCGATCGTCGGCTTCGTCATGAAGCTGGCGCCGCTCGCGGTGTTCGGCGCGATGGTCCACCTGGTCGGTGAGTACGGCCTCGGCGTCATGAAGACCTACGCCAAGCTGATCATCCTCTGCTACGCCGTGGCCGCCGCGTTCCTGGTGCTGCTGGGCGTCGCGCTCAAGCTGATGACCGGGCTGAGCCTGTGGAAGTTCGTCCGCTACACCCGGGCGGAGATGCTGCTCGCGCTGGGCACCGCCTCCAGCGAGTCCGTGATGCCGCGCATGATGCAGAAGCTGCGGCAGGCCGGAGCCCGTGACGACGCCGTGGGTCTGGTGCTGCCCACCGGGTACTCCTTCAACCTCGACGGCGCGTCCATCTACCTCTCCATCGGCACGCTGTTCATCGCGCAGGCCGTGGGAGTGGACCTCAGTCTCAGCCAGCAGGTCACCGTCGTCCTGGTCCTCATGCTGACCAGCAAGGGCATGGCCGGCATCCCCGGTTCGGCCTTCCTCGCGCTGTCGGCGACCGCGTCCTCGCTCGGCGCGATCCCGGCCGGTGCCGTCGCCCTGCTCCTCGGCGTCGACCGCATCATGGACTCGATGCGTGTCGTCACCAACCTGCTCGGCAACTGTGTCGCCGTCTTCGCCGTGTCCAAGTGGGAGGGCGCGCTGGACACCGACCGGGCGAAGAAGATGCTCGACGGCGAGATCGAGTTCGTGGAGGAGGACGACGCGCCCGTGCAGGAGGAGGACGGCGCGCCCGTGAAGTCGGACGACGCGCCCGTGGAGGCGGAGGTTCCCGCCCTCACCAAGGCGGAGGTCAAGGGAACCGCCTCCGGAGTGAGTTGATCCTTCCTCCTGGATCCCTCTTCCTCCGCTCTCCCGGATACGAAGGGCCCGGCGCAGCACTCTGCGCCGGGCCCTTCGCGTGCGCCTCCTCGGCGCTGACGCTCAGCGGCGCCGTTCCGTCGGCGGGGCCGCTCAGCAGCGCCGTGTCGTCGGCGGTGCCCCGTCGACCAGCGTGTCCAGCAGGCCTTCGAGGACGCTCCGCTGATCGTCCGCCAGCGGCGCCAGGATCTCCTCGGCCGCCGAGCGGCGTGCGTGGTGCAGCTCCCGCAGGACCTTGAGGCCCTCGTCCGTGACCTCTATCCGGATCACCCGCCGGTTGGTGGGATCGGGTGCCCGGCGGACCCGCCCGCTCTCCTCGAGCGCGTCGACCAGGGTCGTCACGGCACGGGGCACGACCTCCAGCCGCTCCGCCAGATCGGCCATCCGTGGCGGCGTGTCGTAGTGGGCGAGGGCGCGCAGCAGTCGCGACTGCGCCGGGGTGATCTCCAACCCGCTCTGCTGGAGGTGGCGCTTCTGGATGCGGTGCACACGGCGGGTGAGCCGCAGCAACTGATCGGCCAGCAGTCCGTCGGCGTCGGGGTCGGTCATACCGGGAACAATATCAGGACCCCATTCATTGTGAGTATAGGTAACAATGAGCTAGGCTCCGCGAGTCTCCGGACCTTCCCGGCGGTACCCGGGAGGGTCGGAAGCCGTCGGCAGTCCTCGTCGTCACCTCGCACCACCCATCCGCCTCACCTCCCGTAGGAGCCCATGCATCCCGACCACGAACCCACCTGGGCGCCCTCCGCCGACACGCGTGAACAGCCCCGCCAGGTGCGCCGCATCCTGAAGCTCTTCCGCCCCTATCGCGGTCGGCTCGCGATCGTCGGCCTCCTCGTAGGCGCCGCGTCACTCGCGTCGGTCGCCACGCCCTTCCTGCTCAAGGAGATCCTCGACACCGCTATCCCCGAGGGTCGCACCGGCCTGCTGAGCCTGCTGGCGCTCGGCATGATCGTGAGCGCGGTGCTGACCAGCATCTTCGGCGTCCTGCAGACGCTGATCTCCACGACCGTCGGCCAGCGGGTCATGCACGACCTGCGCACCGCCGTCTACGGCCGACTGCAGCGGATGTCGCTCGCCTTCTTCACCCGGACCCGGACCGGGGAGGTCCAGTCCCGCATCGCCAACGACATCGGCGGCATGCAGGCGACCGTCACCTCCACCGCCACCTCCCTGGTGTCCAACACCACCAGCGTGGTGGCCACGGTCATCGCGATGGTCGCCCTGGACTGGCGCCTCACCGTGGTCACCCTGCTCCTGCTGCCGCTCTTCGTGTGGATAAGCCGCCGGGTCGGCGACGAGCGCAAGAAGATCACCACCCAGCGGCAGAACCAGATGGCCGCCATGGCCGCGACGGTCACCGAGTCGCTCTCCGTCAGCGGCATTCTGCTGGGGCGCACCATGGGCCGCGCCGACTCGCTCACCAAGTCCTTCGCCGAGGAGTCCGAGGGGCTCGTCGATCTGGAGGTCAGGGCCAACATGGCGGGGCGCTGGCGCATGGCCGTCATCACCGTCGTCATGGCCGCCATGCCCGCCGTCATCTACTGGACCGCCGGCATCGCGCTCCAGTTCGGCGGCCCGTCCGTCTCCGTCGGCACGCTCGTCGCCTTCGTCTCGCTGCAGCAGAACCTGTTCCGGCCGACCGTGAGCCTGCTGTCCACGGGCGTTCAGATACAGGCTTCGCTCGCCCTCTTCCAGCGTATCTTCGAGTACCTCGACCTGCCGATCGACATCACCGAGCCCGAGCACCCGGTTCACCTCGACCGGATCAAGGGCGAACTCCGCTTCGAGAACGTCGAGTTCCGCTACGACGCTGACGGCGCCGACGGCCCCGGCGGCGGCGCGACGTCGCGCCCGATCCTCGACGGCATCGACCTCACCGTTCCGGCCGGCGGCAGCCTCGCCGTCGTCGGGCCGACCGGCGCGGGCAAGTCCACGCTGGGCTGCCTGGTGCCGAGGCTGTACGACGTCACGGGCGGCCGGGTCACCCTCGACGGGGTCGACGTACGCGACCTGGACTTCGACACGCTGGCCCGGGGTATCGGCGTCGTCTCGCAGGAGACGTACCTCTTCCACGCCTCCGTCGCCGACAACCTGCGCTTCGCGAAACCGGACGCCACGGACGAGGAACTGCACGCGGCCGCGCGGGCGGCCCAGATCCACGACCACATCGCGGCCCTGCCCGACGGCTACGACACCGTCGTCGGTGAGCGTGGCCACCGTTTCTCCGGTGGGGAGAAGCAGCGTCTCGCCATCGCCCGCACCATCCTGCGCGACCCCCCGGTCCTCATCCTGGACGAGGCGACCAGCGCCCTCGACACCCGTACCGAGCACGCGGTGCAGGAGGCCATCGACGCGCTCTCCGCCAACCGCACCACCGTCACCATCGCGCACCGGCTCTCCACGGTTCGCGGCGCCGACCAGATCGTCGTGCTCGACTCCGGGCGCGCTGTGGAACGCGGGACACACGAGGAACTGCTGGAGAGCGGTGGGCGGTACGCGGCGCTGGTCCGGCGGGACGCGCGGCTGAAGCCCGGTCGGGAAGTGGCCAAGGTGCCGAAACTGGAGCCGACAAGATGAAGATATGCCGGGTTATGCCAGGTTTGAGGTGATATGCGGGTTACCGTGCCCGCATGCAGATGAACACTCCGCCACGGAGCACGATTCGACTGACGCGTCGGGGCCGGGCCGCCCTCATCGCGGCCGGGGCCGTCGTGGCGGCCACCGCCGTGGCGGTGCCGCTGCTGAGCGTGGGGGGCGGTGGCGGCGCGGCCGAGCGCCCGACGTCCTTGGTGATCCCGGAGGGCTGGCGCTCCGGCCAGGTCTACGAAGCCGTCGACAAGGCGCTCGCGCTACCTGCCGGATCCACCAGGAAGTCCCTGTCCAAGGCCGAGCTGACGCTGCCCGAGGACGCCGAGGGCAATCCGGAGGGCTATCTCTTCCCGGCGACGTATCCGCTGCGGGAGACGTCGACTCCCGAGTCCCTGCTGGCGGTCATGGTCGAGACCGCGAACAAGAAGTTCAACGGCGGCCAGGTCACGGCGGGGGCCCAGCGCAACGCGATGAACGTCTATCAGGCGGTCACCATCGCGAGCATCATCCAGGCCGAGGCGGCCACCGAGGAGGACATGGGCCGGGTGGCCCGGGTCGTCTTCAACCGCCTGGAACGCGGGATGCCGCTGCAGATGGACTCCACCATCAACTACGCGCTGAACCGCTCCACGCTGAACACCACCGTCGACGACACGAAGATCGACAGCCCGTACAACTCGTACCGGCGCATGGGCCTGCCGCCGACACCGATCGCCAACCCGGGGGAGGCGGCGATGCGTGCCGCCGTCAATCCGGCGCAGGGCGACTGGCTGTACTTCGTCACGGTCAAGCCGGGCGACACCCGCTTCACGGCGAACTACCAGGAACACCTGCGCAATGTCGCCGAGTTCAACCAGAACCGCAGGACGGCGTCCCCGGGGGGCGGGGCGGGCAGCGGGTCGCCCTCGCCGGCGACCGCCACTCCGTCCGGCTGAGGGCCCGGCCGGTCGGCGCGGGGCGTCAGGCGGCGGCCAGTTCGTTCGTCAGGAGCCGCCGGATGTCCCGTACGGCCGCACGGCCCGCGCGGTTGGCGCCGATGGTGCTCGCCGAGGGGCCGTAGCCGACCAGATGGACGCGCGGGTCGGCGACCGCGCGGGTGCCGTCGACGCGGATGCCGCCGCCGGGTTCGCGCAGCCGCAAGGGGGCCAGGTGGTCGACGGCGGCGCGGAAACCGGTCGCCCAGAGGATGACGTCGGCGTCCGCACGGCGGCCGTCGTCCCACTCCACGCCGTCCGGGGTGATCCGGTCGAACATCGGCAGCCGGTCCAGGACACCGTCCGCGATGCCCTGCCGGATCGCGTCGTTGAGCGGCAGCCCCGTCACCGACACCACGCTCCTCGGCGGCAACCCCTGCCGCACCCGCTCCTCCACCAGGGCGACCGCCGCCCGCCCCGCGCCCTCGTCGAACGGTCCCTCGCGGAACACGGGTGGCCGCCTCGTCACCCAGGTCGTCGTGGCGGCGTACGGCGCGATCTCCAGCAGATGCTGGGTCGCGGACGCGCCTCCGCCGACCACGATCACCCGAAGTCCCGCGAACTCCTCGGGCCCCGGGTACTGGGCGGTGTGCAACTGCCGCCCCCGGAAGGTCTCCTGCCCGGGATAGCGCGGCCAGAACGGCCGGTCCCAGGTGCCCGTCGCATTGATCAGCGCCCGTGTCGACCACGACCCGTCCGAGGTTTCCACGACGAGCCGCCCGCCCTCGCCCTCACGCACGGCGCGCACGTCCACGGGGCGCCGCACCCGCAGGTCGAAGGTGTGTTCGTAGGTGTCGAAGTACTCCCCGATGACCTCGGAGGACGGTCGCGTCGGGTCGGCCCCCGTCAACTCCATGCCCGGCAGCGCGTGCATCCCGTGCACCTTGCCGTACGTCAGCGAGGGCCAGCGGAACTGCCAGGCGCCGCCCGGCGCGGGGGAGTGGTCCAGCACCACGAAGTCGCGCTCCGGCTCGAAACCGGTCCGGCGCAGGTGATGGGCGGCGGCCAGCCCCGCCTGTCCGGCGCCTATGACGACCACCTCGACCTCACGCGTGCTGTTCATGCTCCTACCAACGGGCACGGAGCGTCGGATCTTCCCGGGGGCGGGGAGGAGGCATCGGCCTTCGCGCGGGATGGGGACGCGGGCCTCGGCCTTCGCGCGGAGGTGGCGGTCAGGCGGCTTCGGCGGCGGCGTCGGCCCTCAGCCGTCCGACGAGGCGTCCGCGCAGCTCGGCGAAGCGGGGGTCGGCGAGGTCGCGGGGCCGTTCCAAATCGACCGGCGTCTCGTACGTGATGACCCCCGCGTCCATCACCAGGACACGGTCGGCGAGCAGCAACGCCTCCGCGACATCGTGCGTGGCGAGGAGCACCGCGCAGCCGCGGCGCTGCCACAACTCGCCCACCAGACGCTGTGCCTTGATGCGGGCCGACCCTTCGAGGGCGCCGAACGGCTCGTCGAGCAGCAGCAGTTCGGGACGGGAGCGGCGCTCCGGATCGACCTCGGTGAGGGCCCGCTCCGCGCGGGTGCGGTCGAGCCGGCCCGGAAGCCCGAGCAGGACGTTGCGCCACACGCGCTTCCACGGCACCGACCGCGGTGCCTGGAACACGACGGCCTTGCGGCGCGGTACCAGGACGGTGCCCGAGATGTCGCGGTCGAGCCCGGCGAGGACGCGCAGCAGGGTGGACTTGCCGCAGCCGCTGCGGCCGAGCAGGGCCACGAACTCGCCGGGCCGGACGTCGAGCCGGAGCCCGTCGATGACGGCACGGCCGTCGAAGGAACGGGTGAGCCCTTCGACGTGCACGGCGTGGGGCGTGGATGCCATCGCTGCAGCCTTCCGAGGGAGTCCGGTTTCGGGAGTCCCATCAGGGGAGGGGGAGGAGCCGTGTCCTGAGCGCAGCCCTGCGATGTGGTGCCAGGGCGTCGGGAACGGGTTGAAGAGGCGTCAGCAGCCGCGACGACACGCGGCGGAGGCCACCCGCAGCAGGTCGATGTGACCGCGCGAAGTGAGCAGGGCTGAACGCGACATGCGGCGAAATTAGCCAGCCGGTCCGCGCACGGTCAATGGGATCTCGCGCCGTGGACGCCGTGTATCACCTGGTGGTCCGCTCCCGGGGCGGGGTGGCCGCTCTCGCGTCGCGGGGTCCCCGTCGACGTCGTCCCGGTGCGCGAGGATGGAACCATGTCCGATGCCTTCACCACCCGAGTCCTGCACATCGCCTCCGGTTCCCACGAGCGGGTCGTCGACCTCACCCACGACTGCGAGGAGTTCCTCCGCGAGGCCGCGGCCGGCCGGGACGGCCTCCTCAACATCTTCGTCCCGCACGCCACGGCCGGCATCGCCATCATCGAGACGGGCGCCGGCAGCGACGACGACCTCCTCGCCGCCCTGCGCACCCTCCTGCCCGCCGACGACCGCTGGCAGCACCGCCACGGCACCCCGGGCCACGGCCGCGACCACGTCCTCCCCGCCTTCGTCCCACCCCACGCCACCCTCCCGGTCCTCGCCGGACGCCTGGAACTGGGGACATGGCAGTCGGTGTGCCTGGTGGACACGAACGTCGACAATGCGAACCGTCGGGTGCGGTTGAGCTTCCTCGGGTAGGTGCTCTGGTGAGACTGTAGGGGCGAAGTCCGGCCGCACCTAATGAGACAAGGAGCGGGACTGAAAAACTGTTCTTGCCTCTGACCAGGATGTATGCACCGTCCGTCGGGGAGTTGGCGGGCTCCGGCCCGCGTATGGTCCGGATCTTGACGGGGCGACGCAGGCGCGTAGCTCTGGGCGTCCCCGGTTGATCGCGGCGGTCTCGTCCGCTGTGCTCACGCCGTCGTCCCTTTGCCGACTTGTCATCACCTGTCAGCGGTCCGTGTGGACGTAAGCCGCCCATTCCTGCGGCGACTTGGCTTACCGCGCCCGCGAGTGGGAAATGCGTGGGCGTGGTCCCCGGAGCGATCTACGATCGTGAGTCACGGTCCGTGACCGCGACCCCCTTGCCCAAGCTGTCCGCAGCGGCCTGCGCCGCATCCAACGACGAACCGACCTTCGAGGGTCGCCTCGGGGCCGGTCGTCGTACACCATCGTCGTCGGCGTCTCGCCAGGGAGATCGACGGTCCACAGGCCGGACTCACCCTCGCCGAGCTCCTGCGAAGTTCTCCGCTTGTCGATGAAGGCGGTCAGCCGAGGAGGCCAGTTGCTCCCCGGCCTCTGCGCGTCACCCGTTGGATGCCAGATCGCGTCCGATGAGTTCCTTCATGATCTCGGTGGTGCCGCCGTAGATCGTCTGGACTCTTGTGTCGACGAATGCGCGGGCGACCGGATATTCCGTCATGTAGCCGTAGCCGCCGTGCAGTTGCAGGCAACGGTCGATGACCCGCTTCTGCAGTTCGCTTACGTACCACTTGCCTTTCGCCGCGTCCACAGCGGTCAGGTCACCGGCGTTGTAGGCGTGTACCGAGCGGTCGACGTAGGCCTCGGCGACGTCGATCTCGGTGGCCATCTCGGCGAGTTCGAAGCGGATGTGCTGGAGGTTGCCGATGGGGTGGCCGAAAGCCTGGCGCTCGAAGCAGTAGGCGCGGGTCAGATCGAAGACCGCCCGGCTGGTCGCGATGGCCGTGGCCGTCACGCCGAGACGCTCCCGGGGAAGGTGGCTCATGAGCTCCTGGAGGCCCGATCCCACCGGGCCGAGGACGTTGGCGGCCGGTACCCGCACGTCCTCGAAGAACAGTTCGGCCGTGTCCTGGCCGGGCAGGCCGATCTTGTCCAGTTTGCGGCCGCGGGTGAAGCCGGGCATGTCCCGCTCGACCACCAGGAGAGTGAAGCCCCGCGAGCCGCCTTCGGGATCCGTACGCGCGGCGACGATCACCAGATCGGCCATGATGCCACTGGTGATGAAGGTCTTCTGTCCGTTCAGGACCCAGTCGTCGCCGTCGCGGCGGGCCGAGGTGCGGATACCCCGCAGGTCGCTGCCGGTCCCGGGTTCGGTCATCGCCAGTGCTCCGATGATCTCGCCTGAGGCGAAGCCCGGAAGCCAGCGCCGCTTCTGTTCGTCCGTGGTCAGGTCCAGCAGATAAGTGCAGCACCAGGTCGTCCTGGAGGGAGACGGTGAGACCGAAGGAGAGCGCGTGGACGCGGGCGATCTCCTCGCAGACGACCATGCGATAGCGGTAGTCCCGCTCGCCGGCGCCGCCGTGCTCCTCGCCGATCTGCAGGCCGTAGACACCCTGCCGGGCAGCCGCGGCGAACACCTTGCGGTCGATCCACCGCTCGGCCTCCCACCGGTGGTGGTGGGGGACGACCTCACGCGCGAGGAACTCGCGGACGGTCTCCCGGTACTGCTCGTGATCGTCTGTGTACAGGCCCCGTCGCATCAGGTCAGCCGAGCCTCTCGATGATGGTGACGTTGGCCTGACCGCCGCCCTCGCACATGGTCTGCAGACCGTAGCGGCCGCCGGTGCGCTCCAGCTCGTGGAGCAGGGTGGTCATCAGCCGTGTCCCGGTGGCCCCGAGCGGGTGACCGAGGGCGATGGCACCGCCGTTGACGTTGACCCGGGCCGGATCGGCGCCGATGTCGGCCTGCCAGGCGAGCACCACGGAGGCGAACGCCTCGTTGATCTCGACGAGATCGATGTCGTCGATGGTGAGTCCGGACTTCTTGAGGGCGTGCTCCGTGGCAGGGATGGGAGCGGTGAGCATCATGACCGGGTCGGAGCCGCGCACCGACATGTGGTGGATGCGGGCCCGGGGCGTGAGGGAGTGAGTGCGCACGGCGGCCTCCGAGGCGATCAGCATCGCGGAGGAGGCGTCGGAGATCTGGCTGGCCACCGCGGCGGTCAGCCGCCCGCCGGGCGTCAGTGTCGCGAGTTCGGCCATCTTCTCCAGTGTGGTGTCCGGCCGTGGACCCTCGTCCGACACGACCCCTTCGAACGGAATGATCTCGGCGTCGAACCGGCCCTCCCGCTGGGCTGTCAGGGCACGGCGGTGACTCTCCAGCGCGAACTCCTCCATGACCGAGCGTTCCACGCCCCACTTCTCCGCGATCATCTCCGCGCCGCGGAACTGGGAGATCTCCTGGTCGCCGTAGCGGGCGTGCCAGCCCTTGCAGTCGGTCCACGGATCGGTCGCCCCATAGGGCTCGCCGGCGGTGAACCCGGACAGGATGGGGAACTGGCTCATCTTCTGCACACCGCCGGCCACGATGAGGTCGGCCGTGCCGGACATGACGGCCTGCGCGGCGAAGTGGACCGCCTGCTGGGACGAGCCGCACTGCCGGTCGATGGTCGTACCGGGCACAGACTCGGGCAGGCCGGCGGCCAGCGCGCTGGTCCGCGCGATGTCGCCGGCCTGCGAGCCGATCTGGTCGAGGCAGCCGAGAATGACGTCGTCGACGGCGGCAGGGTCGAAGTCGTGGCGTGCGACCAGTGAGCGGATGACGTGGGCGGCGAGATCGGCCGGGTGCGTTCCGGCGAAGCCGCCGCCGCGTTTGCCGACCGGGGTGCGTACCGCGTCGACGATGTAGGCCTCGGGCATGACGGTCCTCCAGTGTGCTGTGCGAAGGGGTGATGAGGGCGGGCCCGGGGTCAGGGCACACCCAGGCCGTGCCGCACCAGGCTCTGCGCGGTGCGGATGACACCGGTCAGCGAACCCTGCCGCGGGTTCCACCACTCCGGCGTCCAGTTGAGGGCTCCCATGACGAGCATGCGCGCTGCTCGCAGGTCGATGTCGTTCCTGATGGCTCCCGCGGCCCTGGCTCTCGCCAGGAGGTCCCGCCACAGGTCGAAGTAGGCGCCGCTGTCCGCCCGCAGGCGGGCGCGTATGTCCTCGGGCAGCTGCCCGCTGTTGCGGCTGACCGCGGTCGCGAAGTCCGACAGGTCCAGCTCGACCCGCAGATGCGCCTCTACGGCGGCACAGATCCGGTCCATCGGGGGAGTGTCGTCGGGCAGCGCGGCCAGCGCGGTCTCGACGTGCTCCCGAAGCCGCAGCTGGCCGACCGCCATCACCTCGGCGATCAGCTCCTCGCGGGAGGAGAAGTAGTAGTACACGGCGGGCGGACGCACACCGGCCCGTTCGGCGATGTCGGCCAGCCTGGTCGCGGAGTAGCCCTTGAGACTCAGCGTCCGAGCGGCCGCGGCGAGAATGCGGTTTCGGGTCGCCGCCGCCTTGACGGCCGGTGTCCTGGTGCCGTGTGCGCTGGTGGTGTTTGTGCTGGTGGTGTTCACTGAGCACGCCTCCTACGGCATCGAGTAGCCGCCGCTGACCGAGAAGACCTGGCCCGTCACCTGCCGGGCGCGGCGTGCCGAGGAGACCCAGACCACGGCGTCCGCGATGTCCTCCGGCGTGGTGAGCCGGCGCAGTGGGATGTTCTTGCGGACCGCCTCGATCTGCCGGTCGTCGAAGACGGCGGACTGGTCGCCCCGGCTCCACAGGCTGCCCGTCCCGATCGCGTCCGGGCTCTGGGGGACGACGAGTCCCGGGCAGACGACATTCGACCGGATGCCGTCCCGGCCGTGCTCCCGGGCGACCGTGCGGGCGAAGGCGATCACCGCGGCCTTGGTCGCCCCGTAGACCCCCTGCCGTATCTCCCCGAAGGCGGCGTCGCTGGAGATGAACACGATGGATCCGTGGCCCTCGGGCCGCATCGCGTCGAGGGCCGCACGGGTGCACTCGACGGAACCGAACAGATTGAGGTCCACCATCCGCCGCCAGCCGTCGCGGTCCGCGTCCTGGGCGACGAACCCCGGCAGGCTCAACCCCGCGTTGTTCACGAGCACGTCGATTCCGCCCCAGGCGGCGACGATTTGTTCGACGGCCGTGGCGCCGGCACCCTCGGCCGTCAGATCGATGACGGCGACCTCCGCCCCGGCCGCTCCCCGCTCCAGCGCTTCGGCACGTGTCTTGGCGGCCTGCTCCGCGTCGATGTCGCAGATCAGTACACGGGCGCCTTCCGCGGCGAAGCCGTGCACGATGCCCCGGCCGATGTTCGAGGCACCACCGGTGACCAACACCCGTGCCCCGCCGAGTTCCAGATCCATCCGCTCGCTCCCTCGTGGTGCACGGCCCGCTGCGCAACCGTTGACCCGTTGCGATTTATGAATCTAGATTAGATTCAAAATTCTGACCAGCCCCGGAGCGCGACGTGAAGATCTTCAACGGATTAGCCGGACTCGCAGCCGCGGCAGGCGTGTCGCTCGGCACCACCGACTGGGTCGAGGTGGACCAGGAGCGCATCGACCAATTCGCCGACGCCACGGGGGACCACCAGTGGATCCATGTGGACGCCGGGCGCGCGGCCCAGGGGCCCTTCGGTTCCACCATCGCGCACGGCCTGCTCACGCTGTCCCTGCTGCCGGTGTTCCTGCACCGGCTCTACCAGGTCGAGGGGGTGAGCATGGCCGTGAACTACGGGCTCGACAAGGTGCGCTTCCCCGCCCCGGTGCCTGTCGGTGCCAAGCTGCGGGCCACCTCGACGATCACCGAGGTCACACCGCTCGACGGCGCGGTCCAGCTGAAGCTGTCGACGGTCATCGAGATCGAGGGCGGCGCGAAGCCGGCTTGCGTCGTGGAGTCCGTCGTACGGTATCTCGGCTGATGGGCGGGCTGGTGGCGGGCCGGTCCGCGATCGTCACGGGCGCCGGCCAGGGGATCGGTCTGGCAATCGCCCGGCTGCTGCACGAGCACGGCGCACGGGTGACCGTGGCCGACGTGGACGCCGGACGCGCGGAGCGGGCCGCAGCCGACATCGGCGGTGACGACCCGGCTTCCGTACTGGCTCTCGGCTGTGACGTCACGGACGAGACGGCGGTCGAGAACATGGTGGGGCGGGCCGTCGAGCGGTTCGGCGCGTTGGACGTACTGGTGAACAACGCGGGGATCACCCGTGACGCCTCGCTGAGAAAGATGACCGCGGAGGACTTCGACGCCGTGATCGGCGTGCACCTCAGGGGGACCTGGCTCGGCGTCCGGGCGGCCGCGGCGGTGATGCGCGAGGCCAAAAGCGGCTCGATCGTGAACATCTCCTCGCTGTCCGGGAAGTCCGGCAACCCCGGCCAGACCAACTACAGCGCGGCCAAGGCGGGGATCGTCGGCATGACGAAGGCGGCGGCCAAGGAACTCGCCCATCACGGGGTGCGGGTCAACGCGGTGCAGCCCGGCCTGATCCGCACCGCCATGACCGAGGCGATGCCGCCGGAAGTCTTCGCGGCCCGCGAGGCCGACGTGCCCATGAGGCGGGCGGGACGGCCCGAGGAGGTCGCAGGGGCCGTCCTCTTTCTCGCGAGTGAGCTGTCCAGCTACACGACCGGCGCGGTTCTAGAGGTGGGGGGCGGGCGGTCGATATGAGTACCCAGGTCACCCAGTTGGTGCGCACGCGCGTGGAGGGTGCGGTCGGCCACGTCCTGCTCGATCGCCCCGAGATGATGAACGCGATCACGGTCGAACTCGGCGCACAGCTGGAGCGCGCCCTGACGGAGGTGGCGTCAGCGGCACGGGTCGTCCTGATCCGGGGCGCGGGAGGCAATTTCTGCGCCGGCGGCGACTTCAAGGAGCTGCAGCGGCTGCGGGCCGGCGGACCGGAGGCGATGGCGCCGCTGTTCGACAACTTCGGCCGGGCCTGCGCCCTCATCGCGACCCTGCCGGTCCCCGTGGTGGCTGTGGTCGAGGGGTACGCCATGGCCGGCGGTTTCGAACTGATGCAGTCCTGCGACATCGCTCTGGTGCGCGAGGACGCCCGGATCTCCGACACGCATGCCAACTTCGGCCAGGTACCGGGCGGCGGCGGCACCCAGCGGCTGCCCCGCCTCGTGGGCCGTCAGCGGGCCCTGGCCCACATCCTCACCGGGGACCGCCTGTCCGGCGCGGAGGCCGTGGCCTGGGGGCTGGCGTACCGGTGCCTGCCGGGCAACGGGTTCGAGGAGGCGGTCGCCGCGTTCGCCGAACGGCTCGGTGGTATGGACCCCCGGGCGCTCGGCACCGCGAAGCGATTGGTGTACGAGGGGCTGCGGCTGCCGCTGGCGGACGGCCTCGCCCTGGAGCGGGCCGCGGTGCTCGACCACCTGGGCGGGGCGGCGGCCGGTGCCGGAATCGAGAGCTTCACGGCGAGAGGTGAGTGAGATGACGGACAAACTGATCGACTCCGGGCCTGTGCTCCTGGACCTGGACACGGACGGAGTCGCACGGCTGCGGCTCAACCGCCCGGAGGCGTCCAACGGCATGGACGTGCCCTTCCTGCGCGCACTGCACGCGGCCGTCATGCGCTGCCACGCGGAGGACGCGGCGCGCGTGGTGCTGATCACCGGAGAGGGTCGCAACTTCTGCGCGGGCGGCGATGTCCACACCTTCGCCGACCGGGGGGAGAAACTCCCGGAGTACCTGCGGGAGGCCACCTTCTGGCTGCAGATCACCACCTCGGCGCTGCTCCAGCTGCGTGCCCCGGTCGTCGCCGCGGTGCACGGCTTCGCGGCCGGAGGCGGTGGCTTCGGGCTGGTGTGCGCGGCGGACTTCGTCATCGCCGCGGAGTCGGCGCGGTTCATGTCGGGCGCGGTCCGGGTCGGAATGGCCCCGGACGCCGGCGTCTCGGTGACGTTGACCCGGCTCGTGGGTCTGCGCAAGGCCATGGAGATCCTGCTGACCAACCCCACCCTGACCGCCGCCGAGGCGCTGGACGCGGGGCTGCTCACCCGGGTCGTGCCGGACGACCGGCTGCTCGACGAGGCCCTCGCGTTCGCCGGCGGCCTCGCCGCGGGGGCGCCCCTGGCGCTGGCGGCGACCAAGCGGCTGGTGTGGGGCGGGGTGGGCGCCGGCGTCGAGGAGCGACTGGCCGAGGAGGCCCGTACGGTCGCCGAACTGTCGGGCACGGCGGATTCCAGGGAGGGGCTGGCGGCGGTCATCGAGCGCAGGCCCCCGGTCTTCACGGGACGGTGACAGGGGATGAGACGCCATGACTGAGCAACACAGCGGCGAGGACATCGTGCTGGCCGAGGACCACGGCACCGTCCGCGTACTGACCCTGAACAGGCCCAGGAAGCGCAACGCGATCGACCTCGCGCTGCGGGTGGTGCTCGCGGAGATGCTGGAGTCCGCGATGGCCGACGACACCGTACGGGCGATCGTGCTGACCGGCAGCGCCGGCACCTTCTGTTCGGGCGGGGACATCTCCACGATGCGCCGGCAGAGCCCCGAGGAGACCCGCCCCAGGGCCGAGGCGGCCCAGCGGGTGATCCGGGCCATCTGGGACGGGCCCACCCCGGTGGTGGCAGCCGTCGAGGGTTTCGCGTACGGCGCGGGGGCGGCGCTCGCGCTGGCCTGCGACCGGGTGGTCGCCGCGACCGACGCGTCGTTCAGCACGGCGTTCACCGGCGTCGGCCTCGCCGGTGACATGGGGATCACCGTTTCCCTGCCGGCCAGGACCGGTCCGGCCGCCGCTCGGCAGCTGCTCCTGCTGCCCCGCCCGGTCCAGGGCCCGGACACGCTCACCCTCGGCCTCGCCGACGTACTGACCGAGCCCGGGGCCGCGTTGGACCGGGCGCTCGCCGACGCCGAACGCATCGCCGAGGGCCCGCCCCTCGCGCTCTCCGCTCTGCGGGCGATGCTCGGCGTCCGCGCCGGGAGCGATCCGCTCGCGGCACTCGACCACGAGGTCGAGCACCAGATCCGGCTCTTCGACTCGGCGGACTTCGCCGAAGGCGTCGCCGCTTTCCGCGAACGGCGTCGCCCCGAGTTCAAGGGATGCTGAACATGACAGAACCACTGGTGTCCTCACTGTGGCCGAGGGACGACAGTGTGCCGCTGGTCGACCACACCGTCGGTTCCCTGCTGGCGGAACGGGCCGTGACCCACGCCGGCGCCACGGCCCTGGCAGGTGTCGCGCACGGCGGTGGTGCGGAACGCCGGCTGACCTACGGGCAGTTGTCCATCGAGGCCCGGCGGGTGGCCGCCGCCCTGCTGAGGCTGGCCGGGCCGGGGGAGTTCGTCGCCCTGTGGGCGCCGAACGTCGTCGAGTGGCCGATCGTCCAGTACGGCGCGGCGCTGGCTGGAGTGACCCTGGTCGCCCTCAACCCCGTACTGCGGCCCGAGGAACTCGTCCATGCCCTCAACCACTCCGGAGCCGTCGCGCTGCTGCACGCGGACGTCAGCCGCGACTACGACCTCGCGGCCGTCGCCGCGACCGTCCGGCCCCGGTGCCCCGGGCTGCGGCACGTGGTCTCCCTCGCCGAACACGACCGGTGGAACGCCGAGCCGCGGGATCTGCCGGACGCGGCTGTCCAGGACCCCGGTGCACCGGTGATGCTCCAGTACACCTCGGGCACCACCGGCCTGCCCAAGGGTGTGCTGCTGACCCATCGGTCTCTGGTCAACGTCGCGCGACTGAATCTGGAGACGGTTCAGGCCGAGCCGGGAGCGGTGCACGTCAGCCCGCTGCCGATGTTCCACACGGCCGGGTGTGTGGTCGCCACCCTCGGCACCCTGTGGCTGGGAGGCTGCCTCGTACTGGTCGAGCGGTTCCGGCCCGGCCCCGTACTGGACTCGATGCGCGAGGAGCGGGCCTCCCTCCTGTTCTGCGTGCCCGCCATGCTGTCCGCCCTGAACGAGACCGCCCGGGAGACGGGTGGTCCGGCCCCCGCCCTGCGCAAGGTCCTCGTGGGCGGCGCCAATGTGCCCGCCCCCCTGATCGAGGCGACCCGGGAACTGTTCGGCGCCCGCGTGCACAACCTGTACGGCCAGACGGAACTGGGCCCCACCCTGACCGCCACCCGGGTCACGGACGACGACACGGACGTCAGGGACACCGTGGGGCGGCCGCTGCCGCAGGTGGAGTGCAAGATCGTCCACCCGGTGACCGGCCAGGTGCAGCCGCTCGGTACGCCGGGTGAGATCTGCGCCCGCGGCTACCAGCAGATGATCGGGTACCTGCACGATCCGGAGGCGACCGCGCGCACGGTCGACGCCGAGGGCTGGGTGCACACCGGTGATCTCGGCGCCATGGACGCGCGCGGGGTGATCACCATCACCGGACGGCTGAAGGACCTGATCATCCGCGGTGGCGAGAACATCGCGCCGGCCGAGATAGAGACCTGCCTGCTGGGGCACGAGGCCGTGCTGGAGGCAGCCGTGGTGGCCCTGCCGGACGAGAGGTGGGGCGAGGCCGTGGCAGCGGTCGTACGTCTTCGAGGACAGGTGCACGACGGCCTGCACGATGCCCTGGTCGAGCACTGCCGCGGCCGCCTGGCCAAGTACAAGGTCCCGCAGTACTGGTACGTCGCCGACGAGATGCCGGTCACTCCGGCCGGCAAGGTGCGCAAGTTCAAGCTCCGTGAGGCCGCCGCCGCGGGGATCCTGCGCCGACTGGGGTGAGTCCCGTGAACCGGTGGTTGCCTACCTCCGCCCCCGTCATTTAATCTAACGTCAATTAGAAAAAGGAGGGAGGTGTTTCGTGACATCGGAAATCGAGCGGCGCCGCGAGCACCTGAGTGCCCGGTTCCAGCGTTGGACCCCACGCACCCTCGACGACTGGCTCGACCACTGCGCCGCGCGGTACGGAGACCGCCCCTTCGTCATCACGGACGAGCGGACCATCGGCTATGCCGAGACGGCCGAGTGGGCCGCCCGCCTCGCGGACGGTCTTGCCGCGCTCGGTGTGCGCCCCGGCGACCGGGTGGGGCTGCTGATGGCGAACTTCCTGGAGTTCGCCCCGCTGAAGTTCGCCGTCGCCCGGACCGGTGCCGTGGCGATCCCGTTCAACTACCTCTACCGCCAGGAGGAACTGGCCTACGTCCTGGCCCAGTCCGAGTGCTCCGTCCTGATCTCCATGACCGCGTTCGGCGACCTCGACTACCAGACCATGCTCGACGCCGTCGCACCCGGCTGGGACGCCGGCGCGGCGACCGCGCTGCCTCATCTGCGGCAGGTCGTCCTGCTGCCCACCGAGGGTACCGAGCCGCGCGACGGCGTGCCGACCGTGGCCTCGCTCGCGGACTTGGGCGACCGCCACCGAGGGGGGTGCCCCGCCGGAGCTGCCCGGCCGGACGAGATCGGGGACCTGCTCTACACCTCCGGCACCACCGGCTCGCCCAAGGGCGTCCTCGTCACCCATGACTCCGTGCTGCGGACCGCCTACGCCTCGGCCTTGACCCGGGAGTTCCAGGACGGCCGGAGGATCCTGTTCTCGCTGCCCTGCTACCACATGTTCGGCTACGTCGAGGGGATGCTCGCCGCGATGACGGTGGGCGGCGCGATCGTCCCGCAGACCGCCTTCGACCCGGTCCGTTATCTCGCCGGGATCCAGCGCCACCGCGCCACCGACATCCTCTGCGTGCCCACGATGACCGTGGCCCTGCTGGAACACCCCGCACGCATGGACCACGACCTCTCCTCGCTCACCGCGCTACTGTCCGGCGCGGCCCCGGCCCCGGTCTGGCTCTGGAAGCGGGTGCGTGCGGAACTCGGCGTGGAGGAGATCACCACGGGATACGGCATGACCGAGTGCGGCGGAGCGATGACGCTCACCCTTCCCGAAGATCCGCTGGAGCGGCACTCCGGCACCGTCGGCAGACCCAAGTTGGCCGGTCCGGCCGGACCGCCCGACGGCACGCTCGCCACGTACAAGGCGATCGACCCGCTCACCGGCGAGGACCTTCCTCCCGGAGCCGAGGGCGAACTGGTCTCCCGGGGCCCGACGCACATGCGGGGCTTCTGGAAGAAACCCGAGGAGACCGCGAAGGCACTGCGCGACGGCTGGGTGCACTCCGGCGACCTGGGCCGGGTCCGGGACGACGGATACCTCGAAGTCACCGGCCGCACAAAGGAGTTGTACAAGAGCGACGGCGAACTCGTCATGCCCAAGGAGATCGAGGACCTGCTCACCGCCCACCCCGCGATCAGCCAGGTCTACCTGGTGGGCGTACCCGACGAACGATGGGGCGACGCCGGCTGCGCCTGTGTGGTCCGTGCTCCCCGCGCGGACCTCTCCGCCGCGGATGTCGTCGCGCTGTGCAAGCAGCGGCTCGCGCGGTTCAAGGTCCCCAAGCACGTGCTGTTCCTGGACGCCGCCGAACTGCCCACCACACCGACCGGCAAGGTGCAGAAGTTCCGGCTGGCGCAGTACGCCCAGAAGCGAATCGAGGATGGCGAAGCATGACGGCCACGCTGCCAAAGACGGCACACCAGCAGACGGCACACGAGCAGACGGACAAGTACGCACGGCTGATCCAGCCGACCAGGGTGCACGGATCGCTCTACACCGATCCGGAGATCTTCGCCGAGGAACTGGAGCGCATCTGGTACCGCACCTGGGTCTACGTCGGGCATGTCAGCGAGGTCCCCCAACCGGGCGACTACGTACGCAAGAACATCGGTCCGCAGGACGTCGTCATGACCCGGGACCGCGACGGCGAGGTGCACCTGCTGCTCAACCGCTGCGCCCACCGCGGCAACCTGGTGTGCGACGCGCCGAGCGGCAACTCCAACTCCTTCCGCTGCCCCTACCACGGCTGGACCTACCGCAACAACGGCGACCTGCTGGGCTACCCCTACAACAAGGGCTACGGCGGCAAGGGCAAGCTCGCCCTCGGCCTCGGCCGGCTCCCCAGGGTCGCCTCTTACCGGGGCTTCGTCTTCGGCAGCTTCGCATCCGACGGCCCGACGCTCACCGAACACCTCGGCGCCGCCGCCGGAGAACTGGACCGTCTCGCACGGCTCTCCCCGGAGGGCGAGGTCGAACTCACCGCCGGCTGGCTCAAACACCGCACGCGCGCCAACTGGAAGCTCCTCGCGGAGAACGAGACCGACGGCTACCACCCGCAGTTCGTGCACGGCTCCATCTTCAGCGTCACCGGCAGCCCGATCGGCGCCCTGTACAGCGACAACTCCACGGCCGTGACCCGCGACCTGGGCGGCGGCCACAGCGAGAACGACCTGCGCCCGGAGTTCCGCCGTTTCGGCGAGCCGATGCGCTGGTTCGGCACCACCGAGGATCGGGTGCCCCAGTACGTGGCGCGCATGAGGGAAGTCCACGGCCCCGCCGCCGAGGAGATCCTCGTCGAGGGGTCCCCGCACGTGATGATCTTCCCCAACCTCTTCATCGCCGAGATCCAGCTCTTCGTCATCCAGCCGCTGGCGGCCGGCGAGTGCGTCCAGCACGCCACCGCCATCCAGCTCAAGGGCGCCCCCGAACTCAACCGGCGCATGGTGTCGCAGTGCGTCGGCTCGGTCGGGCCGGCCGGGATGCTGCTCGCCGACGACACCGAGATGTACGAGCGCAACCAGCGCGGCGTCGCCCTGCGCGAGCCGGAATGGGTCGACATCCGGCGCGGAGTGGACCGCGAACGCACCGACGACAACGGCTTCCGTATCGGCACCGCGACCGACGAGACGGGCATGCGGGGCTTCTGGTCGCACTACCGGAACCTGATGGAGGCGGAGAAGTGACCGCACCGGCCACCACTGACGACACCGCACTCGACCTGCGCCAGGTGGAGCAGTTCCTGTACCGCGAGGCCCGTTACGCGGACGAGCACGACTACGACGCGTGGGAGGCGCTGTGGACCGACGACGCCCTCTACTGGGTGCCCGCGGGTGCCCCGGACGGTGACCCCGTACAGCAGATGTCGGTGATCAGCGACAACCGCAGTCGTATCGCCACCCGGCTGGGGCAGCTCAGGACCGGCAAGCGGTACGCCCAGTCGCCCCCCTCCCACCTGCGCCGGATCGTCTCCAACGTGGAGATCCTCGACGACGACGACGGTCCGGGCCGGGAGCCCGGAGACCTGACCGTCGGCGCCAACTTCGTGCTGGTCGAGTCCCGCGAGCGCGGCAAGGAGATATGGGCGGGGCGTACCACGTACCGGCTGCGTCTCGTCGAGGGGCGGCTGCGGCTGGCGTACAAGAAGGTCGTCCTGGTCGACCACGACCGAGCGCTGCCGACTCTGTCCTTCCTGATCTGAGGGCGGCGCCGATGAACGAGAACGAGATCGTGGGCAGCGAGTTCGCCGAGGTCGCGGTGAGCGTGGACACCACCGCCAACGGTCCCCGGCTCCGGCTGGAGGACCGGCGCACCGGGCGGGTCAGACACCTGGACGCGCTCGAACTGGAAGCCCTGGTGTGGCTCCCCGACGGACACCTGTCCAGACTGCTCGACCCCTCGGCGGACCGCTGGCGCGAAGACGCCGGCAGCTGACGGGCCGGCACATGGATGTCATCGCACCCGACGAACTCGACCTGTCCCGGTACGTCCGGGCGGGCGACACCGTTGCCTGGGGCCAGGCGTGCGCCGAGCCGCGGACCCTGACCGAGCGGCTGATGCGTCAGCGCGCCGGGATCGGGCCCTTCAGATGCTTCCTCGGGATCCCGGCCACCGACACCGTGCGGCCGGACCACACGGACATGGTCTCCTTCGTCTCCTACACCGGCAGCGGCGGCAACCGGGCCCTGCACCGGGCGGGGAAGCTCGACGTGCTCCCCGCCCCCTACTCCAGCCTCCCCGGTCTGCTCACCACGGGCTCCGTCCGCGCCGACGTGGTGCTTCTCCAGCTCCCTCCGGCGGACGAGCACGGCCGCCACAGCCCGGGGCTGGCCGACGACTACCTGAGCGCGGCCCTGCACACCGCGCGGGTGGTGATCGCCGAGGTCAACGACCAGGTCCCGCAGACCTGTGGCTCCCGCACGCTGGGTGCCTGCGACCTCGACGTCGTGATCCACACGTCCCGCCCGCCCGCCGAAGTCCGGCCCGCCGCGTCCGACGCCGTCACTGCACAAGTGGCGGCCCGCGTGGCCGGCCTGGTGGAGGACGGGGTCACGCTCCAGTTCGGCGTCGGCGGGCTTCCGGAGGCCGTGCTCGGGCTGCTGACGGACCGCCGTGACCTGGGCATCCACTCCGGCCTGATCAACGACGCGGCCATGGACCTGATCGAGACGGGAGTGGTGACGGGCGCCCGCAAGACACTCGACCGGGGCCGCTCGGTCGGCGGCCTGCTGATGGGCACCCGGCGGCTGTTCCGCTACGCCCACCACAACCCCGCGATCCAGCTGCGCGACACCGCCTACACCCACGACCCGCGGACGCTGGCTGCCCAGCACCGGCTGGTCGCCATCAACTCGGCCATCGAGGTGGACCTCAGCGGCCAGGTCAACTCCGAGCTGGCCAGGGGGAGTTACGTCGGCGCGGTCGGCGGCGCCGGCGACTTCCTGCGCGGAGCCGCCCAGTCACCCGGCGGCCTGCCCGTCATCGCCCTGCCCTCCACCGCCGGTACCGCCAGCCGCATCGTGGCCCGCCTGTCCGGCCCGGTCAGCACCTCCCGCAGCGACGCGGGACTCTTCGTCACCGAGTACGGCGTGGCCGACCTGCGCGGACAGCCGCTGAGCGTACGCCGTGAACGCATGCTCGCCATCGCCCACCCCGACCACCGAGCGGCGCTCGAAGCCGCGCTCGAAGAGCAAGGAGCCCCGGCATGACAGCCCTGCGCCGCGCCGCGATCGTCACACCGCTGCGCACCCCCGTCGGCACCTTCGGCGGCACCCTGCGCCCCGTACCCGCGCACGACCTGGCCGCCACCGTCATCAAGGCCGTGGTCGAGCGCTCCGGTGTCGACCCGCACCGTATCGACGATGTCGTCTTCGCCCAGTCGTACGCCAACTCCGAGGCCCCGTGCATCGGCCGCTGGGCCGCCCTCCAAGCCGGTCTGCCGGTTGAGGTGCCCGGCTTCCAGCTCGACCGGCGCTGCGGCGGCGGACTCCAGGCCGTGGTCACCGCCGCGATGACGGTCCAGACCGGAGCCGCCGACGTGGTCCTGGCGGGCGGCGCGGAGAGCATGAGCAACATCGAGCACTACTCCCCGGACGTCCGGTGGGGCAGCCGCTCCGGCACCGTACAGCTCTACGACCGCCTCGACCGGGGGAGGGAACGCTCGCAGCCGCAGGAGCGGTTCGGCCCGATCAGCGGAATGATCGAGACGGCCGAGAACCTCGCCGAGCGCTACGCCATCACCCGCGAGGAGGCCGACGCGTACGCGGCCCGCAGTCACCGGCGGGCCGCCGAAGCGCGGGACGCCGGACGCTTCGCCGACGAGATCGTGCCGGTCGACCTCCCTCGCCGGCGACCCGGTGACCCCCTGTCGTGCTACCGAGACGAGGGCATCCGCCCCGGCACCACCGAAGAGATCCTCGCCGGACTGCGTCCGTTGACGCCCGACGGCACCGTCACCGCGGGCAACTCCAGCCAGCAGAACGACGCCGCCGCGGCCTGTCTCGTGGTCGCCGAGGACAAGCTCGGCGAACTCGGCCTGGAACCCATGGGTTTCCTGCGCGGCTGGGCGGCCGCCGGCTGCGAGCCCTCGGTCATGGGCATCGGCCCGGTGCCGGCGGTCGCCAAACTGTTCGCCCGGACCGGGCT
Source organism: Streptomyces sp. SP18BB07 (assembly GCF_036322545.1). NCBI lineage: Bacteria > Bacillati > Actinomycetota > Actinomycetes > Kitasatosporales > Streptomycetaceae > Streptomyces > Streptomyces sp. SP18BB07. Next base: position 86,211 of record NZ_JAQYWT010000360.1, read on the forward strand.
GGGCTTCGACGACCTCGACCTCGTCGAGCTGAACGAGGCGTTCGCCTGCCAGGTGCTCGCCGTCGTGAAGGAGTGGGGATTCAAGTACGACGAGGACGACGACCGGCTCAACGTCAACGGCTCCGGCATCTCACTCGGCCACCCCATCGCCGCCACAGGGGTACGCGTCCTCGCGACCATGCTGCACGAACTGCGGCGCCGCGGCGGCCGGTACGCCCTCGAGACCATGTGCATCGGGGGCGGCCAGGGCATGGCCGCGATCTTCGAGGCGGCGTGACCACCATGACGACCACCATGACCCGCAGCCCCTACGGCATCGTCTCCTACGCCACCTACCTTCCCCGGCACCGCGTCATGCGTGACGAACTGGGCACCGCCCTCGGTGTCCGCGCGGGCCGCGGCGCCCGTGTCGCCGCCTCCTTCGACGAGGACAGCACCACCATGGGCGTCGAAGCCGCCCGCCGTCTGCGGCCCGCCCCGCCCGCACCGGCGTCGCTGTACTTCGCGACCACCTCTCCCGCCTACCTCGACAAGACCAACGCCTGCGCCCTGCACGCCGCACTCGGCCTGCCGCGCGACACCTTCGCGGCGGACCTGGCAGGCTCCGCGCGCTCCGGGATCGCCGCGCTGCGCGCCGCCGGGCTCGACGGCGGTCTCGCCGTACTGTCCGACGTCCGCACCGGGCGCCCCGGCTCGGCCGACGAGCGGGACGGGGGAGACGGCGCGGCGGCCTTCCTCTTCGGCGCGGCGGACGCGGCGGTCGCCGAGATCCTCGCCCACACCTCGGCCACCGCCGAGTTCCTCGACCGCTGGCGCTCCCCGGGGAGCCCGTCCGGCGAGCAGTGGGAGGAACGGTTCGGCCTGGAACGCTACCTGCCGCTGATCGAGGACACCGGACAGCGCGCTCTGAAAGCCGCCGGCACCGGACAGCCCGACCACGTGCTGCTCGTCTCGCCGAACGCGGCCGTCCGCAAGCGCGCCCCCAAGGTCTTCCCCGCACGTCTGTCGGCGAGCGGCTCACCCCTCGGGTATTCCGGCGCGGCCGACGCCGGGCTCGCCCTGGCCGATGTCCTCGACCGCGCCGGCGCCGACGAGACCATCCTGCTGCTCTCCGCCGCCGACGGCTGCGACGCCCTCCTGCTGCGGACCACCGACCGCCTCCCCTCGGCCAGGCAACACGCCCCCCTCGCCCGGCAACTCGCCGAGGGCCGGCCCGTCCCGTACCCGACGTATCTGACCTGGCGCGGATGGCTGGAACGGGAGCCGCCGCGCAGGCCCGAGCCGGACCGGCCGGCAGGACCGCCGTCGGCACGCGGGGAGGGGTGGAAGTTCGGGTTCACCGGAAGCCGCTGCGAGAGCTGCGGCTTCGTCCACCTGCCGCCCGCCCGAGTGTGCAAGGACTGTGGCGCGGTGGACGCGATGGCGGCCGTGCCGCTGGCCGGGACGACCGGCACGGTGGCGACGTACACCGTCGACCGGCTCGCCCACTCGCCCTCGCCCCCGCTGATCGACGCGGTGGTCGACTTCGACGGCGGCGGGCGCTGCACGCTGGAGATCGCCGACACGGTGGCCGACGAACTCGACGTGGGCGTACGGGTCGAGCCGGTCTTCCGGCGGCTGCACACCGCGGGCGGCGTGCACAACTACTTCTGGAAGGCCCGCACGACGGCCGGTACGACGGCTCGTGCGACGGCCGGTACGAAGGCCTCCGCCGCGGCGGACACGAGCGAGCGGGAGGGCACGGCATGAGCAGCAACGGGATCCGCGACAAGGTCGCGGTGGTCGGCATGGGGTGCACCTCCTTCGGCGAGCACTGGGAGCGTTCGGCGGACGACCTGCTCCTCGACGCGACCCGGGAGTGCTTCGCGGGGACCCCGGCCCTGGCGGCCGAGGACGTGGACGCCTACTGGCTGGGCACTCTCGGCTCCGGGCAGTCCGGCCTCACGCTCAGCCGCCCGCTGGCCTTGGATCACAAGCCCGTCACCCGGGTGGAGAACTACTGCGCCACCGGATCGGAGGCCTTCCGCAACGCCTGCTACGCGGTCGCCTCCGGGGCGTACGACCGGGTGATGGCCGTCGGCGTGGAGAAACTGAAGGACTCCGGCTTCTCCGGGCTGCTGCGCTCCGACCCGCCGGGCGACGGCACGGCGCCCGAGCTGTCACTGACCGCGCCGGCCGCCTTCTCCCTGCTCGATCCGGCGTACTGCGCGCGGTACGGGGTGGATCCGGTCGCGATGCGGGAGGCGATGACGCACGTCGCGTGGAAGAACCACGCCAACGGCGCCCGCAACCCCAAGGCCCAGTTCCGCTCCGTGGTCGCCAAGGAGACGATCGAGCGGGCGCCGCTGGTGGCCGGACGGCTCGGGGTCTTCGACTGCTCCGGGGTCTCCGACGGCGCCGCCTGCGCACTGATCGTCCGGGCCGAGGACGCCCTGCGCTACACGGACCGGCCGATGTACGTGAAGGGTCTGTCGCTGGTCGCGGGGGCCGTCAGGGGAGCCATGGACCCCGGCTACGACTACACCACCTTCCCGGAGGTGGTCCACGCCGCCGCCGACGCCTACCGGCAGGCAGGCGTCACCGACCCGGGCACGCAGATATCGCTCGCCGAGGTGCACGACTGCTTCACCCCGACCGAGGTGGTGCTGATGGAGGACCTGGGGTTCGCCGAGCGCGGCCAGGCGTGGAAGGACGTCCTGGACGGGGCCTTCGAGTTGGACGGCCGGCTGCCCGTGAACCCCGACGGCGGGCTGAAGTCCTTCGGTCATCCCGTCGGGGCGAGCGGCCTGCGGATGCTGTACGAGTGCTGGCTGCAGTTCCGCGGTGAAGCGGGCGAGCGCCAGCTGACGGATCCGCGTCTCGGCCTCACCCACAACCTGGGCGGGCGGCCGGGCGGATGCGTCTCGTTCGTCTCGGTCGTGGGTCCCGACCCGGGGTGACCGGTCCCGCCCGGCGGAAGGGGCGTTGACCCGGAGTCAGAATCTTATTTATATTAGATTCAAAACTGGAGGCTGTGAGCGTGCGACACGATGAGAAAGAGGCGGTGGCGGCCGAGCTCTACCGGGCACTGGCCCACGGAGACCGCGAGCGGCTCGACCGGATCCTGCATCCCGAGTTCGAGGGCCGGACCACCGAGGGACTCCCGTTGGGCCTGGGCGGGACGTACACCGGAAGCGACGCCATGCGCCGCGGGTTCTGGGGCCGGATCGCCAGGAGCTACGACGCCCGGGCGGAACCCGCCGGTTTCCGCCACCTCGAAGACGGCGACCTGCTGGTCACCGGCCGGTACGTGGGCGAGGCGAGACAAGGCGGCGGCAAGCTCGACGCGGAGTTCTCCCACCTCCTGAGCTTCGAGGGTGAGCGGATCACCGGCCTCGTCCAACTGACGGACAGCGCACGCTGGTCCGAGGCCCTGGGGACCGACCGGGCCCTGTCGACCGTGAACCTCCGCGTCACCGATGGACTCGCCGAGCTCCGGCTCGACCGCCCGCACGTCCGCAACGCCCTCGACCAGGCCATGGCCGACGACCTGTACGAGGTCGCCCAGCGCCTGGCCGCCGATCCGGACGTGCGGGCGGTACTGATCACGGGTGACGGTCCCGCCTTCACCGTGGGCGGCGACATCGCCGTCTTCGCGGACAGCGCCGGCGCCGGACTGCCCGGCACGTTGCGCAGGATGATCTCGCCGTACCACGAGGCGCTTCGTCTGCTCAGCAGGCTCGACGCGCCGATCGTGTGCGCCGCGCACGGCGCGGTCGCGGGCGGCGGGCTGGGGCTGCTGTACTGCGCCGACATCGTGCTGGCCGCCGAGGGCACCAAGTTCGCCTCCGGGTTCACGTCGCTCGGGCTGTCCGGTGACGGTGGCAACTCCTGGTTCCTGCCGAGGCTCGTGGGACCCCGCCGGGCAGCCGAGTTCTACTTCGAACAACGGGTGCTCGACGCTCACGAGGCCGTCGAATGGGGCCTGGCGACGCGCGTGCTGCCGGCCGGTGAACTGGCCGAAGAGGCCCTCGCGGTCGCCCGGCGACTGGCCGACGGTCCCACCCGCGCCCATGGCGAGATCCGCCGCCTGCTGCGCGAAACCTGGTCGGCCACGCTGGCCGAGCAGTTGGCGGCCGAGGCGGACGCGATCGCCCGCACCGCCCGGACATCGGACGCCTCGGCGGCCGTCGCCGCCTTCATCGACAAGCGCAAGCCCACGTTTCAGGGACGGTAGCGATGACAGCACTGATCACGGACAGCGACGAGCATCGGCTGATCCGGGAGAGCACCGCCAAGATCGCCGCCCGCTACGGGCACGCGTACTACAGCGAACGTGCCCGGACGGGCGCGGGCGTGGAGGAGCTGTGGAGCGAACTGGGGGAGGCCGGGCTGCTGGGCGTCCACCTTCCCGAGGAGTACGGGGGCGGGGGTGCGGGACTCGCCGAACTCGTCGTGGTCCTTGAGGAGTTGTCGGCCCATGGCATGCCGCTCCTCAGCAGCGTCATCTCACCCGCCATCTGCGGCTCGATCCTCGCGGCCCACGCCTCGCCGGAGATGAAGCGGGCCTGGCTGCCGGACATCGCCACGGGTCGCCGGAGGATGGCGTTCGCCATCACCGAGCCGGACGCCGGATCCAACAGCCACGCCATCACCACCACCGCGCGCTCCGACGGCGAGGGTTGGCGCATCTCGGGCTCCAAGTACTTCATATCCGCCCTGGACGAGGCGGACGCCGTGCTCGTCGTCACCCGGGACGGCGATCTCGCTCCCTCGGCGTCCGGACGCAGCCCGCTGTCCCTGTTCGTTGTTCCCCTCGACTCGCCCGGCCTGCAGTTCCAGCCCATCGAGACCGAACTGGTCTGCCCGGACAAACAGTTCACCCTGTTCTTCGACGACGTCCGGGTGACCGGCGACGCCCTGATCGGAGAGCGCGGCAAGGGCCTGCGGCAGGTCTTCGCCGGCCTCAACCCCGAGCGCATCACCGCCTCGGCGCTCAGCAACGGCATCGGCCGCTACGCGGTGGGCAAGGCCCGCGACTACGCCCGCGAACGCACGGTGTGGTCCGCTCCGATCGGAGCTCATCAGGGCATCTCCCACCCCCTCGCCGAAGCGCACATCGGGGTCGAGCTCGCCCGGCTCGCCACAGCCCGCAGCGCGGAGCTGTTCGACGCCGGACAGGACGCCGCGGCAGCGGCCAACATCGCGAAGTTCACCGCCGCCGAAGCCTCTCTCAAGGCCCTCGACCAGGCGATCCAGACCCATGGCGGCAACGGCCTGTCCCGCGAGTACGGCCTGGCCGACCTGTGGTTCGTCGCCCGGATGCTGCGCACCGCCCCGGTCAGCCGGGAGATGGTGCTCAACTTCGTGGCCCAGCACAGCCTCGGCCTGCCGAACTCGTACTGATCCCCCATCCGAGCAACGAGGAGTACCCCCATGGCAGGAGTACAGGACCGGGTCGTCGTGGTGACCGGCGCGGGCGGCGGGCTGGGGCGCGAGTACGCGCTGCTGTTGGCCCGGCACGGCGCCCGCGTCGTCGTCAACGACCTCGGTGGCGCGCGGGACGGCACCGGATCGGGCAACGCGATGGCCGACGCCGTCGTCGCCGAGATCCGCGCCGAAGGCGGCCAGGCGGTCGCCAGTTACGACAGCGTGGCCACCGAGGAGGGCGCCACCGGCGTGATCGGCACCGCCCTGCGGGAGTACGGGGCCGTGCACGGCGTGGTCAACAACGCGGGCATCCTGCGGGACGCCTCCTTCGCGAAGATGACGGTGGACCAGTGGGAGGCCGTGCAGCGCGTGCACCTCTTCGGCGGGTACCACGTCACCCGCGCCGCCTGGCCGCACTTCCGCGAGCAGGGACACGGCCGGGTGGTCATGGCCACCTCCACCTCCGGGCTGTACGGCAACTTCGGACAGGCCAACTACGGCGCCGCCAAGCTCGGCCTGGTCGGCCTGGTCAACACGCTCGCGGTCGAGGGGCGCAAGTACAACATCCTCGCCAACGCGGTCGCACCGCTGGCCAGGACCCGGATGAGTGAGGACGCCGCCCCCGCCGAGCTCCTGGAGCGGCTGCCGGCCGAGTTCGTGGCACCCGTCGTCGCCCATCTGCTGACCGACGAATGCACCGACACCGGCACGGTGCTGATCGCCGGCGGCGACCGCGTCCAGCGGGTCGCGTACTTCGCCTCCAAGGGGGTGACCTTCGCCGGCACCCCGAGCCTCCAGGACGTCGCCGACCGCTGGTCCGACATCACCGACATGGACGGCTCCGCCGTCGGCACCAATCCGTTGGCCTGAGCCCGGAAACCTGAGCCCGGAAAGGAGACAGCCTTCGTGACATCCTTCGACGCCCTCGTCATCGGCGCCGGCGCGGGCGGCCTGTTCACGGCCGCCCGCCTGACCCACCACGGTTACCGCACCCTCGTGGTGGAACGCCTCGACCGTGTGGGCGGGCGCGCCTCCACCCACGACATCGACGGCTTCAAGGTCAACAACGGGGCCATCGTCATCGAGGTGGGCGGCATCACCGAGCAGACCTTCCAGGAGGTCGGCGCCAAGTTCGACGTCCGCCGGGCCAACCCGCCCATCCTGTACCGCATCCGCGGCAAGGACATCGACGTGACCGGCGGCGGCTGGGGCATGCTGCTGTCCAAGCTCACCCGCCAGGGCGCCAAGCTCCTCGGCGGCCTCGGTGCCGCCCGCGAGGACAGCGGCCTGCCCGACGCCGAACTGTCCACCGCCGACTGGATCCGCCGCTACACCAAGAACGAATCCGTGCACGGTGTCTTCCGCAACATGTGCGGATCGGTCTTCGCGGTGAGTTCCGAGGAACTGCCCGCCCGCGTCTTCCTCACCTACTTCACCCGCAAGAGCGCCTTCAAGAAGTTCGGTCTCTGCCCCGACGGCACCATCGGGATCTGGCGCGCGCTCGCCGACGTGGTCACCGCCGGCGGCGGTGAGGTCTGGCTGGACAGCGAGGTGCGCAGACTGACGGTGGACGCAGGCCGGGTCACCGGCGCCGTCGTCGCCCGCGACGGCCAGGACACCGAGGTCGCCTGCCGGTTCGCGGTCAGCGACATCGGGCCGGCCGCCACCGTGACACTCGCCGGCGAGGAGCACTTCTCCGAGGAGTACCTGACCTCGGTACGGCGCGGCGACCGGCCCTGCGCGATGATCTCGGTCAACTTCGCCAGCCGGGAGCGCCTGGTCGAGGCCCCGGGCCTCCTCAGTTTCGCCAGTACCCGCCGCATGTGCTACGTCGCCAACTTCACCGCGACCTGCCCGGAGATGGCGCCGGAGGGCTGGCACCTCTACGTGGGTACGGCCGTCCCGCAGCCGGCTGTCGGCGACTTCGACGAGGCGGCCGAGACCGAGCTGCTCATGGCCGATCTCCGTGACCAGATCCCAGGTTTCGATCGCGCCAGGATCCTGTCCACCGTCGTCACCCGCGACGGCTGGCCTCCGCAACGTGCCGTGGCGGGCTTCGACCTTCCGAACACCACTCCCGTCCCCAACCTCTGGAACGTCGGCGACGCGGTCAAGGAGTACGCCAACGGCGGCACCACGGCCTGCGCGGAGACCGCGAAGCTCGTCGTCGAACAGATCCTGCGACACCACCCGGTCGGCGTCGCGGCCGAGCCGACCGGAGCCCCGAGGGAGCACTGATGAAGATCACCGTTGACCGTTCCAAGTGCACGGGTCTGGGTATCTGCGAGTCCCTGGCACCCGACGTGTTCGAAGTGAACGACGAGGGCGAACTCGTGCTGAAGACGCAGACCGTCCCCCCGGGGACCCTTTCCGACGTCGAGGAAGCCATCGCGGGCTGCCCGACAGAGGCCCTCCGGCTGGAGCCCTGATGGGGACCCGCCGACTGGTCGTCGTCGGCGCGTCCCTGGCCGGGCTCCGGGCGGTCGAGGCCGCACGCAAAGGCGGCTTCGAGGGGCGGATCACCCTCGTCGGGGCCGAGCCGCACCTCCCGTACGACCGACCGCCGCTCTCCAAGCAGTTCCTCGACGCGAACGGTGCGGACGGGGCACCGCCGACCTTCCGCACCGAGGAGGTGCTCCGCACCGACCTCGGCGCGGAACTCCTGCTCGGCGCCCCCGCCACGGGCCTGGACACCGCGGCCCGCACGGTCGTCGTCGGCGAGCGGCCCATCGGCTACGACGCCCTGGTCATCGCCACCGGCGCGACCGCGCGCCGGCTGCCCGGCACCGAGGGCCTGGCAGGCGTTCACACGCTGCGCACCCTGGACGACGCGGCCGCCGTCCGACGGGCCCTCGACGCCGGGGCGCGGACCGTGGTGATCGGCGCCGGTTTCATCGGCGCCGAGACCGCGGCCGCCGCCAGGAAACGCGGGCTGGACGTCGTCGTGGTCGAGGCCCAGGCGACGCCGCTGGTACGTGCTGTCGGCCGGACCATGGGAGGCGCTCTCGCATCCCTGCACCGGCGCCACGGCACCGATCTGCGGTGCGGGCTGAGCGTCACCGCGCTGGAAGGGGAGGGCCGGGTCGAAAGGGTCCGGCTCTCCGACGGGAGCGTGCTCGACGCCGACCTGGTCGTCGTCGGCACCGGTGCGGTACCCGCCACCGACTGGCTGGAGGGTTCCGGCCTGACCCTGGACGACGGCGTGGTCTGCGACGAGACACTCTGCACCGGAGCCGAAAACGTGTATGCGGCGGGCGATGTCGCCCGCTGGCACAACCCCGTCTTCGACCGGTCCATGCGCCTGGAGCACTGGACCAGCGCGGCCGAACAGGGGGCCCTCGCCGCCCGCAACGCCCTGAACCCCGGGGCGGCGAAGGGCTACGCGACAGTGCCGTACTTCTGGTCCGACCAGTACGACACCCGTATCCAGTTCGTCGGCGTCCCCGAAGCGGAGGAGATCGCCGTGGCCGACGGCGACATCGAGCGCGACCACCAGGGCGTCGCCCTGTACCGCGCGGGTGACCGGCTGGTGGGGGCCCTGGCCGTCAACAGGCCCACCGAGATCATGAAATACCGGCGACTCGTCGCCCGAGGCGCTTCGTGGGAGGAAGGCCTCGCGTTCGCCCGGTCGCGGAGCAGGTCCCGGCAGACCGCCGACGTATGAGAGGGAAGAAGATGGCAGACGGCCCGCTCGCGGGATGCAGGGTGCTGGAACTCGCCGGCATCGGCCCGGGCCCGTTCGCGGGCATGACCCTGGCGGACCTGGGTGCCGAGGTGGTCCGGGTCGACCGCCCAGGCGGCAGCGGGCTGTTCGCGGGCTTCGAGCACGTGGACGTCCTCAACCGGGGGAAGAAGTCGGTGCTGCTCGACCTGAAGCGACCGGACGCCGTGCGGGCCGTACTGGACATGGCGGCCCGGGCCGACGTCCTCATCGAGGGTTACCGCCCCGGAGTCGCCGAGCGGCTCGGCCTCGGCCCCGACGACTGCCTCGCCAGCAACCCGCGCCTGGTCTACGGCCGTATGACCGGCTGGGGCCAGGACGGGCCGCTGGCCCGACTGGCCGGGCACGACATCGGATACATCGCCCTGACGGGCGCCCTGCACGCCGTCGGCAGCGCCGGCGGCCCGCCGCAGATCCCGCTCAATCTCGTCGGCGACTTCGGTGGCGGCGGGACGTACCTCGTCATCGGAGTCCTGGCCGCCCTGCGTGAGGCCGAGCGCACCGGCCGGGGGCAGATCGTGGACGCCGCCATCGTGGACGGCACGGCCCATCTGCTCGCCGGCACCCACATGCTGCTGGCGACCGGAACCTGGCAGGACGAGCGCGGCGTGAACCTCCTGGACGGCGGAGCGCCGTTCTACGCGGTGTACGAGACCTCCGACGGCCGTCACATGGCGGTCGGCGCCCTGGAACCGAAGTTCTACGCGGAACTGCTGGCCGTTCTCGGACTCGACGAGGACCCCGCCGCCCAACACGACCGCACCGGTTGGCCGCGGCTGCGCGAGCGCCTCGCGGCGGCCTTCGCGAGCCGTACCCAGGACGAATGGGCCAAGGCGTTCTCCGCGTCGGACGCGTGCGTGGCGCCGGTACTGAGTCTGCGCGAGGCGTCGGACCACCCGCACATCAGGGCCCGCGGCACACTGGTGGAACGCGACGGCGTCCTCCAGCCGGCGCCCGCACCCCGCTTCTCGGCGACGCCCACCGCTCTCGGATCGCCCCCGCCGGTGCCGGGCCGGCACACCGCCGACGTCCTCGAGTCGTGGGACGTCGAGGACGCCGAGGGCTTGCTGTCGTCGGGCGCCGCCGTGCAGGCCTGACTTTTCGTCACATGGCTGCGGCAGCCGCCTGGTCGAGCACGGTCGTCAGATCCCAGTAGTCCCGGTGACTGACCAGCTTGCCGTCCGCCCCGAAGGCACACGCGGCGATCCCGGGAACACTGAACCTGGCACCGGTCGGCTCGATCACCCTCCCGGATCGAAGACGCAGAGGCCCGCTGAAGGAGCCGCTCCAATCCCACTCGGCGTACAGGCGGCCGTCCGCCGAGCGGGTCTCTCCGAACTCGATCACCGAGTCCGCGGCGAACCTGAGCATGAAGCGATGGAACCGCCTGATGTCCTCGTGTCCCTTGTACGTGGCGTCCATGGCGACATCGGTGTACGTGCCCTCTGCGGCGAAGGACCCGACGAAGTCGTCGGCATCGTTGGTCCAGGCCCGCGCATAGGCTTCCGCGAAGGCAGGATCGGACGGATGGGGTGTGGCCATGTCGACTCCTTCGGCGTGTCCGGTCCGGGTAGGGGCCGACAGGCTACCCTAATCTAGATTAGATTACATTTCGAGGCCGGGAAGGCCCTTGAAGGCCTCTGTATGTACCTCTCAGGCTGTTCAGCCCGCCGACGTGGCCGCCCGCCGGCCCCGGGAACCCCGGGACGGCCGCGCGTCGCCCTGCTCCTGCGCGGTAGGCACTTCCAGGCCGTGCCGTACCAGGGATTTCGCGGTGCGTACCACGACGTCCAGCGAGCCCTGGCGGGGATTCCACCACTCGTTCGCCCAGTTCAGGGCGCCCAGGACCAGCATGCGCGCGGCCCGGGGTTCGAGGTCGGCGCGGAGTTCACCCGCCTTCTGGGCGTCGTGAAGGAGCGTGCGCCAGATGTCTCCGTACTTGCGCTCCTCGGCGAGCTGCCGGGTGCGGATGTCCTCGGGGACCTGGCCCGCGTTGCGGATCGCGGCGGTGGCGAAGTCGGAGATGGCCAGCTGGAAGCGCAGGTGTTCCTCCACGGCGGTGTCGATGCGGTCCATGGGGGTGGTGTCCGGCGGGAGCGCTTCGAGCGCCTCCGTCACATGCTCTCGCAGGCGGGCCACACCGACCCACATGACCTCTTCGATCAGTACTTCTCGGGAAGAGAAGTAGTAGTAGATGGCGGGAGCCTGGATCTCCGCCTGCTCCGCCACGTCACTGAGCCGTGTTCCGGCGTAGCCCTTGCGGCTGAGGACGTGGGCCGCCGCGTCCAGGATGCGTTCGCGCGTGCGCGCCGACTTGGAGTCGGACGGATCGGCCGGCGGCTTACCCGCGGATTTTCTAGGCACGGGTCAACTATAGGTCGTCGACCAGCCGCCGGACGGCCTCCACGGTGCCGGCCGGGTCCGGCCCCACCGGGTCCAGGTTGAGGGTCGTCACGCCGGCCTCCCGGTACGCGTGGATCCGTTCCGCCACCAGACCCGGCGGACCGATCAGCGTGGTCCGGGCCAGCCACTCCCGGGGGACCGCGGCCTCGGCCTCCTTCTTCCTGCCGTCCAGATAGAGGTCCTGGATGAGCTCGGCCTCGGCCTCGAAGCCGTATCGGCGGGCCAGGTCGTTGTAGAAGTTCTTGTCGCGGGAGCCCATACCGCCGATGTACCGGGCGGCCGTCGGCCGTTCCAGGTCGAGCAGGTCGTCGACCGGGAGGTTCTCCCCGACGGCGACCGGGCCGCCGGCGACGATGTCGAGCGGCGGCAGTTCGGGGGAGCGGCGTGCGGTTCCCGCGGCGAGCGCGGGCCCGAAGACCTCCGCCGCCTTGTCCGGCATGAAGAACAACGGAAGCCAGCCGTCCGCCACTTCGGCCGTCGCGGTCACCGAACGTTCCATCAGGGAGGCCCAGTAGACGGGGATGTCGGCGCGGTAGGGATGGTTGATCAGCCGCAGCGGTTTGCCGAGCCCGGTCCCGCGGTCGGCGGGCAGGGGCAGTTGGTAGACCCTGCCGTCGTGGGTGAGGGGTTCCTGGCGCCGCCACGTCTTCCGGCAGATCTCGATCGTCTCGGTGATCCGCCGCATCGGCCGGTCGAACGGCACACCGTGGAAGCCTTCGACGACCTGCGGCCCGGAAGCGCCGAGACCGAGGGAGAAACGGCCCCGGGAGAGGCTGTCCGCGGCGGCGGCACTCATGGCCAGGAGGGTGGGGGTGCGACTGAAGACGTTGACGATGCCGGTGCCGATCCGGATCCGTTCGGTCGTCGCGGCGAGATAGCCGACGAGCGTCATGGCGTCGAAACCGTAGGCCTCCGGGACCCACACCAGGTCCAGGCCCGCGGACTCCAGGTCGCGCACCAAGCCGGCGGTGACCACCGGATCGCCGGTGTACCTGGACAGCAGCATCGAGAGTTTCACGTGGTCCTCCGGTCGGTCGTGGACTGCGGTGGTCGGTTCACGTCAGTCCGCCCCTGTCGACCAGCTGGGCGGCGATGACGTTGCGCTGGATCTCGTTGGTGCCCTCGCCGACGATCATCAGGGGGGCGTCGCGGAAGTAGCGCTCGACGTCGTACTCGGTGGAGTAGCCGTACCCCCCGTGGATCCGGACCGCGTCGAGCGCGATCTCCATGGCGGTCTCGGAGGCGAACAGCTTGGCCATGCCCGCCTCCATGTCGCACCGGTCCCCGGAGTCGTGGCGTTCCGCGGCGTACAGCACCAGCTGCCGTGCCGCGACGAGCTTCGTGGCCATGTCGGCGAGACGGTGGCCGACTGCCTGGTGCCGCCAGATCGGCTTGCCGAAGCTCTCGCGCTCCCGGGCGTAGCGCAGGGCGTCGTCGAGGGCCGCCTGACCGACGCCGAGTGCCCGCGCGGCGACCTGGATACGGCCCGTCTCGAGGCCCTTCATCATCTGTGCGAACCCGTGTCCTTCGACGCCGCCCAGGAGCGCGTCGCCCGGCGCCCGGTAGCCGTCGAAGGAGAGTTCGCAGCTCTCGACGCCCTTGTAGCCCAGCTTGGGCAGGTCGCGGGAGACGGTGAGGCCGGGGCCGTGCTCGACGAGCAGGATGCTGATGCCCTTGTGGCGGGGCGAGGCGTCGGGGTCCGTCTTGCACAGCAGCGCGATGAGTCCGGAGCGGCGGGCGTTGCTGATCCAGGTCTTGGCGCCGGAGACGACGTAGTCGCCGTCCGGCCGCCGACGGGCGACGGTGCCCATCGCCTGGAGATCGGAGCCGCCGCCCGGCTCGGTGAGCGCCATCGTGGCCCGTACTTCCCCCGTCGCCATCTTCGGCAGGTAGCGGTTCTTCTGTTCCTCGGTGCCGAAGGCGAGGAGGAGCTTGGCGACGACCGTGTGGCCGCCCATCGCCCCGGCCAGGCTCATCCAGCCGCGGGCCAGCTGCTCGGTCACGCCGACATAGCAGGGCGTGGACACCGGCGCCCCGCCGTAGGACTCCGGGACGGCCAGGCCGTAGATCCCGAGCGCCTTCATCTGCTCGATCAGTTTCTCGGGATACTCGTTGGCGTGCTCCAGCTCCCGCACCACGGGCCGCACATCCCGGTCGACGAACTCCCGGACGACATCGACGACGTCCTGTTCCTCCTCGGACAGGGTGGGCATACAGGTCTCCTCACTCGGCTACCGGACTCGCGTCGATCGATTATAGTCTAATTTAGATTAGATAATGAGAGGGGATGAGGTGACCGCGAACATTTCGGCGGGTGCGCTCAGAGCACGTCTGTCGGTACCCGGCTCGGACGAGCACAAGATGGCGAAGGCCCTCGCGTCAGAAGCGGACGAGATCGTGCTCGACCTCGAGGACGCGGTCGCGGCCACGGCCAAGGCGGACGCACGGGAACGCGTCACCGCCTGGCTGGCCCGTGCGCCGGAGGCCGGTCCGCGGATCGCGGTCCGGGTGAACGCGCCCCGGACGCCGTGGTGTCACGAGGACATCGTCGCGTGCGCGCAGCAGGGCACGCGGGTGTCCCTGGTGCTGCCCAAGGTCGAGTCGGCCGGTGACCTCGCCTTCGTGGACCGGCTGCTGGCGGGCGCGGAGGCAGCCGTCGGCCGCGTCGACCCGGTCCCCGTCCAGGCGCTGATCGAGACGGCGGCGGGACTGGCCAACCTGCGCGAGATCGTGACGGCGACGCCCCGTCTGACCACCCTGATCATCGGCTACGCCGACCTGGCCGCGTCGCTCGGGCGGGCCGCCGACGCGCCGGCGGAGACCTGGCTGCGCACGCAGGACGAGATCCTGACGGCGGCTCGCGGCGCGGGCCTCGCCGCCGTGGACGGTCCGTATCTCGGGGTGGCCGCCGACGAGGAGTTCGCCGGACAGGTGCGCCGTGCCGCGCGCCTCGGCTTCGACGGCAAATGGGTCATCCATCCACGCCAGGTCGCGCAGGTCAATGAGGCGTTCACCCCGTCGGCCGAGGAGGTGGCGAGGGCCCGGACGGTGCTGGCCGCGCTGGAGCGGGGGCACACGCGCGCCGAGGGCGCCGTCGTCCTGGACGGACACATGGTCGACGAGGCCGTGGCGGTCGCCGCACGCCGGATACTCGCCCGCGTGGGAAGGGCAACAGCGTGAGCGCCGCTCCTGAAGGCGGGTCATCGACGGCCGAGGAAGAGAGGGGCGCGGGAGTGAGCGCGGCGATTCCGGAGGAGGCGGCACGTACGGCCGAGGGGCCGTACTTCGACGAACTGGCCGTCGGGCAGGTGTTCGGCGGGGCGCCCGGGGTGACCTTGACCTCCGGTCACGCCGCCACCCACCAGTCGATCGTGGGGGACCGGCTCGCGCTCCCGCTGGACGAGGAACTGAGCCGCGCCGTGACGGGCCAGGCCCCCCTCGCCCACCCCGCCCTGGTCTGGGACATGGCGATCGGCCAGTCCACGCTGGCCACCCATCATGTGAAAGCCAACCTCTTCTACCGCGGCCTGGTCCTGCGCCGCACCCCGCTCATCGGCGACACGCTGCGCACCTCCACAGAGGTCGTCGCCCTGCGTCGCAACAAGGACCGTCCCGGGCGCCGTCCCACTGGTCTGGCCGCCCTGCGGATCACCACCACCGACCAGCATGATCGCCCGGTACTGGATTTCTGGCGGTGCGCCATGTTGCCCCTGCGGGACCCGGACGCCGGTACCCGCCACGCGGCCGACCTCGACGCCGTGGGTGCCGAACCCGACCACGCGGCGCTCGCCGCGGTGGTGCGGGGATGGCAACTCGACCGGTTCGCTCGGCGCGTGGCCGGGCCCCGGTTCGCCGATCTGGCCGAGGGCATGGTCTGGGAGGTCGGCGGCGGGGATGTCGTGTCGGGCGCTCCCGAGTTGGCCCGGCTCACGCTCAACGTGGCCATGGTGCATCACGACCGGCATGCCGCGGGCGGGCGGCGGCTCGTCTACGGCGGCCACACGATCGGTGTGGCCCTCGCGCAGGCCACCCGGGCCCTGCCGTCCATCGTCACCGTGGCGGGTTGGCACGGCTGTGACCACCTGGCTCCCGTCCATGAGGGCGACACCCTGTACAGCACCGTGGCCGTGGAGCGCCTGCGGTCGCTGGGCGAACACGGCGGGCTGGCGCACCTGCGCTCGCGGGTCCGCGCCGTCGGCGGTGACGAGCCCGCCCGCTCCGTCCTGGACTGGCGCTATGCGGTCGTGCTCGCATGAGGAGCACCGTCACGCGGCCGACGTGAACCGCCGGACCCCGTCGACGCGTTGCGGGCTGACCGCTCCCAGTTGCGCCAGGACATCCAGGTGGGCGTCGATCTCCAGCACCGCGGTCATCCGGTGCACCGGCGGAAGTTCGTCGAGCCCGCTCCGTCGACGGGTCCACGGCAGGGCGCGGGCCACCGCGTGGGCCGTGTCCGCGCCGGCCGCGACCTGCCGGAGGACCTCGTCCAGCCGCTCCTCGTGATGCGCGATCAGCTGGTCCACCCGGGTGTGGACGCTCCTGGTCACGGGGCCGTGGGCGGGCAGGAGCAGCGCGTCCGGCAGCTGTCGGGTCAAGCGCAGGGAGGCGAGATAGGACCGTAGCGGGTAGCGCTCAGGGGAGCGTTCGAAGCCCAGTGACGGAGTGATGTGCGGAAGCACGTGGTCACCGGAGAACAGCAGGCCGTCGGTCGGGTCCCCGACCACGACATGCCCCCGCGTGTGGCCGGGCGTGGCCCGTATGTCCAGGCGGCGGTGTGCGAGATCGATCCGCTCGCCGTCCCTCAGCCACTCGTCCGGAGGCCCGAACGGCATGTCGCGGTCGCTCTGTTCGACCGGTACGGCGGCGATCAGGGCCGCCAATTCGGGGGCGCCGCACTCGCGCAGCAGCTCGACTTGGCGGGGCCATACCCCGTCCTCCAGATCGAAGCCCTCGATCGTGTGGCGCTCTTCCCAGCCGACGCGGACCCGGCTGCCGATCGACTCACGCAACGCCAGGGCCTGGGTGTAGTGGTCCCAGTGGGCGTGGGTCACGATGATCTGGCCGATGTCGTCCAGGCGGTGTCCGAGGCTCTGCACCGCCTCGGTCAGTGCCTTCTCGGTGTCGGGCCCGGCCCAGCCCGAGTCGATCAGCACCAGGCCGTCGTCGTCCTCGATCAGGTAGACGTTGACCGCCGCCAGCCCGTCCACTGGCAGGGACAGAGGGATGCGGTACACGTGGTCCACCACGGGGTGAGCACCGGGTTCGGTCCAGTCGTCGGGTTGTTCGAGCAGCGGTGGCGCCACGGTGTGCTCCTGCATGCTGACGGCGAAGGATTTTATCTATCGTATATTAAAATTTGCATGCAGGTGGGTGAGAGAGCCTCCGGCCGGCCCGGCCGGGAGCAGCGCAAGTGGCGGGTACGGCAGGACGGGTCATCGTGGCGCGGAGCGCAGTGCCGCTCCCTTGGTTGCCGTCCTCTTCAGCTCGTGCAGCGCCCACGAGAGCACTTCCGGGTCGCGGAGTGACTCGGCCTGCTCGAACCCGATCAGAAGGTACATGCCGAGCGTGGCGAGTCGGTCGGCTTCTTCCGCGTCGACCAGGGCGGCGAACGCCTTCCGGACGAAGCTGTGCCGCTCCAGGTCGACGCTTTCCTGGATCCGGTGGACCGCCGGGTCGATCGTGCTCCACACCCGGATCGCGGCTTCCGCGCCGTGCGGGAGCTCCATGGCCGCGTCGAGGAGGACCTGGAGCCGGTCCAGAGGGTCCGATTCGAGTCCGGCCAGTTCGACGAGCTGCCGCGTGCGCTCCCGGTGCCAGTGCTCCAGCAGCGCGTCCGTGAAGGCGCCCCAGTTCGCGAAATGGTGGTAGAAGGCGCCTGTCGTCACGCCCATCCGTTCGCACAGGGGGGCGAGTTTGAGTCCGCCGTAGCCCTGTGCGGCGAGGATGGCGAACGCGCAGTCGAAGTAGCGGGCGGCATCCTTGCGTGCGGGCATGCGCGGACTCCTGGTCGGGGGTGTGGGAAGTCATGGTAGGCGCCCCGCGGGCATGAGTTCGGTGCCGGGCTCTAGTCGCCATAAGAAGACTTATGTTACGTTCCCGAAACGCACCCCCCTTCGAGACCGCGGCACGCGAGGTGCTGCCCGTCGGGGACCCGTTTGAGTGCGAAATCTAATCAAACTTATATTTGAATCGCCCATCGGATTCGGGTGATCTTCCTCGCGGACGTCAGGAGGAACCGTGGGATTCAGGGACGCGGACGAGGTCAGGAAGTACATCGGCGGCATCTTCGAGGAGGCGTTCGCCGACGCGGAGATCGGGCCCAAGCTCCGGGACACCGCAATGGTGCTGCAGTTCGCCTTCACCGAGCCGGACACGGTCGTGGAAGTGGACACGACGGCGGGCACCGTCGGGGACGGCACCGGCGGTGCGCCCCCGCAGGCCGTCATGAGAATGGCGGCCGACGTCGGCAACGCCTACTGGCAGGGCAAGGTCAACCTCCCGCTGGCGATGGCCAAGAGCAGGATCAAGGTCGAGGGCAACGTGGCGAGCCTGCTCAAGCTGGCGCCGCTCGGCAAGAAGCTCTTCCCCCTCTACGTCGACAGCCTGCGCGGCGACGGCCGGGACGACCTCGTCCTCTGAGCCCGCCCGGGCCCGCCACCCCACCCACGGAGGAAACATGGCCATCCAGTCCACCGAAACCGCGTCGCGGGCGTACGACCCCGTCAGCATCTCTCCGTTGTCCTTCTGGGCCGGCACCTGGGAGCAGCGGGAGAAGGCGTTCCGCACGCTCCGCGACGAGCGCCCGGTCAGCTGGCACCCGCCCCTCGAAGGCGCCTTGATGCCCCCGGAGAACGACGGCGTGTGGGCCGTCACCCGGCACGAGCACATCGCCGAGGTCAGCAAGAACCCGGAGATCTACTGCTCGGCACGCGGAGTGATGGTCGAGGAGATCCCCGAGGACATCCTTGAGGCGGCGTCCTCGTTCCTCGCCATGGACGCTCCACGTCACTTCCAGCTCCGGCGCCTGGTGAGCTCGGCGTTCACGCCCAAGCAGGTCGCGAGGATCAACGACCAGATCAGGCGCCAGGCCACGACGATCGTCGACGACCTCCTGGCCACGCGGGAGGGCGACTTCGTCAGCCAGGTCTCCAAGCGGCTGCCCATGTGGACCGTCTACGAGATGATGGGACTCCCCGAGGACCAGCGCGAACTGGCCGCCCATCACGCCGACGGCATGGTCTCCTGGGCGGACGAGGACGTCGCCGCGGGGCGCGAGCCGGGCGAGGTGCTCAACGAGGCCCTGGTCACGCTGCTGCAGATCGGTCTGGAGCACGCCGAACGCCGTCGGGCGGAGCCGAAGGACGACCTGTGGACCAGCCTGGTCCAGGCCGAGGTGGACGGCCGGCGGCTGACCGACGACGAGATCGCCGCCTACTTCGTGCTGCTGTCCGTGGCCGGCAACGACACCACCCGCAACACGATCAGCGTGACCGCCCGCGCCCTCCAGGACTTCCCCGACCAGAAGGCACTGCTGCTGGAGGACTTCGGGGGCCGGATCGCCCCGGCCGTCGAGGAGTTCGTCCGGTACGTCACCCCCGTCCAGACCTTCCGCCGTACCGCCACCCGCGACACGGTGCTGGGCGGGCAGGAGATCAGGGAGGGCGACTGGGTCCTGATGATGTACGCGTCCGGGAACCGGGACGAGCGCGTCTTCAAGGACCCGCACCTCCTCGACATCATGAGGCCGGCCAACAACCACTTGGCCTTCGGCGGCGGCGGTCCGCACTACTGCATGGGCAACTTCCTGGCGAAGATGCAGCTCACCGAGATCTTCGACCAGCTGCTGCACCGCGCTCCGACTCTTCGGGTGGGCGAGCCCGTGTACCTCGCCGGCAATTTCGTGCGTGCCGTCAAGAGCATGCCGTACACCCTCTGAGCGCGTTGAGAGGCAGTCAGATGTCGCAGTTCGCGGGAAAGCGTTACCTCGTCACCGGAGCCGCCTCCGGCATCGGTCACGAGGTCGCGGAGAAACTGGTCGCCGCCGGCGCGGAGGTGTACAGCCTCGACCGTGACCAGCCCACGGCGAAGGTCCATGCCCACATCGAGGTCGATCTCTCCGGCCCCGCCTCCATCGACGAGGCGGTCGGCCGGCTCGACGGCACCTTCGACGGGCTGCTCAACATCGCGGGCATCCCCGGCACGGCTCCGGGCGACACCGTGTTCGCCGTGAACTTCCTGGCCGTACGGCACCTGACGGAGTCGCTGCTGGAGCGGCTGAAGCCGGGCGGCTGTGTCGTGATCGTGTCGTCGACCGCCGGCTTCGGGTGGCCGGAGCGACTCGGGGCCATCAGGGAACTGCTGGCCACCGACACCTTCGAAGAAGGCGCGCGATGGTTCGCCGACCATCCCCAGCAGGGCAACGCCTACAACTTCTCCAAGGAGGCGACGACCGTCTACACGATGGCGATGGCGCTCGCCCTGGGAGAGATGGGCCTGCGTATCAACGCCGTACTGCCGGGGCCGGTCGAGACACCCATCCTGGCCGACTTCGAACAGTCGATGGGCAAGGACCAGCTCGACGGCGTGAAGGCGCTGCTCGGCCGGCACGCCACACCGGACGACATCGCCGGCGCCGCGCTGTTCCTGCTGACTGACCAGGCCCGCTGGATCAACGGTCACCCACTGACCGTCGACGGCGGCATCACCGCCTCGGTCCTCTCCGGCAACGTCCCGGCGCCCCAGGTCTGAGGGGCGGATGGACATGGCCACCTCACCGAGCACCGAGGCCGCCCAGGAGGCGGCCGGACTCGACGCACTGATGGCGACCCTGCGGTCGGTCCACGCCGACGGCCGCACCCGGAGTCTGGAATGGCGCAAGCGGCAGCTCGACGGCATCGCGCGGCTCGTGGAGGAGCGCGAGGCGGAGATCGCCGAAGCCCTGGCCATGGACCTCGGGCGCGGCGCCGCGGAGTCCTGGCTGGGCGACATCACCTCCACCCGGGGAGAGGCGCTCTACGCCCGTCGGCGTCTGCGCTCGTGGATGAAGCGGAAGCGACAGCGCATGCCGCTGAGCCAGCAGCCGGCCTCGGGCTGGGTGCAGTACGAGCCCCTTGGGGTCGTGCTGGTCATCGGGCCCTGGAACTACCCGGTGTACCTCAGCCTGGGCCCGCTGGTCGCGGCGGTGGCGGCGGGCAACTGCGCCGTGCTCAAGCCGTCCGAGCTGGCCCCTGCCACCTCCGCGCTGCTGGCGCGGCTGGTTCCGCGATACCTGGACCCCGAGGCGGTCAAGGTGGTCGAGGGGGATGCCGTGGTGACCCAGGACCTGCTCGCCCTGGGCTTCGACCATGTGCTGTTCACCGGCGGCACCGAGATCGGCAAGAAGATCATGGCCGGAGCGGCTCCCACGCTGACCCCGGTGACCCTCGAACTCGGCGGCAAGAGCCCGGCGATCGTCCTGGCCGACGCCGACCTCGACGTCGCCGCGCGCCGCATAGCGTGGGTCAAGCTGATGAACTCGGGACAGACCTGCATCGCACCGGACTACGTGCTCGTGGAACGTTCGGTCCGGGAGGCCCTGGTCGACAAAATCGTCGCGTCCATGAAGGCCTTCCGCGCCGACCAGGACGGCGGGATGCGCATCGTCAACGAGCGTCAGTTCGAGCGGATCGCCGGTTACCTCGACGCCACCGAAGGCTCGGTCGTGACCGGGGGTGGCACCGACCGTGCCGCGCTGACCGTCGAGCCCACGGTCGTCGTGGACCCGGCCCCCGCCGAACCCCTCATGACCGACGAGATCTTCGGCCCTGTCCTTCCCGTGCTGACCGTCGACTCGGCCGACGAGGCCATACGGTTCGTCACTCGCCGCCCCAAGCCGCTGGCCCTGTACGTCTTCACCAGAGGCAGGGCGGCACGCACCCGGCTCGTCGACGAGATCCCCGCCGGCGGCGCCGTCGTCAACCACGTCGCGATGCACTGCCTCGTCCCGTCCCTGCCGTTCGGCGGGGTCGGCGCCAGCGGTATCGGCGCCTACCACGGGGAATGGGGCTTCCAGCGGCTCAGCCACCGCAAGGCCGTACTGGCCAAGACCTTCAGACCCGACCCCCGCGTGATGTATCCGCCGTACACCGAGAAGGCGCTGAGCATGATGCGCCGGATCCTCTGACCCGCGGCCGAACCGACACCCCAGTGAGGACGCCATGCCCAACCCAGCGCCAGACTCAGCCATGTGGTACCCCGGAGCGCACCGTGGGGACAAGGAGACCAAACCGGCGGTCGTCATGGCGGACACCGGCGAGGTCCTCACCTACGGCGAGCTCGACGACGCCGCCAACAGGATCGCGCGCGTGTTCGGGAGCCTCGGGCTCGCCCCGGGCGACCACGTGGCGATCTGCGCGGAGAACCGTGTCGACTACCTCGAGGTGGTGTGGGGCGCGCACTACGCGGGCGTCTACTACACGCTGATCAGCACCCACCTCGCCCCGGACGAGGTGGTGCACATCGTCCGGGACTGCGAGGCCGGCGCCGTGGTCCTCTCCGCGACGACCGCGGCAGTCCACCTCGATGCGGTACGGGCGGCGGTCCCCGGCGTCGCCGTTCTGACCCTCGACGCAACGCCTTACGACGGGGCCGAGGAACTGTCCGTCCTCAAGAGCGGCCAGCCCGCCGAACCGCTCCCCGGCGCGGTCGAGGGCTCCGAGATGCTGTACTCCTCCGGTACGACGGGCAGGCCCAAGGGCATCAGGCCGACCTCGGTCGGCGCCCCGCTCGGCACCACGCCCCCGATCCCCGCACCGGCCCTGGCCATGTTCCAGGTCGACGAGGACACCGTGTACCTCTCCCCGGCCCCGCTCTACCACGCGGCGCCGGCCAGATGGACCCGCAGCGTCACGGCCGTCGGCGGGACCGTGGTCCTCCTGCGGAAGTTCGACGCCGCCCTGGCCCTGGAGGCGATCGCGAAGCACCATGTCACGCACAGCCAGTGGGTGCCCACCATGTTCACCCGCCTGCTCCGGCTGCCCGAGGAGGTACGGCGCGGGTACGACCTGTCCTCCCACCGCTTCGCCATTCACGCGGCGGCGCCGTGCCCGCCGCAGGTGAAGCAGGCCATGATCGACTGGTGGGGGCCGATCCTCATCGAGTACTACGCGGGCTCCGAAGGGCACGGCATGACCGTGTGCACCACCCCCGAGTGGCTGGAGCATCCGGGCACCGTCGGCCGGGCGGTGGTCGGCCGGGTGCACATCGTCGGCGTGGGTGGAGATGAACTCGGCCCCGGCCAGGAGGGTGTCGTCTACTTCTCCGGCGGGCCGCCGTTCGAGTACTACAAGGACCCGGACAAGACCAGGTCGGCACAGCTGCCCGGCGGTCTGGCCACCATGGGCGACATCGGCAGGCTGGACGAGGACGGCTACCTCCATCTCACCGACCGACTCAGCAACATGATCATCAGCGGCGGGGTGAATATCTACCCCCAGGAGATCGAGAGCCTGCTGGCGAGCCACCCCGACGTCGAGGACGTCGCGGTGATCGGCGTGCCGGACGAGGAGTTCGGCGAGCAGGTCAAGGCCGTCGTCACACGGGTGCCCGGCCCCGACTCCGACGAGGCCGTGGCCGCACGGCTCATCGCCCACTGCCGAGACCACGCGGCGCACGTGAAGTGCCCGCGCTCGGTGGACTTCCGAGCGGAACTGCCCCGGCACCCCAACGGCAAGCTCCTGAAGCGCCTGCTGAAGGACGAGTACTGGGCGGGGCGGGCCACCCGACTGGTCTGACCCCCGCGCGCAGCCGGTCTCTTACCGAGGGGCCCACCCGCCGGAGCCTCCTACAGCATGGGCCGGAAGCCGCCTGCGGTCACCTGCACCCATTTTTTCTAATCTATCCAAGATTCAAATCTACTGCCGGGAAGGGCCGCCGCCAGTGACCACCGAAGCCTTTGTCTACGATGCGATCCGTACGCCGCGAGGCCGTGGCAAGGACACCGGCGCCCTGCACGGCACCAAACCGGTCTCCCTGGTCGTCGGGCTGATCGATGCCGTGCGCAAGCGCAACTCGACCCTGGACCTCGACCGTCTCAGCGACCTCGTCCTCGGCGTCGTCACGCCGGTGGCGGACCAGGGCGCCGACATCGCGCGCACCGCCGCCCTCGTGGCCGGACTGCCGGACACCGTGACCGGCGTCCAGCTGAACCGCTTCTGCGGTTCGGGCCTGGAGGCGGTCAACACAGCGGCGCAGAAGATCCGTTCCGGATGGGACGACCTGTTCCTCGCGGGCGGCGTGGAGTCCATGTCGCGGGTACCGATGGGCTCGGACGGCGGAGCCCTCGCGGCCGACCCGGCCACCGCCTACGACCTGGGATTCGTGCCGCAGGGCGTCGCCGCCGACCTCCTCGCCACCATGGAGGGCTTCACCCGCGCGGATCTCGACCGGTACGCGGCGGGCTCGCACGAGCGAGCGGCACGGGCCTGGCAGGAGGGCCGGTTCACGGGCTCCGTGATCCCGGTGACCGACCAGAACGGCCTGGTCGTGCTCGACCGCGACGAACACCTGCGGCCCGAGACCACCGCGGAGAGCCTGGGCCTGCTGCCGCCCGCCTTCGCCAAGGCCGGTGAGGAGGGCGGGTTCGACGCGGTCGCCCTGCAGAAGTACCACCACGTCGAGTCCGTCGACCACCGGCACACGGCCGGCAACTCCTCCGGCGTCGTGGACGGAGCGGCCCTGCTGCTCCTCGGCTCCGCGCAGGCGGGAGGCGACCTCGGGCTCACCCCCCGCGCCCGGATCACCGGCGCCGCGACCTCGGGGGCGGATCCCACGATCATGCTGACCGGCCCGATCCCGGCCACCCACAGGCTGCTCGCCCGCGCCGGGCTGACAGTCGACGACATCGACCTGTTCGAGATGAACGAGGCCTTCGCCGCCGCAGTCCTGAAGTACGCGGGGGACCTGGGCGTGCCCATGGAGAAGCTCAACGTCAACGGCGGCGCCATCGCCCTGGGACACCCCCTCGGCGCGACCGGCGCCATGCTCGTGGGCACCGCCCTGGACGAGCTGGAACGCCGTGGCGCCCGGCGGGCCGTGGTCACCCTGTGCGTCGCCGGCGGCATGGGCGTGGCGACCCTCGTCGAACGCGTCTGACGCCGTCCATCACGTCGTAGGGAAGAGGAAAACAAGAAATGAGCGAGCAGGACACCATTCACTGGTCCCGTGACGAGGACGGCGTCGTCGTTCTGACTCTGGACGCCCCGGGCCAGTCGGCCAACACCATGAACGCCGCCTACGTCGCGTCCATGGGCCGGGCCGTCGACCGGCTGGAAGCGGAGCGCGACACCATCACCGGAGTCGTGATCACCTCCGCCAAGAAGACCTTCTTCGCCGGTGGCGACCTGCACGACATCATGGCCGCACGCCCCGAGGACGCGCAGTCGGTCCTCGACACCGCCACCCAGGTCAAGGACCAGTTGCGCAGGCTGGAACGGCTGGGCAGGCCCGTGGTCGCCGCCGTCAACGGCAGCGCGCTCGGTGGCGGCCTGGAGATCGCCCTTGCCTGCCACCACCGCATCGTCGCGGACACCCCGGGCTGCCGGATCGGCCTGCCCGAGGTCACCCTCGGCCTGCTGCCCGGCGGTGGCGGCATCGTCCGCACCGTCCGCATGCTCGGCGTCCAGGAGGCGCTGCTCAAGGTGCTGCTTCAGGGGCAGAAGCACCGGCCGCAGGCGGCGGTGGCCATCGGCCTGGTGGACGAGGTCGTCGACACGGCCGCGGAACTCCTGCCCAGGGCCAGGGCGTGGCTCCGGGCGAACCCGGAGCCGGTGCAGCCCTGGGACACCAAGGGACACCGCATCCCGGGCGGCACCCCGTCCACCCCCTCCTTCGCGGCTGTCCTGCCCGCACTGCCCGCGAATCTGCGCAAGCAGCTCAAAGGCGCGCCGATCCCCGCACCGCGGGCCATCCTGGCGGCGGCCGTTGAGGGCGCGCAGGTGGACTTCGATACCGCGCTGCGTATCGAGTCGCGCTACTTCGTGGAGCTGGCGACCGGACAGACCGCCAAGAACATGATCCAAGCATTCTTCTACGACCTCCAGCACATCCAGTCCGGCGGCTCTCGGCCCGAAGGCCACGAGAAGACGGTCGCACGCAAGGTCGGTGTCCTCGGCGCGGGCATGATGGGGGCGGGCATTGCCCACGTCTGCGCCCTGGCCGGACTGGAGGTCGTCCTCAAAGACGTGTCGGCCGAGGCCGCGGAGAAGGGCAGGGACCATTCGGCCGGACTCCTTGCCAAGGCGGTACAGCGGGGCCGGATGACCCGGGCCGACGCCGACACCGTCCTGGCAAGGATCACGGCCACCGCACTCCCCTCGGACCTGACCGGCTGCGACGTGGTGATCGAGGCGGTGTTCGAGAGTCAGGAGCTCAAGCACAAGGTGTTCGCCGAGATCGAGGAGATCGTGGCCCCCGCCGCGCTGCTGGGCTCCAACACCTCCACCCTGCCGATCACCGGGCTGGCCGAAGGTGTCGAACGCCAGGCGGACTTCATCGGGCTGCACTTCTTCTCGCCGGTCGAGCGGATGCCGTTGCTGGAGATCATCCGGGGCGAGCGGACCAGCGACGCCACGCTGGCCCGGGCGATCGACCTCGCGGGACAGATCGGCAAGGCCCCGATCGTGGTCAACGACAGCCGGGGATTCTTCACCAGCCGGGTGATCGGGGCGTTCGTCAACGAGGCCGTGACCATGGTGGGGGAGGGGCTGCCGCCCGCCTCCATCGAGCAGGCGGGCGCCCAGGCCGGGTATCCCGCGCCGCCTCTGCAACTGGTGGACGAACTCTCGTTGACCCTCTGGCTCAAGGTCCGGGAGGAGACGATCGAGGCCCTGGAGAAGGAGGGGCGGGACGCGCCCGTCTTCGGCGCGGACGACGTCGTGCGCCGCATGGTGAGGGACTTTCACCGCGGAGGCAGGACAGCGGGGGCCGGCTTCTACGAGTACGCCGACGGCAGGCGCCTTCGGCTGTGGCCCGACCTGGCGGAGCACTTCGGCTCCGGCCGGCACCGGATCCCCTTCGAGGACATGCGGGAAAGGATGCTGTTCGCCGAGGCGTTGGAGGCTGCGCGGTGCTTCGACGAAGGGGTGATCCTCTCCGAGGCGGACGCCAACATCGGGTCGCTTCTGGGGATCGGCTTCCCGGCCTGGACCGGGGGCGTCGCGCAGTACGTCAAGGGCTACCCGGGAGGCGTGGCGGGCTTCGTGACGCGTGCCAGGGAACTGGCCGACCGCTATGGTGAGCGCTTCCTTCCGACGCCGTCCCTGGTGGCCAGGGCCGACGCGTCCGGCGACCGTGCGTGAAACGACAGCGGAACGGGTCGACTTGAGGATGCCTGACCCGGCCGCCGTCCTGCGGGAGGCCGGACCGGCCGGAACGAGGTCGTGAGCCGCGGCCAAGTGCTCAGCAGGCGGAGGAGGACGGCGACCAGCCGCGGGCATCGGCGTCGAAGCCTGATTCCCGAGAGGCGTCGATCACGTGGTGGATGGCCACCGCGAGCCCGCCCCGAGCCGTCTCCTTGTACTTGACGATCACGCGGACGGGCTCTGCTGACTCGTGGAGCCTGGCGGTATCTTGGCAGTTGCCTTAACGGAGATTGGTGGACACCAACAAGGACAACCCCCACCGCCAGGTCCGGCTGTCCTTCCTCGGATAGGGGGTGCCGAGGGGCTGCGGTCCAAGAAGGGGCGCGCGCGGGGGCGGATGCTGAATCCGCGACGGAAGGGTGCGTGCTGACCGCCGACGGCGACCCGATCGCGTCCGTGTCCACCTGGACGATCACGTCGCCTTGGCTCGCCCCCCCCGTGACCACGACGGGATGCAGCGTGCCGTCGCGGTGACGGGGGCCCCTCGCGCCGGCCCGGCGTTACTGGAGCAGCTCCCAGTCCTGTGAGCCGTCCGTCGACGTCGGCTGCAGCGTCAGCGGGGACCCGGCGGACGCGCCGGTCAGGTAGAGGCTCGTGTTCTTGACGGACTGCAGCCTGTAGAAGCCGTCACCGGTCCTGACGAGGTTCCAGCTGCCGGTGCCGCTGTTGTCCACCCACTGGCCGATCCTCTGCCCGGCCGTCGCGTTTCCGGTCCAGATGGCCGCCGCGCGCCCGCCCGCCTTGTTCAACAGGGTCACGCCACCGCCGGGTTCGGTCACCACGTGCCAGAACTGGGTGTCCGCGTTCGCCGCCGACCCGGGGGCCTCCAGACGTACGTCGGGCACGTCACCGTTGCCGATGTTGGCGTCGTTGGTCTTGTTGCCGGTACCGATGACCTGGTCGGTCCTGCGGTTCACCAACTGGTAGTAGGCGCCGTCGCTGTGCCCGAGGTCGACCTCGGCGAACCTCAGCGTGGAGGTGCCCTGGTTGTTGAGGATCGAGACCCGGCCGGTGCCCTCGACGTACTGGAGGCTTCGGCTGTAGCCGGCCTGGGAGGTGGTCTGGTACTCCTTCCACGTCCCGTCGCCGCGTCCGGACTCGTTGACCCAGACGTTGCCGCTGCCCGCGGCGTTGTAGACCAGCCGGCCGCCCGGGAGCCGGATGATCACGGGGCTGCCGTTCATCGACAGGGTGCGCGAACCGGTGTCGGTCGGCAGCGAGTTGACGCCGGTGCCGGTGGGCGAGCCGGTGTAGAACTTCAGCGGGTCGTCGGCGAGCCGGTACCGGGTGTTGGCTCCGCCGCCCCAGTACTCGTAGGTGAGCAGCCACTTGCCGTCCGTGGTGCGGACGACGTTGGTCATGCCGGGACGGCCGCCGCCGATCTCCGTCTTGCCGCCACCCATGTCCTGGGTCAGCCCGGCGATGTCGACGACGGGTGCGCTCCAGTTCGCGCTGCGACCGTCCCAGGTCTTGTGCACCAGGATCTGGCCCAGGGAGTCCTTGGCGGTGTCGTTGGCGGGGTCGAGGGTCGGCACGCCGGTGGTCGCGTTGAAGCCCGTGTAGTCGTTCTCGTCGGAGTAGTAACAGACGAGTTGGCCCTTGTGGACCATCAGATACGGCTCCCAGAGGGGATCCACCTGCTTGTTCGTGTTGGCGACGGCGATGTTCTGCCCCGTGGCACCCGCGCTGCCGCCCTGCCAGCCGCCGGTCGCGACGACGTTGAGGATCTTCCAGGTCACGCCGTCGTCGGTGCTGGAGTACAGGGCGATCGCCAGGTCCTTGCGGTCACCGTCGTTGGACGGCGTCCAGCTCGGGTCGGCCGCCTTGTGCTCTTTGTAGTAGTGGTCGTCGCCCGAGACGACACTCGCGAGAAGCAGGGTGCCCTGCTTCAGGTCCCCGACGTCCTGGGGAAGGACGTAGAGGTACGGGTTGGTCCAGTTGCTCGTGTAATTCGCGTACTTGGCGTCGCCGGAGAGGTACGCCGGTGCCTTGACCTCCGACAACGGCTGCCAGGAAGTGCCGTCGTCGTCGCTCTTGTAGACCGGGAGGGTCTGCTTGTCGGCGCTGCCCGTCTCCGACACGACCGTCGACCTCTCGAACGCGGCCACCAGACGCCCGCTCGGCAGCTGCGCCGACTTGGGGTAGACCGCGCAGTTGCCACGTCCCTTCAGGCACGGCTCGCTGCCGAGTTGGTACAGGGTGCCGCCCGTCGGGTTGTACGCCTGCGCGCCGGAGGCGGGTACGGCCAGCAGCGCGGACGCCGCGGCGAAGGTTCCCAACGCCTTTCTCACAGTGCGTCTTTGCACGGTTCCTCCTTCTGGGGATGCACACGGTGGTGCCGGGGTCGTCGGCCACGGGGGATGGTGGGGCCACGGGGTGACTGTGGGGCGCCGATGTCGTCAAGTACGGGGACACGCACGGCTCACGGATCCGGGGTCGGCGCGATGTCGGCGGGACGGGATCTCGTCGTGACGTCGGCCGGGCCCGCCGAAGTGACGTTGGCTGGCCCACCGAAGTGACGTCGGTCGGCCCACCGCATTGACGTCGGTCGGATGCCCCGGAGTCGGGCACGTGTGCGTTCCCGGCCCCGGTCGTGCGGAAGGTGGACTTCGAAGCGGTGTCAGCCGTTCCTCGCCCTGACTGCGCTGTCATGTCTACGCAGTCAGAAGGTGTGCGTCAAGTGGTGCGGAAGATATTGGTGAGGTCTCGCGAAGCGCCGTTTGACCTGCCGAACAAGCGTTGCGCTCGGCGGGTTTCGAGCGACTCACTAGGGTGGAGACCCATGTCCACCACAACGCCCGAACAGCCGCCCCTCGTCGACCCCGCAGAGCTCGTTGCGGACCCCTACGCGGTCTATGCGCGGCTTCGAGAGGCCGGGCCCGTGCACCGGATCACCGGGACGGACGGGCTTCCCGCCTGGCTTGTCACGCGGTACGACGACGTACGCCAGGCCCTCGCCGACCCCCGGCTCTCCCTCGACAAACGCAACGCGACCCCCGGTGGCTACCACGGGCTCGCCCTGCCGCCGGCGCTGGACGCGAACCTGCTGAACATGGACCCGCCGGACCACACCCGTATCCGGCGTCTGGTGTCCCAGGCGTTCACCCCGCGCCGCGTCGCCCGCCTGCGCGAACCCATCCGCCGGACCGCCGACGCACTGCTCGACGCCATCGCACCGCACGGGCGCGCCGACCTGATCGCGTCGTACGCCGCGCCCCTGCCGATCACCGTGATCTGCGACCTGCTCGGCGTCGCCCCGCACGATCGGCACGACTTCCGGTCGTGGACCGACACCCTGATCGCCCCGGACCCGACACGACCGGAACGCGCGAAGGAAGCCGTCCGCGACATGCTGGGCTTCTTCACGCTGCTCATCGCCGGCAAGCGCGCCGAGCCGTCGGACGACCTGCTCTCCGCCCTGATCGCGGTACGCGACGACGAGGACCGGCTGAGCGAGGACGAGCTCATGTCCCTCGCCTTCCTGATCCTGTTCGCGGGGTACGAGAACACCGTCCACCTCATCGGCAACGCCACCCTGGCCCTGCTCCGCCACCCCGACCAACTGCGCGCGCTGCGTGCCGATCCCGATCGACTGAGCGGCGCGATCGAGGAGTTGGCCCGCTACGACGGCCCCGTACCCCTGGCCATCCGGCGCTTCCCCGTCGAGGACGTCACCCTCGGCGGGGTGGTCGTTCCGGCCGGTGAGACCGTCCTGTTGTCCCTGGCCGCCGCGCACCGGGACCCGCACCGCTTCACCGACCCCGACCGGCTCGACCTCGGCCGCGACGCGAGCGGGCATCTCGCCCTCGGTCACGGCATCCACTACTGTCTCGGCGCGCCGTTGGCCCGGATGGAGACCGAGATCGCTCTGGCCGCGCTCCTCGACCGGTTCCCCGACCTGGCCCTCGACATCGCGCCGGACGAGGTGCGTTGGCGGCCCTCCATGCGTGCCCGCGGTCTGCTCGACCTGCCGGTGCGCTTCTGACGGGGGCGCCGGCCGTCCGCCGCCGAGTGAGGGCGAGCGTCCGCCGTTGCGCGAGGACGAGCGTCCGGTGACCCCGTAACCCCGTAGTACCGGCGTGAACACCTACTGGCACGTCGTTCTGCCGCCGCTCGGCGCCTGACCGGGCGCCGACACCGACGGTTCGATCCCCGGCCCCGACCGACCCGCAGGGCGGTCAGGGGCTGTCGTCGTGCGCCCGTCCCGGATCCAGTCCCAGACGCATTCGACGACGGAAGTTCACGACGTGCCGAACCGCACCACACCCTTGACTCCCGCGCGCCCGGCCACCGCCGGCTCGCGACTCTCCCGCACCGGTCTCTCCCGCACCGGTCTCTCCCGCACCGGCCTCTCTCGTGCCGGGCTCCTCGACGGCCCCGCCCCCATCCTCGTCGCGGCGGTGCTGTGGGGCACGACCGGGACCGTCGGCTCGCTGGCACCGGCCGGCGCCCCGGCGGCGGCCATCGGCTGCGCCGGTCTCGCCCTCGCCTTTGCCCTCACGTTAGCCCCCTTGGCGAGGGCCACTTGGTCGCGCCCTGCGCGAAGCCGTCGCAGACGCAGCGCTGCGGCGGCTTCCCGCCGATGCCCACGGCGGGGGTCACCGGGACTGTCACCGCGCCGGTCGCGCTGCTGCCGGCCTGCTGCGACCCTGCCGGACAGCTGCGGCTGATCGCCCGCACCACGCCCCTGCCCACCCCCGTACGACGCGACCTGGCGCGGCACGTCCATCCGGCCGGCCCCGAACACCCCTGGCACGGGCGCCGGTTCAGCGCCGGACGGGGGACCCGCGGCGAGCTGGAGTACCACCCGGGGCGTTGCGACCTGGTGGCCGAATCTCAGGTTTGACCGGAGGGTGCATCCGTTTTAGTGTGGAGATAATTCGGAGATGGCCTCCGTTTTGATCGGGTCGCCGTACCGAGAGAGTGCAGGAGGGTGTATGAGCGCCACGGAGCAACAGGGACGCAAGCCCCGCGCCGACGTCCAGCGCAATCGCGCAGCCCTCCTGGAGGCCGCCCAGCGCCACTTCCTGCGGGACGGCATCGGCACGTCACTGGAGGCGGTCGCCAAGGAGGCGGGCGTCGGGCCGGGAACGCTGTACCGACACTTTCCCACCCGTGAGGCCCTGCTGGCGGCCGTCCTCCAGGCCCGCGCCGAGGAACTGGTGGCCCGGCGCGAGGACATCGCCGGCATCGACGACGCCGGTGCGGCGCTGACGCAGTGGCTGCGGGCGATGGAGGACTACGTCAGCGCCTACAACGGGCTGCCCGAGCCCCTCATGGCGGCGACCCGGGCGCAGGACCCAGATAATCCGCTCACCGTCCCCTGTGGCGAGCTCATCGCCACGACCGACGCGTACGTGCGAGCCGCACAGCGCGCCGGGTACGTGCGCCCGTCGGTGACGGGCCACGACTTGTTCCTCGCGGCCTGCTCGGTCGCCTGGATCAAGGGCACCGGCGCCACCGGGGAGTCGGTCGACCGGCTGCGGGCGCTCGTCGCCCACGGATACCGCGAGCCGGACGACCGCGCCTAGCGGTCGGCACCTCACTCAAGACCGGACCGCCGGAATAGGTCCCGGCGCCCGACGGGACCGGGCTATGACCCGGCGATCCCGCCACGCCGTCATCACACCAAGCCGCCCGCAGGGGTGGTATGACCTTCGAAGGGACAAAACATGAAAATAACTGTTATCGGTGCTGGGGTGATCGGCGGAAACCTCGCCCGCAAGCTGAGCCTGGCCGGTCACGAAGTCCAGGTGGCCGACGCCCGGGGGCCCGAGGCCGTCGCGGCCGAAGTGCTGGAGGCGGGCGCCCACGCGGTGGTCCTGGACGCGTCGGTCCAGGGCCGGGACGCGGTCATCCTGGCGATCCCGTTCGGGGTGCACGAGAAGCTGGCGGAGCTGATCGCCACCGCCCCCGCCGAGACCGTGGTGATCGACACCTCGAACTACTACCCGCACCTCAACGGGCGGATCGAGGCGGTGGAGGACGGCGGCCAGGTGGAGAGCGTGTACGCATCCGAGCTCCTTGGCCGGCCCGTGATCAAGGCGTGGAACGCCGCCCTGGCCGAGACCCAGCGCACCCGAGGACTTCCGGCGGGCACGGCGGGCCGTATCGCCATCCCGGTCGCCGGCGACTCCGCGGAGGCGAAGAAGGTAGCCATGAGCCTGGTCGACGACACCGGCTTCGACCCCTACGACGCCGGCGCTCTGGCCGACTCGTGGCGCCAGCAGCCGATGGGCCCCGCCTACTGCACCGAGCTGACCCTCGATGAACTCCCCGCCGCCCTGGCCGTGGCCGACCGCGTGAAGGACGCCGCCGTCCGCGACAGCATGCTCCAGCGGATCGCCGCCCTCCCCGCCGCCCCCACCCTTGACGACATCGTCGAGATGAACCGCGCCGCGCACCGCTGACACCCCACCTCCCGCACGGCGGCGCACGCGTGGGGCCGCGGCACCGGAGGTGCGCGGACGTCGGGCACGTCCCGTCGTGTCTCCGGTGCCGCGGCCCCACGTGGTCACGGTGCACGGCTGCCCGCCGGGCGCGCAGGCGCAGCGACCCGGAAGGACCGGCCGCCGCACCGGGCCGTCGAACACTTGTGGCGGCTGCCCGGGGCGAACCTGTCCAGCTACACGGACATGGATCAGTTCGTGCGCTACGCGCAGGCCGCCGAGCGCGGCAAGATCCCCTGACGGCGCCAGTCGTGCCCTGCAGCGCCACGGCGCGTTCTCCGCACCCGCGACCAGCGGGCTCCGGCAGCGCAAGGCCACCGGCGTCGAGGAAGTCATGGTCCAGGACGTCATCTCGGACCCCGAAGGCCGGGCGCACTCGCGAGCGCTGCTGGCCCAAGCGCTCGACGTCACCCCCGCCTCACCTGCCAGGTCACTCAGCTGATCCGGCTCCATCCCCACCATCGCTCGGCTGACAAGCGCACAGTGCCGCCCGGGGATGCGAGTACGGGGACGCCGCAACAACCCGCCTGAACACAACACTCTGGAAGGGACCCGCTTTGCCCGCCACCGCCTCGTTCTTCACCGATCTCGCGCGGACCCGGCACTCCCCCCGGCAGTTCCTGCCCACTCCACTGCCCGCCATGGACATCCGCGGCGTTCTGGAAGACGCGCAGACAGCCCCCTCGAACAGCAACACCCAGCCGTGGCACGTCCACATCGTCTCCGGCGCGGCTCGCAACGCCCTGAGTGAGGAACTCCTCGAGGCGTACGAAAACGACCTGACCTCCCCCGACTTCAGCTCCGATTACGGCGAAGGCGTCTACCGGCAGCGGTCGCACCAGCACGCGGCCATCGTCTACGGCGCCCGTGGTGTCGACCGCTCGGACCGGGAAGGCAGGACAGAGGTCATCCGCGAGAACCTGAGGTTCTACGGAGCGCCCCACGTCGCCCTCCTCTTCATGCCGGTGCTCGGCGACGGGGTGCGAACAGCCGGCGACATCGGCATGTACGCCCAGAACTTCCTGCTCTCGCTGACCGCCCGCGGATACCGGGGCATCCCGCAGGCCGTCCTCGGCGTCTACGCCGACACAGTCCGCAGGTCCCTCGGTGTAGACGACGAGCTCAAGCTGCTGTTCGGTATCGCCTTCGGCATCGGTGATCAGACGTCACCCATGCATGACATCAACATGGGACGTATCCCGCTGCGGCAAAGTGTGGTCGTGCACGACACCCCCGGCGTCCTCGACAACCGCTAGCCCCACAATCGGCGGCTCGGCCTGCTCCTGCTGCTCGTGAACACTTGACGCTCACTGCGTAGCCCAGACGCTGACCTGACTGGCTGTACTCGGTGTGCACGGTCGCGGTCGCTGCGCCGGTCGGGGTGTGGGATCTGCAGTCGGGGTCGACCGGCTGAATCCGGCCGATGGGGACCGCTTGTCAGTCAATATTTAGGTTAGGCTAACCTTCTTTTGTGAGATCTGGTGAGGAAGCAGCCGACACCCCGAGGTTCCGCGGGCACGCACTGTCGGCCACGGGCGTGACCGTGTCGTACGACGGCGTCGACGTCGTGCACGACGTCGCGATCGCGCTCCGGCCCGGCGAGGTGACCGCCCTGGTCGGCCCCAACGGCAGCGGCAAGTCCACGCTCCTGCGGACCGTAGCCCGGCTGCAGCGGCCCCGCCACGCCGCGCTCCGGATCG
The DNA here is from genome assembly GCF_036322545.1 of Streptomyces sp. SP18BB07. Classification (NCBI taxonomy): domain Bacteria; kingdom Bacillati; phylum Actinomycetota; class Actinomycetes; order Kitasatosporales; family Streptomycetaceae; genus Streptomyces; species Streptomyces sp. SP18BB07. The sequence continues at coordinate 121,291 of NZ_JAQYWT010000360.1, forward strand.
ACGCCGACACCGACGGACTCGCCCTGACCTCCCGTGAGTTCGCGCGCCACGTCGCCCTGCTGACCCAGGGTCGGCCCACGCCCAGCGGACTGACCGTGCGGGACGTCGTCGAGTTCGGCCGCTACCCGTACCGGGGCCGCTTCGGTCGCAGGGACCCCGACGCGACGGCCGCCGTCGACCGGGCGCTCGCGCTCACCGGCGTCCTCGACCTCGCCGAGCGCGGCGCCGACCATCTCTCCGGCGGGCAGTTGCAGCGGGTGTGGCTCGCCAGTTGTCTCGCCCAGGAGACCGGCGTCCTTCTGCTGGACGAGCCGACCACTTATCTGGACCTGCGCTACCAGGTCGAACTCCTCGACCTCGTCCGCGATCTGGCGGACGACCACGGGATCGCCGTCGGCGTCGTGCTGCACGACCTCGACCAGGCGGCGGCCGTCGCCGACCGGATCACCCTGCTCGAAGCGGGCCGGATCGTCGCCGAGGGCCGCCCCGAGGACGTCCTGACGCCGGAACGGCTGACCGCCGTCTACGGCATCCGCATCGATGTCGACACCGACCCCCTCACCGGCCGACTGCGCACCCGCCCGATCGGTCGTCACCTCACCCGCACCACCACCAGCGAAAGGCTCCGCTCCACCTCATGAGACGTCTCCTGCTCCCCGCGACCACCGTCGTCGCGGCGCTCACCCTCGCCGCCTGCGGTACCACCGAGCCCGCCGCCGACAGCACCGAGAAGGCCTCCGAGGCCATCACCCTCACCGACTCCACCGGCAAGAAGGTCGAACTCGACGGCCCGGCCACCAAGGTCGTCGCCACCGAGTGGAACGAGGTCGAGTTCCTCCTCACCCTCGGCGTCGACCCCGTCGGCGTCGCGGACGTCAAGGGCTACAAGACCTGGGACCAGGCGGTCCCGCTGAAGAACGAGCCCAAGGACATCGGCACGCGGGGCGAGCCGAGCATGGACACCATCGCCTCCCTCAAGCCCGACCTCATCGTGGCCTCCTCCGACCTGGCGCCCGCCGCCGTCAAGCAACTGCGCGAGATCGCCCCGGTACTGGGGATCCAGTCCGCTGACGCCTCCGACCAGATCGGGCAGATGCTGGACAACCTCGACCTCATCGCCAAGGCCACCGGCACCACCGACCGGGCGAAGACCGCCCGGGAGAGCTTCGAGGCCAAGGTCGCCGAGGGCAAGAAGGCGCTCGCCGACGCCGGACTCGACGGCACGGACATCGCCTTCGCCGACGGCTACGTCGCCTCCAACCAGGTCTCCCTGCGCCCGTACACCAGCGGTTCGCTGATCGGCGCCGTCAACGAGCGGCTCGGTCTGAAGAACGCCTGGAAGGTGAAGGGCGACGCCGACTACGGCCTCGGCACCACCGACGTCGAGGGCCTGACCGGCCTGCCGAAGGACGTCCAGTTCGCCTACATAGGCAACGACGAGGACGAGACCAGCAACCCCTTCGGCAACGAACTGGCGAAGAACGCCGTCTGGAAGTCCCTCGCGTTCGTGAAGTCCGGCGACGTGCACCGACTGCCCGACGGGATCTGGATGTTCGGCGGACCCGGGTCGATGGAGGCGTACATCGACGGCCTCGTCGACGCACTGACAAAGTAGACGAAGTAGACGAAGTAGAAGCAACGAAGCAGTAGCAACGAAGCAGTAGCGACGAAGCAGAAGCACGGAGCCATGGCCGTCACCGCGACTTCCCCCGCCACCCGTCCGTCGGCAGCGGCGACCCGGACGGGCGCGGCCGCGGTGACGGCCGCGCTCGTCCTCCTGGTCGCCGCCCTCGCCGTCGTCGACCTCACCCAGGGCACCGCGGCCGTCGGGCCCGCCGAGGTGCTCAAGGCCCTGACCGGACGGGCCGACCCGGGCGACGCGTCCGTCGTCATCGCCTCGCGGCTGCCCCGGATGACCGCCGGCATCCTCGTCGGCGTCCTGCTCGGGGTGGCGGGCGCCGTGCTCCAGGCCGTCAGCCGCAACGTCCTCGCCTCGCCCGACACCCTCGCCGTGAACGCCGGTGCCTACCTGGCCCTCGGCATCGTCGGCGTCACCGGGGTCTCACTGCCCCTGCTCGCCTCCTCCGGCGTCGCCTTCGTGGGCGGACTACTGGCGGCGGCCGTCGTGCTCTCCCTCTCCGGCCTCGGCACGGGCACCGTACGGCTCGTGCTCGCCGGCACCGCCCTGATGCTGGGCCTGAACTCCCTCACCGAGGGCCTGATGCTGCTGTTCCCGCAGCAGACCGAGGGCCTCTACCAGTGGAACCAGGGCAGCATCGGCCAGAACGGCTTCGACGGCGTCCTGCAGATGCTCCCGGTCGCCGCGATCGGGCTCGTCGGCCTGCTGCTGACGACCCGTCGGGTCGACGCGCTCGCCCTCGGCGACGACGCCGCGCGCGGGCTCGGCGTCCCGGTTCGCGCCACCCGGGTGTCGGTCGTCGTCCTCGCCACCCTGCTGTCCGCGGCGGCAGTCACCCTCGCCGGACCCATCGGCTTCGTCGGCCTGTGCGCGCCCGCGCTGGTGCGGCCCCTCGCCCGCCGCTTCCGGGGCTTCGTGCGCACCCGGGGCTCCGTGCCCGTGGCCGGCCTGGTGGGGGCCGGGCTGGTCCTCGGGTCGGACGTCCTGCTGCGCGCCCTCGTCCCCTCCGACACGGCGGTCGCCGTACCCACCGGCGTCGTCACCAGCCTGGTCGGTGCGGTGTTCCTGGTGGTGATGGCGCTACGGCTGCGGGACACCTCCGGAGCCGAGGCGCCCGACCGGCTGCGCATCCCCAGCCGTACGGCGTTCCTGGTCACGCTGGCCGTGCTCGTGGCCGTGACGGTGGGCGTCACCGTCGCCGGCGTCCTGCTGGGCGACAGCAAACTCCTGCTCGGCGACGTCGCGAACTGGGCACAGGGACGGGCCGGCCGGACCGTGTCCTTCGTCCTGGACACCCGGGTGCCGCGGGTCCTCGCGGCCCTCTGCGCGGGCGCGGCCCTCGCCCTGGCCGGCACGCTGGTGCAGGCCGTGACCCGCAACCCCCTCGCGGAACCGGCGATCCTGGGTGTCTCCGGCGGTGCCGCGCTGGGCGCCGTACTGCTCGTCACCACCGTGCCCGTCGTCGGGGGCTGGGGCGTCGCGGGCGCCGCGTTCGTGGGTGCCGCTCTTGCTTCGGTGGTCGTCTTCGGGCTCGCCGCCCGGGGCGGCTACCAGCAGAACCGGCTGGTCCTCGTCGGCATCGGTGTGGCCGCCGCGACCACGGCACTGATCAGTCTTCTCATCGTGCTCACCGACCCGTTCAACGCCACCAAGGCGCTGACCTGGCTGTCCGGTTCGACGTACGGCCGGACCATGCCGGACGTGCTGCCCGTCGCGTGCGTGGTGGCCGTGGGGCTCGTCGTCGCGGTCGCCCGCCGCACCGAACTGGACCTCGTCTCCCTGGACGAGCACACCCCGCGCCTGCTCGGCCTGCGACTGTCCCGGGCCAGGCTCGGGTTCCTGGTGGTGGCCGTCCTGCTCAGTGCGACCGCCGTCGCCTCCGCCGGCACCATCGGTTTCGTGGGCCTCGTCGCACCGCACGCGGCGCGGGCGCTCGTGGGCCGACGGCATGTACGGGTGGTCCCGGTCGCCGTGCTCCTCGGGGCCACGCTCGTCTGCGCGGCGGACCTCCTCGGCCGTACGGTGATCGCCCCCGCCCAGCTCGGCGCCGGGCTGATGACCGCCGTGATCGGCACGCCGTACTTTCTCCACCTGCTGATACGAAGCAGACGGTAGTCCACGAGGCCGTCGCCCGAGGGTGCGCGCCGACCCGTCCCCGCCGTGCTTAATCGATCGCACGGACGGATCGTGCCGGGCACAATCGGCGCCATGTCGACCACCGCGGAGCAACTGCTGTCCGCCCTCGCACCGTTGCCGTTCCCCGCCCGCCTCACCCTCACGGCACGGACCGCCCGCGGGCTCGCGGACGCGGGGACCCTCGCCCCGCTCCTGACCGACCTGGACGGCCGCGGACCCTACGAACGGCGGCTCGCGGCGCTGGCGGCCCTCGTCGGACGGGACGTGGAGTTCCTCGCGGAGCGACTGGCCGACCCGGACCCGGTGGTCGCCGGGTACGCGCGGCGCGCCGCACGCGACCTGCCCGTACCGGACCGGGCGGTCGAGGCGGCCTACGACGACGCACCGGCCGTGCGGCGACAGCGGCTGGCCCGTCTGCTCGCCGCCGGAGGCCGCACCGCACTCGCCGAGCGGATGGTGGTCCGGCTGCGCGCCGAGTGGGGCGACGCCGAGGCCGCGCGGCTGCTGCCGGCCTGCTCCACCCCGTTCGTGGCACGGGAGTTGCCCGGACTCGCACACGCCGTCGACGGCTGGACCCGGCTCGCGTCCCGGCACCCCGACCCGGTGCTCGACCACGCCGAGCGGACCCTGGCCGACCGGGCGGGCGGGGAACAGCGGGACGACTGGTGGCGGGTGCACGCCACCACGGTCGCGGCGCTCGCGCCCCTGCGCCCCGAACGAGTGCTGACCCTGCTGGAGCGGCACGGCCCCGGCAGCCTGCCGCCCGCCCTGAGCCGGGGGCTCACGCCCTTGGCCACCGCCGATGTCGAACGCGTCATCCGCTGGATCACCTCCCCCGACCGCGAGCGGCAGCGCCACGAGCCGGTGCCGCCCCCCGGAGTGCTGCGCGCGCTGGTGCGGGCCGAGCCCGCGTCACTGATCGCGCTGGGCCGGCACTGGCGGCGGCGCGGCCCGCACTTCGGCGCCTTGGTCGGAGCCATGGCTCCGGGCCGACGCCCCGCGTTCGTCCACGCCGTCGGCGGCGACGCCGCGGAGGCCGTCCTCGAACTGCTGCCGCGCGAGCGTCGCTGGGCGGAGGTGCGGCGCGCCGTGGCCGCGTTCGACGGCACCAACTACTGGTGGGACGACCTGGACACCCTCGCCCACGGTCCGCTCGACGAGGCACGCCCCGCCCTGCTGGCCGCGATCGGGCGGTCCGACGCCGACGACCGGGCCGCCGCCTGGCCGCTGTTCGTGGCCTGCGCCGCCCGGGACGGCGGCCGCGCGGCGATCAACGAGCTGCTGACGACGGCGGGACGACGGCTGCGCAACGATCGGGACCCCGTCCGCGCCGCGGCGCTCGGCGCCCTCGCCGCGACACCCCCGCGCGTCTTCGCCCCGGACGACGCCCCGCTGCTCGACACGATCGCCACGGGCGCGCTGGAGGCACGGGACACGTCGCCCGACACCCTGACGGCCCTGCGCACCCTGGCCGTACGCCTGCTCGTCGAGCACGCGACGGGGGGTGAGGCCGCGACCGGGGATGGGGCCGGCGGAGTCGGGCTGGGGGAGTGGGCACTGCGGGTGTTGGTGCGGATCGCCGAGCGGGTCGGGGTGCCCGACTTCGGGGAGCTGCACCGGGAGTTGCGCAGGGGGCAGGAGCACGAGGTCCTCGGCGCCCTGCGGCCCTGGCTCGACGCCGGGGCCGGGCGGGCCGACTTCCGGCTGCTGTTGGGGCTGGCCGCCGCGCTGGGACCGCGCGCCCGGCGGCTGCCCGAACTCCAGGACCGGCTGGCCACAGCCGTGGAACGCGGTGACGACGAGACCGTCGACGCGGCGGCCCGGCTGTGGCTGGCCGCACCGGCGACCCGCGACGAACGGGCCGCCCGCATCGTCGCCCGCGAACCGTCGGCCGTCGCCCTCCCTCCCGTACGGCACATACTGTCCCGGCGGCGCACGGACCTGCTGGACACCCTGCTGGCCGAGACCCCGCCCCACGGCCGCTTCCTGGTGGAGGGCGCCCGGCGCCCGCTGCCGGACCTCGGCGACAGCGACCGCTGGCTGCCACGCCAGCAGCGGGCGGCGGTCCGGCTGGCCGCACGGGCGATCGCGGACCGTACGCTCCCGCTCGACGAAAGGGCCGTGCTGATCCGGGCCGCCGCCCCGGTGCCCGAGTTCGGGCGGGCCCTGGCGCTCGCGCACACGGACGACCCGGACGTGGTCGTCGCCGAGGCCGCGCTCGGCGCCCTGCCCCGAACCGACCGGCCCCACGACGCCCTGCCGACGCTGCTCGACCAGGCCGACGGCGACCGGGCCGGGGTCGCCGTGTACGCGGCGGCACGCGCCGCCCGCCACACCGCCCCGTCCCGACTCGCCCACGCCCTGGGCCCGTTGCTCACCGGGGAACGGCCCGCGAAGGTCACCTCCCGCAAGGAGGCCGTACGGCTCACCGCCCACTTCCTGCCGCCCCGGAGCGCGGCACCCCTGCTGGCGCGCACCTACCACGCCCCCGACGGCCACCCAGACGTGCGGGCCGCCGTCGTCCGGGCGCTGCCCCCGCTGCTCGACGAGCCGGAGGCCCGGGCCCTGCTCGAGGACGCGGCACGCGACGACACCGCCCCCGTGCACGAAGCTCTCCTGGCCGTCACCCCCTGGGAGTTGGCCGAGACGCACCGCCGGGCGTACGCCGCCGCCGTCTTCGCGGCGTACGACAGGGCCCTCGCGCTCTCGGAGGGCTACGGCGGCCACGCCGTGCTGCGTGCGATGGCGGTGTGGTGCCGCTACTCGCCCGAGATCGCCCACCGCATCTCCCGGACGGTCAGCGACCTCGGCGACCGGACGCGCTGGAGCTTCGCCGCTTGGGCGCTGCGTGATCTGGCCGTCTCCGAACTGCCGCACCCCGTGGGCGGCGCCGCGCCCGGCAGCGTCTTCCACAGCGCGGTGGCCGAACTACTGGCCGCGACGCACACGCCGGAGGGCGGCTGCGACGCGCTGGAGAGCCGTGACGTGCCTGCCTTGCAGAGGCTGCGGCCCCTGACGTCGTTCGCCTACGCCGCGGACGTCCGCACCGAGTTGCTGGAGGCGGTCGCCGCGCAACTGGCGGGCGAACCGCTGCTCGCGGCGGAACACGCCGAGCTGCTGGGCCAGTTGGTCGACCTCGCCGTGGAACCGACCGAACTGCTCGGGCGGCTGCGGGACCTGGCGGCGGCGTTCGAGGACGTCGGGGTGAGTGTCGCGGTGCAGACCTCCGACCGGCTGCGGACGTCGGCGCACCGCGCTCCGGGGTGCGCCGAGGCCCTGATGACCGCCGCCGACGGTTTCGCCCGCGACGGTGGCACCGCGACCGGCCTCCTGGCGGTCGGCCTGGTGCGGGGGGCGGGGCAGTCCCTCGGCTGGACCGAGGAGCGGCGCGCCCTGCTGCGGCTGCTGCGGCGCCATGCCGACCCCGATGTGCGCCACCAGGCGTACCGGACCACGACGCACCACGAATGACGGCCCCGAACGGTCCGCGCGGCACCGACGAGAACGGCCACTGGCATGTCACCGGCGACGTCGACGACTTCCTCGCCCGAGCCGGGGACTTCCTGCGCTCGCGTCCCGCCCCGCACACCGTGCAGCTCACGGTCACCGAGACACTGCGTACGTTCGGGGCGGACGCCTACGGTGCCGAGGCCCCCGTTCTCGGTCGGCTGGAGCGTGCGGGCGAGGTCCGCGCCACGTTCTTCCGCACCCCGCCCCACCGGCTCAACCTCACGCCTCTCACCCCCGGGGAGGCGGACGCCCTCGCCGCGCGTCTGGCCGGCCCGCGGGACCGCGAGCGACTCGTCCGTTGGTACGACGAGTTCGCCGCCGCCGTCGGAGAGGCGCCGTCCGGAGCGGCGGCCGCCCGCTTCGCCGAAGGACGTGTCACCCTCTGGGAGACCCCGGACGGTGTTCCCGTCTCCATGGCCGCGGTGACCCCGGTGATCGCCGGTCAGGTGCGGGTGGCGGCCGTCTACACCCCGGCCCGCCTGCGGGGGCGCGGGTACGCGGGGGCCGTGACCGCCGAGGTGAGCCGTGCCGCGTCGGCCGCGGGCGCCCAGCAGGTGCTGCTGTTCACCAACCTCGACAACACCACGAGCAACGCGCTCTACGTCCGCCTCGGTTACCGCCCGGTCGACGACTTCACCGTGTACGACTTCGCACCGCCAACACGCTGACGGGGCGGGGCGGAAAGGGCGGCGCGTGGGCGGGGCGCGTCGTGGAGGGGGCGGGGCGAGGGCTTCGAGGGTCGGGTTGGAGGCGGTGCCCGAGGCCGGAAGCCCACGGACCGGTGGACCTGGGCCGGTCCGTGGCGCCACGGCCACAACACCCTGCAGAGACGTTGCCCAAGCCCCCGAGAGTCGAAGTCAGGGCCGCCGCGATCGAGCGCCGGGGTCCATCGTGACTGCCGGAGCTGCCGGAGCTGGCGGAGCTGCCGGAGCTGCCGGGGCCGCCGGAGTGGCCGGGGCCTCCGGAGTCGTTGTGGTCGGTGAGGGTGGTTTGCGGAGGAGGAGTAGGGCCGCGTCGTCGTGGAGGCGGCCGCCTACGTGTTTGAGGAGTTCGTCGTGCAGGGCCGTGAGTGTGTGGGACGGCTCCTCGGACAGGTGGTGTGCCAGGCGCTCCGTGAGCGGATAGAACTCGCGGTCGCGGTCCCGGGCCTCCGTGACCCCGTCGGTGTAGAGCAGCAGCTGGTCGCCGTCGGCGAAGGGCAGCGTCTGGAGCGCGGGGGTCTCGCCCGTGAGGGCACGCAACCCGAGAGGCGGCGCCGGAAGGGCCGGCTCGACGGGCACCACGCCGTCGCCACGCACCAGCAGCGGCGGCGCGTGCCCGCAGTTGACCAGCTCCAGCCGATCCGGCTCGGAGTGCCCGGCGACCACGGCGGTGACGAAGTCGTCGCAGCGGAGGTTGCGGGCCAGGCTCCGCTCGATCCGGTCGACGACGGCGAGCAGGTCGGGCTCCTCGTACGCCGCCTCGCGGAACACCCCGACCACCAGAGCGGCGACCCCCACCGCGGGCAACCCCTTGCCACGCACATCACCCACGATCAGCCGTACCCCGTAGGGGGTGGGTACGAGCGCGTACAGATCCCCGCCGATACGGGCCTCCGCGGCGGCCGCGCTGTACCGGACGGCCACCTGGAACGGGCCGACGACCGCCGGCACCGGTTGCAGAAGCGCGTGCTGGGCGGCCTCGGCGACCGAGCGGACGGCGTCGAGGACCCGCTCGCGCCGCCCCCGCAACGCGCCGGCCAGGCCGCTCGCCAGGGTGACGGCCGCCAGCGCGGACAGCACGGCGGCCAGCTCACGGCCCGGAGCCCCTTCCCGGACGCCGAGCAGTGTGCCCAGCACGCCGGCCAGCAGCCCGACACAGAGGACGCCGCCCGGCCCGCTGGTGGTGGCGGCCAGCGCGGGCCCGACGGCGAGCAGCGGCAGCCACGTCAGCCCGGTCCCGCCGAACAGACCGACGACCACGATGACGGAGACGATCAGCACGGGCAGTACGGGCGTCCCGGAGGCCAGCTGCGCGGCGGCCCGGTTCCGGGGCGACGCGCCCGGGGCGGCCGGTCGTGTCCGGGGCGGCCCGATCGGACCGCGGTCGGCACCGAGCTCTCGGGTGTGACTCATGTTTCGCCCGCAGTCCTCACCTGTCCGTGGAGCATGCACTCCGGAATTGTCCGTTTGGTCCAGGAAAGAGGATCGGCTCGGGCACCACAAGGAGACGATTTTCAGATAGTGAGCGACAGGCCCCTGGTCACCCGGCTCGCGGTCGGGAGCAGCCGGGCCCGGACCTCGTCGAGACGGGAGAGGCGGTCCGCCCGCAGCGAGACGCCGAGCGAGCCGAGGGTGTCGCCGCTGTAGACGGGGACCGCGACACAGACCGTGCCGAGGGCGTACTCCTCCAGGTCCGTGACGGCCGGTGCGATGGGGGAGTCGTCCAGCCGGCGGAGCAGTTCCGGGGCGTCGGTGATGGTCCGGGGAGTGAGGTCGGCGAGATGGTGCCGGGAGAGGTAGTCCTTGCGGGACTCCTCGTCCAGTTCGCGCAGCACCGACTTGCCCAGCGCGGTGGCGTGCCCGGCGTCCTCGAACCCCACCCAGAGGTCCACCCGGGGCGCCCGGGCGCTGTCCACGATCTCGGCGACCCTGATCTCACCGTCCTCGTAGAAGGTGAGGTAAGCGGCGGTGGTCAGCTCGTCCCGCAGTGCGGCGAGCGTCGGCCGGACCCGGCTGAGCAGTGCCTGACCCCTGCCGGTGGTGTGCAGGGCCGTCACCTTGTCGCCCAGGACGAACCCGCCGTCGGCCAGTTTCCGCAGGTAGCCGTCGTGGACGAGGGTCCGCAGCAGGTGGTAGGCGGTGGCCAGCGGCAGCCCGGTCTCCCGCGCCAGCTGTTTCGCGGGCGCGCCGTTCTCGTGCGCGCTCACCGCCTCCAGCAGGCGGAAGGCCCGCTGCACGGAGGTGATGAGTGTGGGGCCGGGGCCTTCGTGCGCAGCCATACGACCAGCGTGCGCCGGGCGCGCGCCCCGGGCAAGCGCCGCCCGGCCGGGACGGGACGGTCACTTCCACCCGTACGCGTAGGCCGCGACCCAGGTGATGTCGAGCTGGGCGCTGCTGCCCGGGGCCGCGCCCGGCCCCTCCAGGGCGCTCTCGTTCTGCAGCACCCACGACAGCGGCCGGTCCGGCACGTTCCGGGTGTCGTGCCCCACCAGCCGTCCGTCCACGAAGAACCGCACATGGCCGGGCGTCCACTCCGTCGACACGGTGTGCCACCGCGTCCAGTCGTCGCTCCCGGGGAAGTAGCCCTGTTCACCACCACCGCAGGGATGGTGGAAGGCGGTGAGGTCGCCGGTCCACTCACCCTCGGGATGGTCCATCTCGCAGCCCCCGCCGTAGTGCAGCCAGGCCGACTTGTATCCCGGGGCGAGCTTCGTCACCTTGATACGGGCGCTGTACTTGCCGTACTTCATCTGCATGACCGCACGGGGTACCACCGCGGCAGCATGCACGGGACCCCCGTCGGCGGGCCGCCACATCCGGATGAACATCCGGCCGTCGCCGTTCTCCGCAGGGCCCACGCTCACGGTGTCCTCCGGGTGGTAGACACCGACGACGTCCCGGCCCCGGTCCTTGGCCGTGTCGCGCCAACCCGTGGGATACGCCCACCAGTTGTCGCGGTATGCGCCGCGCAGGCCCCCGCAGTGGGCGGCGGAGGTGTCGACCCGGTGCTCGCAGTCGCTGAACCCGCCCAGCGGCACCCGGTCGCCGTCGAAGTCCTCCGCCAGGACCTGCCAGAACGGCCCGCAGTCGCCCCGGGGCAACGCGGTGCCCGCGACACGGCAGGCGTCGGCCGACACCGGTGCTCCCTCGGCACGGGGGACGCCTACGAGCGCCACCAGCGGCAGGAGACACAGGGAGGGCCACAGTGCGCGTCCACGACGTTTCGGTGCCGCGTGCGAACCCATCGGAAAGCCCCCTTCGACCCACTGCGGATGCGTGGTGCGAGGGAGCATCCTCACCGCACGGCCGCTCCGGCGCCATCCCCGGAACGGGGTGGTGTGCGGTGCCTACCGGAGGGTCGTACTCCGTCGGCGAGCTCCGTCGGCGAGGTGAACCGGCCGTTTCGGGTACTCGGGGCGCGGAGCCGGACCTGACACGTCCGGGACGTCGGACCTGAGGAGGTACGCGATGCGACTGCGGGAACACGTCGTGGTGGTGACAGGAGCGTCCAGCGGGATCGGCAGGGCCACCGCCGAGGCATTCGCACGCAAGGGCTGCGCGGTGGTGCTGGCCGCCCGTCGCGAGGAAGCGCTGGAGGCGACCGCTCAGGAGTGCGAGAGGCACCGCGGGGCGCGGACACTGGTCGTGCCGACCGACATGACGGACGCCACGGCGGTCGACGACCTGGCGAGGCGCGCGGTGCGGGAGTTCGGCCGGATCGACGTCTGGGTCAACAACGCCGCCGTCAACGCCTTCGGCCGGTTCGAGGACGTACCGCTGGAGGACTTCCGCCGGGTCCTGGACGTGAACGTGATGGGCTATGTGCACGGGGCGCGCGCGGCTCTGCCGGTGATGCGGGCGCAGGGGCGGGGCACGCTGGTCAACATCTCCTCGATCGTGGGAGCCGTGGCCCAGCCCTACAGCCACCCGTACAGCATGTCCAAGCACGCCGTCCAGGGCTTCGGGTCGAGTCTGCGGCAGCAGCTGCGGGTGGAAGGGGTGAAGGGGGTCCGGGTGTGCACGGTGATGCCCGCGACCATCGACACGCCGCACTTCGAGCAGTCGGCCAACTACACCGGGCGCAAGGTGGTCGCGATGCCGCCCGTCTACAGCCCCGAGCGGGTCGCCAAGGCCGTCGTCGACCTGGTCCGTCACCCGCACCGTGAAGTGGTGGTCGGCCCCGCCGGGCGGGCTCTGGTGCGCAGGGCGCGCAAGAACCCGGCCCTGGCGGAGCGGGCGATGGCCCGGCAGACCGACAGGACCCATCTGTCCCACGACGAGACGGCGCCGGCCACGCATGGAGCGCTGCACGTACCCGCTCCCGGCGAGGGAGCCGTGCACGGCGGCTGGGGCGGCCGACGCCGCACGGCGCTGCGCCGGACGGCCGTCGTCGCGGTGGTGGGCGCGGGCGTGGCCGCCGCAGGACGCAAAATCGGCCGCGAACTGACCACGGCCTGATCCGAAGCCCCCGGCGACCACCACCGAAGCCCCGGGGAACCGACCAAGCCCCTGGGGGCCACCGAGGCCGCCGGGGGCACGGCAGCCGTTGGAGGGGTGTCGAAGCCGCCGGGGGCACCGGGGCCGCTGGAGGCGCACCGTCGTCCCCGGGGCGCGGGAGCCGTGGGGGACCATCGAGGCCGCCGGGGCCACCGGCGCCGCTGAAGAGGCGCATCGAAGCCACCGGGAGCACCCAAAGCCGCTGGAGCGGCATCGAAGCCGCCGGAGGCACGCGGGGCGTCGGAGCCGCCGTAGATGTCGGAGGCGTCAGGTCGACGCCGGGCCGCCGGACGGGTGCGCGGGTGCGGAGGCACCGGCGCCGCTGGAGGGGCGCCGAAGCCACCGGGAGCGAGGCTACGGGCGCAGGCACCCGCCCGTAGCCGCGCCTGGGGTGGGTCTGGGAAGCGCGGTCCGTCGTGTCCTACCCGGACGCGTGCACCCGCGTCGGGACCCGGACCGATTCCATGACGAAACCGCTGCGTACGCGCGCCGGCATCCGCGTCAGCGGGATCCGCAGGTCCTGGGCGGGCACGTCGTACGTGAGCCGGGCCAGCCGCGGCCCCAGGGCCCGCAGCAGCGCCACGGTGACGTCCTCGCCGGGGCAGCGATGACCGGCGGCGCGGTCGCCGCCGCCCTGCGGCACCAGGTCGTCGCGGCGGGGCGGCCGCTCCAGGAAGCGCTGTGGTTCGAAGGTGTACGGCAGGTCCCACAGCTCGGGGTCGTGGTTCTGCCCGTACAGGTCGAGCAGGACCATGGCGCCCGCCGGGATCGGCTCGCCGCGCCACTCCAGGTCGGTGACGGCCAGCCCGCCGACGAAGGGCGCGAACGGGTAGAAGCGCCGCAGCTCGTGGGCGAACGCCACGGCGTACTCGGGGTCGTCCTCGGCCAGCCGCTCCCGGACGTCGGGCCGCAGCCGCAGCGCGTGACCGGCGTAGGTGACGAACCAGCACACCGCGACGGTGGGGCGGACGATGTTGAGGAGTTCCACCGCGGCCGTGTGCGGGTCGAGCGGCAGACCGTCGGCGTCCAGGTGCCGGACCACCACGTCCAGCGGCGACCCGGCCGGCGCGGTGGCGGCGCCCTCCCGGACGTCCCGCACCAGACCCGCCAGCCAGGCCTCGCTACGACTGCGCGCCCGGCGGGCCCGCCAGTGCCGGGGCCCCGGTGTGGCGAAACCGTCGACCATGGCGACCATGTCCCGGGCCGTTTCCGCGGCGGCGGGCTCGACCAGGGGGATGCCGGCCCATCGGCAGACGCCCAGCGCGAGCACCCGGCTCGCCTCGTCGAACAGCACGACCGAGCGCCGGCCGGGCCACGAGTCCACGGCCGCGTCCCAGGCCTCGGCGACCCGCTCCACCAGGCCCGCGACCGCCTGCGGGCCGGTGAGCAGCGAAAGGAACAGCTCCTTGCGCACGCGATGGGCCGGACCGTCCAGGGTGTGCACGGCCCCGTGGCCGAACAGGGTGCTCAGCACCGGGCCGGGCAACGCGCTCGCCCGTTCCACGTGCCGCTCGTCGTAGAAGAACCGCACGGCCTCCGGGCCCCACAGGGCGACGGTGTGCTGTCCCATCAGGCGGGTGCGGACCAGGGGACCGGTGCTGCGGCGCCGGCGCTCGGGCAGCCAGGTGTACCCCTTGACCAGGGCCGCGAGCGAACTGTCGACCAGGGGAGTGCGAGGACTGGGATTCATGCCGACCCGAGTGCCCGCCCGGGTCGGCCGGTAACGCGGGCGGCACGGGCACCGCACGGATGGCCGGAGCCCGCCCCGCGCGGGCGGTCGAAGCGCGTGCCCCACGGGCCGCCGAGCACCTGCCGGGCCGGCGCGACGCGGGGGCGATCACGGCACAGAGGTGTTACACCCCGCGGAACTCGGTACTCCGCACGGAGACACGAACCGGCCGACCAACCCCCGGAGGCGATCATGAGCGACGAGAACCTGGCGGACGACGCCTACCAGCCCACCGGTGGCAATGAGGAGCAGGAGGACGCCTCTCCGCTGGATCTCCAGGACGCGCTCGACGAACGCACGTACGACGACATGCTGGACGAGGGTTATTCGCCGCCGGAGAGGCCGCTGGGCGTCACCAAGAGCGGCACCACGGCGGCCGAGCAGCACGAGGGCGAGTCCCTGGACGACAGACTGCGGCAGGAGGAGCCCGACGTGGAGGTCCCGGCAGGGGACGGCATCGGCGACCTCCCGGGCGGCGAGGGCGAGCCCGTCGACCCGGAGGCCGGATCGGACCGCGCCGGCCGTCTCGTCGCACCCGACGAGGGCGTCCGGACGGACACCACCAAGGAACTGGTCGCCGAGGACGAGGGCATCGACGGCGGCGCGGCGGGCGCCGAGGAGGCGGCGATGCACGTGGTCCCCGACGACCGGCTGCCCCCGGTGGACCTGCCGGAGGAATGAACGAACGCATGCACGGGTCGGCCCCCGCGTGTGGGCAAGCCGCTGTGGGCGGTGGAGGAGACGGCCGAGAGCGCCAAGCTCTGGTCCGCGGCGGCCACGGTGATGGCCTGGGGCGCACACGCTCGACGGCCACGAGCACGGTGGGGACCGCACTCGCGGCGCCAGCCCCAGGCCAAGAGGGCGCGACGGCGGCCGTGTGGCCGGAGGGAGGGACGAGGAGAGGACGCGGGGCGGTCGTCGACCTCGGCCTGCGGGAACCACTCCTTCGGCGGCCTGCGCCGGTCGATCAGCTGCTTGCCGATCACGTGGGAGCCCACTTGGGCCAGCGTCACCCGCCGCCTCCCGCGCCGCTCCTCCTCGCCGTTCGCCGTCTGCCCTGACCGGGAGGGGCGCCGGCGGCCCTACTCGGCGATGTGGCGCTGGAGCCAGTCGGCGGCGGTCCGGCGGAAGAGCCTGCGGCTGTCCGCGCGCAGGAAGTCGTGGCCCTCGTCGCGCAGCAGCAGCAGTTCGGCCCGCAGCCCGCGTTCCCGGGCCGCGCGGACGAACTGCTCGGACTCGCCGAGCGGCACATTGGTGTCGTGCTCGCCGTGGACCGTGAGGACGGGGACGCGCAGGGCGTCCACGCGGGTCATCGGGGACAGCGCGTGCAGCAGTTCGCGGTCGTGTTCCGGGTGGCCGTACTTGTGCGCGGCCGACTCCGCGATCCACGGCTCGGTACCGGCGTAGAAGGTCGCGAAGTCGGACATGCCGCAGGCCGCGACGCCGGTGCGGAAGAGGTCCGGGTGCCACACGAGGGAGGCCATCACCAGATAGCCGCCGTAGGAGCGTCCCATGACGGCCAGCCGCCGTGGATCGGCGAGACCGGCGACGACGACATGGGCCGCGCAGGCGGCGACGTCCTCGATCGCGGCGAACCGGCCCGTGCCGAGGTCGGCGTCGACGAAGGAGCGGCCGTGCCCCGACGAGCCGCGCACATCCGGGGCGAAGACGTCGAGCCCCCGGCCCAGCAGCTCGTGGTAGAGCGGGTTGAACACCGGGCGTTCCTGCTCCTCCGGCCCGCCGTGCAGATGGATCACACAGGGCGCGGGCTCACCGGCGCCCCGGTCCGGAGCCCGGTAGTACCAGCCGCTCAGCGGCAGTCCGTCCCGCGCGACGGGCCGCAGCGGCACGGGACGCACCGGCGGCCGACCGGGCGGGACGGCGTCCTCGTCCCGCGACGACCACGCGGTCCGCCGCGCGGTGCCCTCGGGGAACCACCACACCCCGGGGCGGCGCTGCGAGCCGGACAGGGCCAGCACCAGTCCCGCCCGGCCGTCGACCCGCGGGATACGCGTCACCACCTCGTGCGGCAGGGACACCGTCCGCGACGGCCCGACCCGGGCCTCCCCGGCGGACGTCGGGGACACCGAGGTGACCTCCAGCTCGGTTGCGCCGCGTACGTTCCAGGCCAGGGCGGCGGTGTACCCGTCGTGGCCGAGCGCCAGCAGCTCCAGCCCGCAGTCCGCGCGCTCGGCGGCGACGGTCAGCCCCAGCGACGCGCCCTCGGCGTCGAGGCGGACCGCGAACAGCGCGGCGAACTCCCGTGCCGCGTCGCTGCGCAGCCACAGCGTCGTACCGTCCGGGGAGAACCGGCCGATCCACGGGTCGCCGTCGGCGACGTGCAGGGCGAAGACGGTCCGCAGGTCGCCGGTCCGTACGACAAGGGCCTCACGACGGCCGCGCGGTCCCCGGCGCACGAGTGCCAGCCGTCCGTCCCTGCTGAGGTCGCACACGCGCAGGGTCGCGGCGCCGCGTTCCACCGCGACCAGGGTGGGCGCCGCCACGCCCAGGGGGTCGACCAGATAGGCGGCCAGCCCTCCGCCGGACGTCCTCTCCCGGGCCGTCTCGCCGTCCTCCTCCCGTGCGCCGGGCGTCCCCGTGCCGTGGGCCTCGGGGCCCTCCGTCTCGCGGCCGGCCCCGGGACCGGCGTCGCCGTGGTGCGGGCCGCCCAGCAGCACGGCCCGGCCGTCGCGGGTGGCCCAGCCCGCCGGGCGGGGGGCGGTGTAGGTGTCCGGATCGGCGAGGCCGGGCCCCGTGGGAGCGGCCCCTTCCTCCCCGTCGGCGCCACCGGGCGTGCGGACCGGTTCGGCGACGGTGACGGCGACGGCCGTACCGTCGTGCTGCCAGCAGCCCAGGTGGGCCGAGCTGCCCGGTTCGGCACCGGCGAGGATGCGTCGCCCGGTGCCGTCGGGCCGTACGCACAGCACCCTGGTGTGCTCGCCGCCGCCGGGGGCGGTGGTGTAGGCGATCCAGCGGCCGTCGGGCGACCAGGCCACCTCCTTGACCGGGTGGGGTTCGGAGTCCAGCAGATGCACCTCGTCCCCGCCGACCGGCCCGGTCCACAGCTGGGGCACCCCGCCCCGGTCGCAGATGAACGCGACGTACCGGCCGCTCGGGTCCACGGACGGGTACCAGCAGCCGTGCGACCGCAACGGCTGTGGCGTGTCCAGCGGCGCGGCGGTGTCGGGCAGCGGGACCGGCACCGGGGCCGTGGCGGCCGCCGGCGTCGGGACGGTGAACCTACGGGTGCGGCCGTCGGCCCCGGGGGCCGACGGGGCGGTGCGACCGTGCTCCTCCGGGCGCCACGGCACCCCGTCGACGAGTTCCTCGCCGACGGGGGAGGGGTGGGGGGAGCCCGTGCGGGGGTGCGCCCCGGTCACCTGATTCCGTGCGTTTGCAGCCATATCTCCAGCAAAGCTACCTGCCACAGCTCGTTCGCCCCACGCCTGGCGCGGTGTTCGTCCGGGGCCGCCAGCAGCCGGGCCACGTAGTCGCCCCGGAAGACGCCGCGCGACCTGGCCTCGGGCGCGGACAGCGCCTCACGGACCCTGCCCAGTACGGGGCCCGCCATGTGCTTGACGGCGGGGACCGGGAAGTACCCCTTCGGCCGGTCGACGACCTCGGCGGGCAGGACCCGCCGGCCCGCGGCCTTGAGGATCCCCTTGCCGCCGTCGGCGAGCTTGAGCTCCGGCGGGCAGGCGGCGGCCAGTTCCACCAGCTCGTGGTCGAGGAACGGGGTCCGGGCCTCCAGGCCCCAGTCCATGGTCATGTTGTCGACGCGCTTGACCGGGTCGTCGACGAGCATCACCTCGGCGTCGAGCCGCAGCGCCGCGTCGAGCGCGGTCTCGGCGCCCGGGCGGGCCATGTGCTCCCGTACGAAGCGGTCGGACACGTCGTGGTCGGGCAGGAAGCGTGGTCGCAGCATTCCGGCGAGGTCGGCGTGCGGCCGGTCGAAGTACGTCTCGGCGTACGCCTCGGCCGCCCGCTTCCTCGGTGCGACGGCGATGTCCGGGTACCAGTGGTAGCCGGCGAAGACCTCGTCGGCGCCCTGGCCGCTCTGTACGACCTTGACCTCCTTCGCGACCTGTTCGGCGAGCAGGTGGAAGGCCACCACGTCATGGCTGACCATCGGCTCGCTCATCGCCCCGATCGCCGCGTCCAGGGCCGTCGACACGCGGTCCGAGGGCACCATCAGCTGGTGGTGGTCGGTGCCGAAACGCCGGGCGACCAGGTCCGAGTAGGGGAACTCGTCGCCCTCCTCGCCGCCCTCGGACTCGAAGCCCACGCTGAACGTGGCGAGATCGCGCTGCCCCTCGTCGGCCAGCAGCGCCACGATCAGGCTGGAGTCGAGGCCGCCCGACAGCAGGACGCCCACGGGCACGTCGGCGACCATGCGGCGGCGTACGGCGGTGCGCAGCGCGTCGAGCACCGCGTCCCGCCAGTCGTCCGCGTCCATGCCCGCGTCCTCGGGCCTGCGGGTGTACGACGGCTGCCAGTAGCGGATGTCGCGGTGGCTGCCGTCCGGCTCCACCACCCGCACGGTGGCCGCGGGGAGCTTGCGCACGCCCGCGAGCACGGTGTGCGGTGCGGCGACCGTGGCGTGCCAGCTCAGGTACTGGTGCAGCGCGACCGGGTCGAGCGAGGTGTCGACGCCGCCGCCCGCCAGGAGCGCGGGCAGCGAGGAGGCGAACCGCAGCCGCCCCGGCGCCTGGGCCAGGTACAGCGGCTTGATGCCCAGCCGGTCACGGGCCAGCACCAGGCGGCCGGTGTCCTGTTCGGCGATGGCGAAGGCGAACATGCCGAAGAAGTGGTCGACGCAGGAGGTGCCCCACTGCTGGTAGGCCTTGAGCACCACCTCGGTGTCGGAGCCGGAGAAGAAGCGGTGGCCGAGGCCGCGCAGTTCCTCACGCAACTCCTTGTAGTTGTAGACGCAGCCGTTGAAAACTCCGGCGATCCGGCCCGCGGGGTCCGTCATCGGCTGGGCCCCGCACTCGGACAGGTCGATGATCTTCAGCCTGCGGTGCCCCAGGGCGACGGCGTTCTGCGACCACAGGCCCCTGCCGTCCGGGCCACGGGGAGCGAGTCGGTCGGTGATGCGCTCGACGGCGGCCAGGTCGGGCCGTCCGCCGTCGAAGCGGATCTCTCCGCTGAGACCGCACATCAGACCGCACCTCCTCGCAGGGGGTCTGCGTCGGCCGGTCCCGGAGGCGAAGCCTCGATCGAGCACGAGCCGGTGCGTTTCGGGTGCGTCTCCGTCTTGCTGGGCATGCGAGCCACTCCTTGATCACGGTGGCACCGGCACCACGGGGGAGGACGCTGCCGCGTCGGGATCTCCGCGCCGTGACCTGTCGCGGGGGCGAGAGCCGGTGCCTGCCTCTTGCGCCGCCGCTCGGATGTCAGCTGCCGACGGACTCGACCGAGTACGCCGCCGAGGTCCCGGCGGGGCCGGCCCCGCCGGCCGCGGCCACGGGCCGGCGGACGGCTCCGGGACCGGTGCCCTGCCCGTACTCGCCCCGGGTCTCGGCGACCGCCGCCCGGACGCAGGCGAGCATGCCCTCCTGCTCGGCGACCTCGCGCAGCCGGTGGGCCGCGCTGCCCCGGGCCAGGGCCTCCTCGGTGAGGGTGCGGACGGTGTCCCAGTCGCCGAGGGCCTCCAGGACCGGGCGCAGCCTGCGGACCATGGCGCGCACCACCTCGGGGGCGGGCGCTGCGAAGCGGGTGACCGGGTCGACGAGGGTGCCCTCCAGACCCGCCTGGGCGGCCCGCCAGACCGCTGCCTTCAGCCATTCGTGCCTGCCGTCGCAGCCCGCGCCGGGCTGCTCCAGGCCTGCCTTGGCGTCCTCGACGAGGGCGCGGAAGAGGCCCGCTATGAGGACGACCGTCTCGGCGCGCGGGCAGGCGTCGCAGATGCGCAGCTCCAGGGTCCGCTGGTGTTCGCTCGGCCGCAGGTCGTAGTAGACCATCCCCGGGTCCTTGATCACGCCGGAGCGGATCAGGTCCTCGACCGCCGCGTCGTAGTCGGCGGCCCCGCCGAAGCAGCCGACGGGCCCCGCGGTGGGCCAGCGCTGCCACAGCATCGTGCGCCAGCTCGCGTAGCCCGTGTCCGCGCCGAGCCAGAACGGCGAGCTGGCGGACAGGGCCAGCAGCGGGGGCAGCCACGGGGAGACACCGCACATGATCCGGACGGCCGTGTCCCGGTCGGGCACGTCGACATGGACCTGCGCGCTGCACACGAGCTGCTCGTCGGCGACCTTGCGGTACTCGTCGACCAGCGCCCGGTAACGGAAATCGGGGGTCGCGTCCCCGGGTGTCACCCGCGCGAACGGTACGGTCCCGGCCGCGACGACGGCCAGCCCGAGCCCGGTGGCCGCGTCGTCCAGCCGGCGCCGTGCCCCGCGCAGATCGTCGTGCAGGGAGTCGAGCGCGGAGTGGACGGGGCTGTTCCACTCGACCGCGGACCGCTGGAGCTCGGCCTTGAACTCGGGTCCGGGCAGTCGGCCGAGAACCGCGCCGGCCCCGGGGACCAACCGCCCGTTCTCCGCGTCCAGAACATGAAACTCTTCCTCTACGCCTACACGAACGGTCACGGCTTCTCCCTCATCCGTACCCGAGATCGCCCGCCGGGCCTGAGCCCTTCGACGACCGCTGCGTGGTGCGAGTTCCCGACAAACGCACAAATAGTCCCATCTCTGCACTTCTGTCGCCAACGCATCCCCGTGCGAGCGGTGCCGAGCCCGTCGCGGCGACGGATGTGGCGGGCGATGTCGAAGGCGGCGGTCGCCGATCGACGTGAGAGTGAAGACAGAACGACCCAGACTTCAGGAGTACCCCACCGTGACTGTGACCGTGACTGCGGATTTGGCCATCTCCCTCGACGGCTACGTCGCCGGCCCCGGCGTCTCCCCCGACAATCCGGGAGGCGACGGCGCCGAGCCGCTCTTCGAGTGGATCCACAACCTGGCTGGCTGGCGGGAGCGCCAGGGCCTGACCGGCGGAGAGGAGAACCGCGACTCCGAACTGATGCGCGAATGGTTCGACGCCACCGGGGCGGTGGTCATGGGCCGGACGATGTACGACCTGGGCGAGGAGTTCTGGGGCGACAACCCGCCCTTCCGCACCCCCGTCTTCGTGCTGACCCACCGCCCGAGGCCCACCCTGGTCAAGGAGGGCGGCACCACCTTCACCTTCGTCACCGACGGTGTCCACAGCGCCCTCGACCGGGCCAGGGCCGCCGCGGGGGACCGCAACGTCGACATCGCGGGCGGCGCCTACACCGTGCGGCAGTACCTCCGGGAGGGACTCGTCGACGAACTGCAGCTGCACGTCGTGCCCGCGCTCCTCGGCGCGGGACTGCGGCTCTTCGACGACCCGGAGGTACGAGGGCACGACCTCGAAACGGTCAGGGTGGTCCACACCCCGCTCGCCACCCACCTGAAGTACCGCTTCCCGCGGTGACCCGCAGGGTGTGACGGGGATCACGCGGAACGGAAAACCCGTCGCGCGGACCCCACGTCTAGGGGGTGTGAGATCACTCAGGAAGGCAGCGGGCGAGCCGGACGAGGAGCGCCTCGTCCGGCTCGTGGCCAAGGGCGACCGCGCGGCGTTCGACGAGCTGTACCGGCGCACCGCGCCGTGGCTGGCGGTCCGGTTGCGGCGCCGCTGCGCCGACGAGCAGATCGTCGCCGAGGTCATGCAGGAGACGTATCTGGCGGTGTGGCGCGCGGCGGGCGCGTTCGCCGGGGCCGCCGTCGGAGGGACGGCGGTCGGCTGGCTGTGGACGATCGCCGCCCGCCGGCTCGTCGACGCGTTCCGGCGCAGGGCCCACCACGCGGAACCCCCGCCCGTCGCTGCCGCGCACCCCGTGGCGCCCGCCGCCGAGGACGAGGCGCTCGCGGCGACCGTCTGCGGCGACGTCGGGGACGCGCTGCGCCGCCTCGCACCCGAACTCAGAGCGGTACTGCAGGCCATGGTGCTCGACGGACTGACCGTCCGGGAGACCTCGGTCCTGCTCGGCGTGCCCGAGGGCACGGTCAAGACCCGGGCCCGTCGGGCCCGGACCGAGATGCGGAAGGCCCTGGCATGAGCGTGGAACACGCCTCGACGCGGCTCATCGACGGTTACGCGCGCGGCGACACGGACCTCGCCGCCGACGAGGTGTGGGCGCTGGAAGCCCACTTGGAGGCCTGCCGGAGCTGCCGGGACCGGCTGTCGGCCGCCGTCACGGTGACCGCCCCCGCCGTGACCGCCCTGGTCGGCACCGTCTGGGCCGATCTCGAACCCCGGCTTGCCACCACCGCCACGATGCCCCGCCGCCGACGACTGTGGGCCCGGCTCGCGACGTGGCTGACGCCCACGACGGTGCCGTGGCTGGCCATGGTCATGAGCGTCACCCTGCTCGCGCTGCTGCTCGACCTCGCCGACCCCGGCACGGGAGACGGCTCCGGCCCCGGCGAGGTGTCGCTGGTGCTGCTGCTCTCCCCCGTCCTGCCCGTGCTCGGCGTCGCGGCCTCGTGGTCACGCGGCCTGGACCCGGCGTACGAGCTGACGGCCTCCGTGCCCAGGGCCGGTCTGCCACTGGTGCTGCGGCGCACCGTGGCCGTGCTCGTCCTGGTCGTGCCCGCGCTGTTCGTGGGCGGATGGGCGACGGGGGTGACGGCCGCCCAGTGGCTGCTGCCCTGCCTGGCGTTCACCTCGACGACCCTGGCACTCGGCGGGGTCGTCGGCGTGACCCGCGCCGCCCTCGCGCTGGTCACGGTGTGGGCCGTCGTGGTCGTGGCGCCCGCCCTGGCCACCGGCCGCACCCCCCTCGCCCTCCGGGCGGACGGCCTGCCCGTCTGGGGGCTGATCCTCACGCTCGGCATCGGTGTCGTGATCGCCCGCAGGGGCGCGTACTCCGTGCTGGGAGCCCATCGATGACCAACGGGAAGGAACCACACGTGATGTCCGCGCTGACCGCGGCCGACCTCGCGCCGACGCCCTACGCCTGGGAGATCCGGGCCACGGGGCTGAAGGTGAGGGTGGGTCGGAAACGGATGGCCGTCGACGGACTCGACCTGTCGCTCGGCACCGGCGTGCACGGCCTGCTCGGACCCAACGGGGCCGGCAAGACCACCCTCATCCGGGCACTGGCCACCGTGCTGCGCCCCGCCGAGGGCACCCTGGAACTGCTCGGCGAGCACGCCGGAGGCCTCGGCGAACACCGGGCGCTGCGCCGCCGGATCGGCTATCTGCCGCAGGAGTTCGGCTACTACAAACGCTTCACCGTGCGCGAGTTCGTCGAGTACATGGCGTGGCTGAAGGAAGTACCGAAAGCGGACATCCCCGGTGCGGTGCAGCGGGCGATCGAGCGGGTCGGCCTCGCCGACCGCGCCGACGAGCGGATGAAAACCCTGTCGGGCGGCATGGTGCGGCGCGTCGGCATCGCCCAGGCCATCGTCAACGACCCCGCGATCCTGCTCCTCGACGAACCGACGGTCGGCCTCGACCCGGCCCAACGGCTGCGGTTCCGTGAGCTGTTGCAGGAGCTGGGCACGGACACCTGTGTGGTCGTCTCGACACATCTGGTGGAGGACGTCGCCGCCGCCTGCACCGACGTGGTGCTCTTCGCCGAGGGCCGGCTGGTCTTCCAGGGCACCCCGGACGAACTGGCCGCCGCGGGCGGACCCGACCACGTGGGCGACAGCCCGCTGGAGCGCGGCTACTCGGCGCTGCTGCTCGACCCCCGCCAGGAAAGGGGCACCTGGTGAACGGCCGTGTCCTGCGCATCGAACTGAGGCGTTCCGTCGCCCCCTGGGCCGGCGTGCTGTCCTTCTGCCTCGCCCTGGCGTTCCTTTACCTGGTGAGCGGACCGTGGTGGAAAGGCGCCGCGCTGTGGACGAGCCAGTGGACGTCCATGGCCCTGTGGACCCGGTTCCTGCTGGCCGTCCTGTGGCCGCTCGCCCTGGCGCTCGGCGCCCTCCAAGGGCTGCGCGACCACCGGTCGCGCATGTCCGAACTGCTGACGAGCACCCCGCGACCCGCACGCCACCGCGCGGCCACCACCGCGGGCGCCATGGCGATCACGGTGACCTCGGCCTTCGCGCTCGTCGTGCTCCTGGGCGCGGCCCAGGTGGTCGGCGCCGCCGAGTACACGCACCTCGGCTGGCTGCCGATCTCACTGGTCGCCCTGCTCGCGCTCGTCGCGGGGGCCCTGCTCGGCATGGGGATCGGACGCAACCTCCCCTCCCCGCTGACCCCGCCCGCGCTGGCCGTGGCCGCCTTCGTCTTCGTCAACCTGCTGCGGATGTCGACGGAGTCGACGGTGCCGAGCCCGATGTGGGCGTCGAGCCGGGTCACGCTGCTCTCACCGGCGGTGGACGAGGTGCGCGACGTGTTCCTGACCCTCTCCGCCCCCGTGCACCTCGGCCAGACGGTCTGGCTCCTCGGTATGGCGGTGACCGGCTTCGCGCTGCTCGCCGCCGCGACGCCGCGCGCCCGGCTGCTCGCCCTCGCACCGGTCCTGGCGGGCGCGGTGATCGCCCTGCTCGTCCTGCCCGCCGACCCGCGCCGGGTCTATGTCGTCGACGAGGCCGCCGCGGCCCAGGTCTGCGACGGACCGGTGTGCGTGGCGGCCGTGCACCAGGACCGGCTGGCCGGTCTCGCGGGCCCCGGGAAGGAGGCGCTGCGCCTCATGCGGGACGCCCTCGGCGGCGAGGCACCCACGTCCGTCCGGGAGAGCACCGCCCGACGCGGGATCTTCGACGCGCCGGAGCGGTCACGCAGGGCCGTGCTCGTCGACTTCGGCGACGGCGTCCTCGGCGACGTGCGGGGCGAGCAGTTGACGCGGGCCCTCCTCGGGCAGGGCATGGCACCGAACTGCTCCGCCCGCAGCGCCAACGAGAGCGGCACGGTCGGCGAACTCGCCGCGCAGGGCGTCGTCGCGGGCTGGGTCCTCGGGGATCTGCGGCCGTTCCCCGGCGCGATACATACGCCGGCCGACCAACTGGCCACGGCCGGCCCGGTGTTCAAGGAACTCAAGGCCCTGCCGTGGTCCGGGCAGGTCGCGCGTGTCAAGGCCGCGCACACCGCCGCGGTCTCCTGCTCGGGCGACCCGCTCGACATCCTGGACGGCGGTACCGCCCGATGAGATGGCTGACCCTGTACGCGCGCTCCCGGCAGGTGCCCGCGTCGCTCGCCGCGGTGGTGATCAGCACGGCCGGGGTGTGGGCGCTGATCGCCCGGGACGGCGGCGGGGGACCGGTCGATCCGAGGATGCCCGTGTTCGTCCTCGTCGCCGGGGTGACGGCCACCTCGATCGGGCTCGGCGGGCAGGACCTCGCGCTGGACCGCGCGGCCGCCATCCGCTGGCGGCCCCGCAGGGCGGCACACGTGCTGCTCATCGGCGCCGTCGTCGGCGCCGTGCTGCTCGCGGTGGGGACGGCGACGGACACGGACCTGGCCACGACCGCCTTCGTCGTCCGGGACAGCGCCGGGCTGGCCGGGCTCGTCGCGCTCGGAGCGGTGGTGTGCGGGGCCGCGTACGCGTGGACCCCGGCGGTCGTCTGGCTGTCGTTCTCCGTCTTCGCCCCGCCCCCGACGAACGTGCCGATGGAGGTCGCGACCTGGATGATGCTGCCGCCCGGTACGCCGACGGCCACCTGGACGGCCCTGGCCCTCGCGGTCACCGGCACCACGGTGTACGCCCTCGCGGGCCCGAGACGCTGACTCATATCCAGGTGTCGAGCCACATCCGGGCGTGCCAGTCCGGGTACGGGATCGTCAGGCCCGTGTAGATCGGGAAGAAGTAGACGAAGTTCCAGACGATGAGCAGGACGAGTGTGCCGACCGCCACCGCGCCCCGGTTGCGGCGGTCGGCGCCCGCGCCCGGCGGACCCAGCAACGCGCCCAGCGTCATGGCCACGGCCAGACACAGGTACGGCACGAACACGACGGCGTAGAAGGCGAAGGTCGTACGGTCCTGGTAGAGGAACCAGGGCAGATAGCCGGCCGCCACCGCGCACAGCACGGCGCCCGCCCGCCAGTCCCGGCGCAGTGCCCACCGGAACAGCAGATACCCGAGGGCGCAGCACGCCGTCCACCACAGCAGCGGCGTCCCCAGGGCGACGACGGCCTGGGAACAGCCGGTCAGCGCGTGGCAGCCCGCCTCACCGGGCTCGGGCGACCGGTAGGAGAACAGCACCGGACGGCCGAGGACCAGCCAACTCCACGGGTTCGACTCGTACTTGTGGTAGGCGTCCAGTCCCACGTTGAACCGGTAGACGGCGGACTCGTAGTGCCACAGGCTGCGCAGCGGGGCGGGGATCCACGACCAATCGCCGCCGCGGCCGTCCGCCCAGTGCCGACCGTAGCCGCCGTCGGACAGGAACCAGCCGGTCCACGTCACCACGTACGTCACCACGGCGACCGGCGCGAGGGAGAGCACCGACCGGCCGAGGTCCTTGCGCAGCACCGCCCGGTAGGGGTGCCGTGCCCCCGTGACGCGGCGGGCTCCGACGTCCCACAGCAGGGTCAGGACCATGAAGAAGACCAGGAAGTACAGGCCGTTCCACTTGGTCGAGGCGGCGAGGCCCAGACAGGCTCCGGCCGCGATCCGCCACGGGCGCCATCCCGTACCGGCGTGGTCACCCGTGTCCGCGTCCGGGCGGACATGCCCGTCCGGGGGCACCGGCAACGCCGCCGCGAGCCGGGCCCGGGCGTGGTCCCGGTCGAGCAGCAGGCAGCCGAACGCCGCCAGCACGAAGAACATGACGATCAGGTCGAGCAGCGCGGTCCGGCTCATCACGTAGTGCAGGCCGTCCACCGCCATCAGCGTGCCGGCCAGACAGCCCAGGAACGTGGAACGGAACAGCCGGCGTCCGACGCGGCACAGCATCAGCACCGACAGCGTCCCCAGGAGGGCCGTCATGAAGCGCCAGCCGAACGGCTCGAGACCGAACATCCACTCCCCGACGGCGATCACCCACTTGCCCGCCGGCGGGTGCGCGACGAAGGACCCGGGGTCGGAGAGCGGAATCACCTGCGGGTCGGCCAGCACCTGCGGGTCGGCGATCTTGCGGTCCGGCCAGGTGCCCTCGTAGCCGAGGCGCAGCAGCGACCACGCGCCCTTGGCGTAGTACGTCTCGTCGAAGGCGAGTTCGTGCGGCTGCCCCAGGCGCCAGAAGCGGATCGCTCCCGCCAGCAGGGCGACGAGCAGCGGCCCCAGCCACTCCATCGCGCTCGCGACCCGGTACGCGGGCTCCGGCCCGAGCCCCACGCGTTCCCAGATCCGGGCCCCCGGCTCCGGGAAGGGCGGCACCAGGCGTTCACGCGGGTCGCTCCGAGGCCGCCCCACATACCCGAACGGGCGCAGACGGTCGATCCGTTCGACGGACGCCGTGGTCGGTCGGGGGCCGTGAAGCATCGCGATGACGGAGTCCTTCGAGTGGGTGCGCGAACTGACCCTGGAGATCGTAATAGGCGCACGCGTTCGACCGGCCCGTGCCGGCCCGTCTCGCACAGTGATGACCACCCGATGGCCAACTGCCCGTCGACGGCCGCGAATCCCGGATGCGGGGCGGCGGCTTCCCGTGGTGGGATGCGGCACGTGAGCGAGACACTGCGGGCCCGTATCGAGCGCTACTACACCACCGTGCCCTCGCTGTTCGCGGAGGTCGAGGAGTTCGGGCCGCTGCGGCTGTTCGTGCGCAAGGAGCCGGGCGCCCCGTACTACGGCGGGCCCGGCCACGCTCAGCCCACCACGGGGCGGGCCGCGGCGATCGGTGCCGCCGACATCGCCCGGGTTCGGGCCCGGCAGCGTGAACTCGGTGTCCCGCAAGCGTTCGAGTGGCTGGCCGAGTCGGCGCCCGCGCTGCGGACCGCGATCCAGGACTCCGGACTCCCGGTGTTGGAACGCCCGTTGATGGCGCTCGGTCCGCACCACCGCGTCGACCCGCAGCCGGGGCGGGACGGTGTGACCGTCCGGGCCCTGACAGCCGACGACCCGGCGTTGCCCGCCGCCCTCGCCCTGCCGCGGCTGGCCTTCGCCGACGAGGGCACCGCCGTGGGCGCGGCGGGCCGTGCCCGGTTGGCGGCGGTGGCCGGGGAACTGCTCGCGGACGGCACCGTGGAGACGGTCCGCCCCGTGCTCCGCGCCGGGCACAAGGTGCTGGTCGCCGCCGTCGCCGCGGACGGTACGCCGCTGGCCGTCGGCCACTACCACCCGATGGACGGCACCACCGAGATCGGCGGCATCGGCACGCTGCCCGCCGCCCGTCGGCAGGGCCTGGCCGCGGCCGTCACGGCGGCCCTGGTCGCCCATGCCCGCGACCACGGGGTGAACACCGTCTTCCTCGCCTACGCGCAGGACACCGTGGCCCGCATCTACTCCCGCCTGGGCTTCCGCCCCGCCGACTGCACCCTCCTGATCGCCGACCAGCCCGCCCGGTCGTAACCGCCGCTCGGAGGACTGCCTCGGGGACCTCCCCGTGAGGGTCGCGTGGCTGGGCCGTTCGCGGGTACTCGGGGTCGCGCCGAGGGTCCGACGGGGCCTGCGGGTACGGATGGCGGAAGCGATGCACGAGGAGAGGAGCGGGAGACATGGGACACGGTGGAGACGTCATCGACGAACTGACCACGGACCACGGTGAAGTGGAGGAGATGTTCGGCCGGATCGAGGCACTGCCCTCCGGGGACCCCCAGCGCAAGCAGCACATGGACCAGGTCACCATCGAGCTGGTGCGCCACTCGGTCGCCGAGGAGGCCTACCTCTACCCGGCGGTCCGCGAGCACCTCCCGGACGGCGACGCGATCGCCGACCGTGAGCTGGAGGACCACGCCGAGGCCGAGCGCACCATGAAGGCGCTGGAGCGGTGCGAGGCCGACGACCCCGACTTCGACCTGCTGGCCACCCAGCTGATGAGCGAGATCAGGTCGCACATCCAGGACGAGGAGAACAACCTCTTCCCCCGGCTGCGCGCGGCCTGCTCGGCGGACGCCCTGAACAGCCTCGGCGACAAGGTCCGCACGGCCAAGAAGACGGCCCCGACCCGGCCCCACCCGGCGGCTCCGGACACCCCGCCGGCCAACAAGCTGCTCGCCCCTGGGATGGGCCTGGTCGACCGCATGCGCGACGCGCTGAGCGGCCGGGGCAAGGACGACTGACACGGACGACCGACACGGCCGACGACGGCGGCGGCCGGGCCGGAAGCCGGCGGGAAGACAGCGGAACGGCGGCGGCCGGTGGCACCAGGTGAATCCTGGTTCCACCGGCCGCCGCCGTCGTTCCCGCCCTGCCTCGCGTCACCCCTCGTGGTCCGACGTCCGGCGTCCGTCAGTCGTCACCCCTGACGATGTGCGAGTCCGGCCCGGGCCTCGCCGCACGCGTGCCGTCCCGGTCCGTCAGGGCGGGCAGGCACAGGCGCACGCCCTTCCCGCGCCGGCGCCGGGCCTCGGCCCAACCGCTCTCGCGGACGAGGAGTTTTTCGACGGTGTGCGTGCTCACGGCGTCTCATCTTCTTTCCGGACCGAATGCGAACCGCTTCTTGGTCTGCGGCGTGTGCGCCCACGGGTGCCCGGTGACGCGGCGGCCAAACGGCCCTCAGGGCAGCGGGGTGCCGCCGGTCGCGTTGAGGATCTCCGCCGTGACGAAGCTCGCCCGGTCGGAGGCGAGGAACACGTACGCGGGTGCCATCTCGGCGGGCTGGGCGGGCCGGCCCAGCGGCGCCTGCTTGCCGAACTCCTGCGTGTCCGGGAGCGTCGCCGGGATCAGCGGCGTCCACACGGGCCCCGGCGCCACCGCGTTCACCCGGATGCCGTCCGCGGCGACCATCTGCGCCAGCCCCTGGGTGAACGTCACGATCGCGCCCTTGGTCATGGCGTAGTCGAGCAGGTGCGGACTGGGCTTGTACGCCTGCACGGACGTGGTGTTGATGATCGAACCGCCCGCCGGGATGTGCGGCAGGGCCGCCCGGCACAGCCAGAACATGCCGTAGAGGTTGGTCCGTACGACCCGGTCGAACTGCTCCGTGGTGATGGCGCCGATACCGTCGGGCTGTGCCATCTGGTACGCGGCGTTGTTGATCAGCACGTCGATCCGGCCGAACTCGGCGACGGCCCGGTCGACCAGGCCACGGCACTGCTCCTCCTCGCGTATGTCGCAGGGGACGGCGATCGCCTTCCGCCCGGCCTCCTCGACGAGCCGTACCGTCTCGCGGGCGTCCTCGATCTCCTCCGGCAGATGGGTGAAGAGGACGTCCGCGCCCTCCCGGGCGTAGGCCAGAGCCACCGCCCGGCCGATCCCGGAATCACCGCCGGTCAGGACCGTCCTGCGGTCCGTGAGCAGTCCGCTGCCCCGGTAGGACTCCTCGCCGTGGTCGGGCGGCGGGTCCATCGGCCCGGTCCAGCCGGGATGGTCCTGGTCCTGCTGCGGGAGGTCCGGCCGTGGGTGCCGCTCGACCGGGTTCCGCACGTCGTCGTTCATGGGTACGGCCCTTCGTCGGGTGGGTGGGCGGAGGACGTCCGCCCCGCGTGACCCGTGCCGGGTACCCGCACCGACCTGCTCGACGCCGCGCGGACGCCGGCGCCGGTCGCGGCCGGACGGCGGTGCGCGAGTGGTCGGCGTTCCGGGGTGTGGGGAGCCGAGGTGGGGGGACTTGGTGGGCAGGCCGAGTTTCGGCGGCGCTCCCCTGGGGGCCGGCCCGGCCAGGCTTCTCTGGTTCTGACAACGTGCCGGAGGAGCCGTCCCCCTCGACGGGCTCCGACGTCAGAGGCCGCCCTGTTCGCAGACCCGGCGGGCGACCTCACGGAGCTTGATGTTGTGCTCCTGCGAGAAGCGGCGCAGGACGTCGAACGCCTGGTCCTCGGTCAGGTGGTGGCTGCCCATGAGGATGCCCATGGCCTCGCCGATCACATGCCGGGTGGCGACGGCCTGCTCCAACTGGGCGTGCGTACGCGCGCTGGAGAAGGCGACCGCCGCGTGCGAGGCCAGCAGCCAGCCGGCCAACTCGCTGACCTCGGTGAACGCGCCGGGCTTCCGGGAGTAGAGATTCAGGGCGCCTAGGTCCTCGTCCTCGGTGAACAGCAGGAAGCCCATCATGCTGCCCACACCGAGACGGCGGGCCTCAGGGGCGTAGACGGGCCAGCGCGGCTGCTCCGCGGAGAAATCGGAGATACGGAAGACTCGGTCGCCCTCCGCATCAAGGGCGGCGTCGAAGCAGGGACCCTCCCGCAGCCGTTCCTGGAGCCGGTCGCTGTCGACGACCAGTGGGTCCGTGGGGGCGAGCGTCTCCACCGTCGTGCCGTGCAGCACGAGGATGCCGGCCGCGTCACAGCCCTCCACCAGCTCGGTGGCCGAGGTCGTGATCCGCTCCAGTGTGGCGTCGACCGAAGGCTGTGCCAGCAGGTCGCGCGCCAGCGCCGCCATCTGCTGTGCGAACCGATCCCAGTCCACGCCGTCCTCCGTTCACCCCGGCCCGGAAGGTACTCGTACTCAGCCTTGCACGCGAGCCCCGTGCAGAGGCGGTTACGACAGCCGCCTCAGCGTCTTCCCGGGGCCGGGGCGCGGTACGCCACCCGTCGTCACGGCGTGCGCGAGGTCACCGGGTGTCGACGATGCCGCCGGTCACGGCGATGACCTCGCCGACGGTGTAGCTGGAGCCGGCGTCGGAGGCCAGATAGACGTACGTCGGCGCGATCTCCTCCGGCTGCGCCGAGATGTTGGTCTTGTACGTCCGGTCGAAGTCCTCGGCGGTCAGCTGCTCCAGTTCGAGCTTGCTGTTGAGGTAGGCGGCGTTGCTCACCAGGACGTTCAGCCCGCCGAGCCCCTCCACGGTGCGCTCCACGGCCTCCCGGCAGAACTCCGGGTCCTTGAGGTCGCCCGGCAGCAGCAGACAGCGCCGGCTCTGCTCCTCCACCTCCCGCCGTACGTGCTCCGCGTCCACGCGCTCGTCCGGCAGATGGACGACGGCCACGTCGGCGCCCTCCCTGGCGTAGAGCAGCGCCTCCGCCCGTCCGACACCGGAGTCGCCGCCGGTGATCAGCGCGACCTTGTCCTCGAGTTTTCCGGCGGCGCGGTACCGGTTGGCCCGGTAGCGCGGCGCGGTGCGCATGTCGGCCTCCAGGCCGGGCCGCCGCTGCCTGTCCGAGTCGTAGGGCGGGGAGGGCTCGGCGGCGACCTGTGGTGCGGGCTGTTCGTGCTGGGAGGGCAAGGTGTGCCTTCGCCGGTGCGGTCCACGGCGGGGCGCCGTCGGCCGGGCCGCGCCGTGCTTGCACGCACCGCGTGCCCACCTCGACGCGGCCCGAGCCCCGCGCCGCCGGGCCCGTCCGCCGTGACATCGCGATCGGCAGGTGCGGCTCGCCGCTGACGTGGCACTTGGTGGGGCATGGAGTGGACCGGCAGGGTGATGCGGGAGGCGCGGCGGCGCGGGGCGGCCGCCGTGCGGACGGTGCGGATGGCGTGGGCGGAACCGGGCCGGGAACGGGACCTGGTGGCGCAGGCCGGCAAGGCGGCGCTGGCCGCCTGGGTGGCCTGGGCGGTCGCGGGCTGGTGGCTCGCGGCCCCGATGGCGTTCGTGGCGCCTTGGGTGGCGGTCGTCCTGGTGGAGTCGACGGTGTTCCGGTCGCTCGCCCACGGACTGCAGCAGTTGGGGGCCATCGCGGTGGGCACGGTGGTGGCCACCACCGTGGCGCTGCTGGTGGACCACACACTGGTCACGATGGCCCTGGTGCTGCCGACGGTGCTGCTGCTGGGCCAGTGGCAACGGCTGGGCAGCCAGGGCGTCTACGCGGCCACCGGCGCGCTCTTCGTGCTGACCGGCGGTCAGGTCACCGTCGCCGCGTCGGCCGCCCGCATCGCGGAGGCGGTCTTCGGCGCGCTGGTGGGCGTCGCGGTCAACGCGCTGATCAGGCCCCCGGTGTATCTGCGCGACACCCGCGCCGCGCTGCGGGACGCCGTTCAGGAGGCCGAGGCGATCCTGGACTCGGTGGCGCAGGGGCTGGCCTCCGGCGAATGGGAGGGGCACCAGGCTGGGGAGTGGCACGAGCGCGCACTGCGGTTGGGGCGCCTGGTCGACCAGGCCCGGCAGGCCATCGGGTGGAGCCGGGAGAGCATGCGGGTCAATCCGTGGGGACGCCGCAGGCACGCCACCGCCCCGCCCGGCAAGGCGTACGCCGACGCGTTGGCCGTGCTCGACCATGTGGCCGTCCACACCTCGGGCGTGACCCGGACGGTGTGGGAGGCCGCCGACGGCGGGGGGAAGGCAGCCCGCCCGGACGCGGCGATCGCCCGGCCCTACGCGGATTTCCTGCACCGCACCGCCCGCGCCGTCAGCCTCTACGGACGGACCCGGTTCGCCCCGGGCGGCCCCGACGACGCCGGCGCGGAGGAACTCCGCGAGACGGTCGCGGAACTCCACCGCACCCTCGACGACTTCCGTGCGCGCCTGCCGGGCGCTGTCGCCGACGACCCCGAGGCGCTGGTGACGTACGGGACGCTGCTGGCCCAGGCCCATCGCCTGGCCGACCAACTCGTCCAGCACTGAGGCCCCCGGAGTGGGTCTCGGCGCGGCGCCCGGTAGTTATCCGGTACTTATCCGGGTAGTAAACGGTCATTGTCGATGGATACCGCTCAACTTAGGCGCTGTTGACGGGGCGTCACTACCCTTCGGATACCGCGCTTCACCGACGGGACGCCTGTCGGTCCATGTTCAGCAGGGGGCATTTCATGGGTTCCGTTGAGCGGCCTCGCCGCGTCGTCGTCCCGCCGGGCACACCCGTCGCGCACAGCGGCGCCCGGATCACCGCGCCGTACACGCCCGGACCGGCCGCGACCCGGCAGCTGTTCGCCACCCGGACACCCGAACTCCTCGGGTGCCTGCGCCGGTTGGACGCCGCCGTGGACGACGCCTCGGTCCGGGACATGGCCACGTGGCTGCGCGAGCAGTACGTCGGCCGGGGCGCGCCGGTGCCCGTGGGATTCGTCGCGGCCTGCCTGCTCGGCTCCCCCTACGTGGACCATCGGCTCGGTCTCGACGGGCGCATTCAGGAGCACTGCGCGGCCCGCGACGTGATGCCGCCGCCGTTCGACGCCGCCCGCATGCTGGCCCGCTCGGGCGCGTACGCCTTCGTCGAGGTGTACACCGACGGGCTGGTCCTGCCCGTCCTGCCCGACGGCAGCGTCGTCAGGCCCTGAGCCGGCACACCGCGGCACGGCACCGCACCGCACCGCCCTGCACGGAACGGAGACCCGCGTGAGCGAGATCAACCTCGGCCCGATCATCAATGGAATCAACAACCTGCAGACCCAACTGGAACAATCCGTCACCTCGCTCGGCACTCAGATCGAGAACGTGGATGGCAAGGTCCGTGACGTCAGAGCCGACCAGGTGGAGACGAACGCCCGCCTGGCGGCGTTTCACGGCCAGTTCCTGGAACACGTCGCCAGAACCGAACGCATCGCCGCCGCCCAACGCGCGGAGGTCCGGATCGTCCAGATCAACGACGAGATCGAGCACAAGTACGGCCACCACAAGGTCGTCCGCCGCTCCGCCACCGGCATTCTCCAGGCGTTCGACACCGGGCTCGTGCAGGAGGAGACCGTCCGGCAGGTCAGCGAGGAGCTGATGATCCAGACGCCGCGCTACTGGCTGGCCCCCGCCCTGGTCGGGCTGGCCGCCTGGGCGGGCGACGACGAGGCCCTGTGCGCACGGGCCGTGGAGGAGGCGTTCCGGCGCTCCACATCGAAGACCTCCCTGTTCTTCGCGCTGATCCTGCGCAGACAGGGACGGCAGGAGGCGTCCGTCCGCTGGCTGCGGCACTATCTGGAGGGCCAGGACCCCCGCGTGCTCGGCCGGGAGTTCCAGGTCGTCCTGGAGTGCGTCTCCCAGGGCGCCTTCGGAGCCGCGGGCCGCCAACTGCTCGGTGAGACCCTGGAGGAGTGGCGCCGGCGCCTGCTGGACGACGACGTCGTACGCACCGCCCAGGTGGGACGCTGGCGTCAGGAGATCGACTCCCTGCGGGCCCCGTCCGCCGAGGACGACTTCCCGCGCCTGGCCGACGTGTGCCCCCAGTGGCCCGTGCTGGACGACCTCCTCGCCCGTGCCCGCGCGCACGAGGCCCTCCTCGAACGCTTCCGCACCCTGATGGAGAGCGAACTACTCCCCGCCACCAACCTGGAGGACACGGTCGACGACATCCTCGACGGCCTGGTCCGCAACTCCGACGAGGAAGAGCTCCCCCTGCAACGCAAGTTGCTGCTCAACGAGGCCATCGTGCGCCACGACGGGGACGAGGACGCCGCGCGCCAGGAGGCGGACATGCGCTCCGAGGCACTGGACGAGACCCGCAACTACCTGAGTGTGCAGTCGGTCGCCGCCCTGGACCCCGCGGCCGTGGGCGCCTCGCCCGCCGCGCAGCGGATGGCCGTCGCATCGTGCCAGGAGTGGTTCGCGCAGGCGCACGCCGGATTCAGCCGTGACTACCGGGCCGCCATGCCCCCGAAGATCGAGGTCTCGCTGCGCAACACCTACGGCGTCAGCCACGGCACCCAGCGGTTCAAACTCACCACCTGGACCAAGCCGCTCTCCGACGACCTGCCCGATCTGGAGGCGTCGCTGACCCGGCACTGGAGCGGCTACGTCGACATGTACGTCAAGTCCCTCGCCTACAACTACACCTCCTCCCTCGCCCTCCTCGGTGCCACGGTCGCCGGCATCCTCATGATCTTCCTCGGGGTCCACGTCGGCTTCGCCCTCATCGCGGCCATCGCCGTCGGAGGGATCTGGGGGATCGTCCTGTACAACCGCGCCGACGCCGCGCGCACCGCACAGGAGAAGGCCCGCGAACTCCTCAGCCGGCACATGTCGGAGGCCCTCACCCGGCTCCGGGGCGCCCACGCCGAGCTCACCGACTGGCAACAGCGGTACTGGGCGGCCGACTTCGTCGAGGCCGAGGCCCGCACCTTCATCGCGTCCCTGAACACCGCCACCCACGCACCCTCCCCGTTCGAGGGCCGCGTCGCCGGCACGAGAGGAAACGACCATGAGTGACGATCTCGCCTTCTCCGCGGACGCGACGCCGCCCTGGCTCAGACCGGAGGTCCCGGAACACCTGCGCCCGCTCGCCGCACCCCCCAGGCCGGACCGGCCCCCCGCCGTCCCCGACCAGCGCGACACCGACGCGGCACCGCCGCCCGCATCCACCACCCCGCCCGCCGCACCCGCCCCCTGGGCCTCGGCGCCGGCGCACCCGCCGGGGCGACCCGCGCCGGAACCCGTCACCCGGAGGCTGCGGCGGACCGTGACCGACCTCCCGGCCTGGGAGCCCCTGCCGCCCGGCGAACAGCTCGTACGCCGGCCCCCGAGGGACCTGTGAACGGGGCCCGGTGGGGCGGCGACAGCGCCTACCGGAGCTGGGCCCGGACCCTGGACGAGTGGGCCGACGGCACCCGCACCGACCCCCTCGACCTGCCCTCGCTGTCCCCGGACGACCTGCCCCCCGACACCTGGCAGCGGCTGCTGACCCGTATCGCCTCCGCCGTCGACCGGCGCCTCCAGGCCGGACTCGACCTGATGGTGCGTGAGGTCAACGACGCGGCCGACGAGTTCTCCGTCGGCCGGGCCCTCACCCGCGGCCGTGACGTACTGCGCTCCGTCCGCTCCGTCGTCACCCACCCGAGCCTGCCCGCCGACTTCCGCGCCCGCATGGCGACCCTCATGGACGAGCACACCCGCCTGCTCCAGGAGGAACTCGAACGGAGTGTGCGGGCACTGCTCGCGGAGGGTGCCGATCCCCACGCCGTCGAGACCCGGCGCCGTACCCTGCGCGACAACCCCCTCACCGCCGTGCTGTCCGAACCCACCGCCCCGCCCCCGGTCGGCTGGTACGAGCCCACCGGCCGACGGCGCATCGTCACCCCCGACTGACGGCAACGGCACCCCGGAGAACCCACCATGTCGAACTACTCCGACAGCAAGCGTGACCTGGACCACTACCTCACCGCGCGGGTGCCCGTCGTCGGACTGCGCACCATCGAACAGGCCCGTGCCCTGCGCATGCTCAAAGAGGTGGCGACCCAACCGCGGCGCGCCAACCAGCAGTTCTGGATCCACACCAGAGCCACCGGACTGCGTGACCTGCGGTCGGGAGCGGCGGTCCTCGACGATCGTTCGCTGACCGGCGCCATGGACTTCGCCGCCGGCCAGTTCGCCGCCCGCCCCCACGCCACCCTCGTCCTGGTCGACCCCGGGGAGCTGGAGTCCGACACCCCCTTCACCCGCAACGTCGCCGAACTGGCCCGTATCGCCGACACCCACGCCGGATGCGTCGTCCTCATCACGGACAACCCCATCTGGAGCGGTCTGCAACGACTCGGCATGAGCCTCCAGCTGGACCTGCCGAACGCCGACGAGATGTACGCGACCATCAGCGCGTTCCTCACCGACCACCGGGGCGTGGTCTCCATCGCCTGGACCGAGCACGACGCCCGCAGGGCCGCCGAGTTCCTCCAGGGAGTCACCGAGGGCGAGGCGGTGAACCTCATGGCCACGCTCATCGCCAAGGGGTCCGTGGAGGCCGCCGACGTACTGACCCTCGCCAGCTCCAAGGACCGCATCTTCAACAACCTCGCCGGACTCGAACGCCTCGCCCTCAAGGACGTCGACTACTCCGTCGGCGGCCTCACCAACCTGCGCGGCTGGCTGGACCGCAAACACCGGCTCATCCACACGGACCTGCGCGGCACCCAACTGCGCCCGCCGCGCGGTGTCCTGCTCGTCGGTGTCCCCGGCTGCGGCAAGTCCCTGTCGGCGAAGGCCATCGCCCAGCAGTGGCGGCTGCCGCTCTACCGGCTGGACATGGCCAGCATCCACGGCCGCTACCTGGGCGAGTCCGAGGGACGGATGCGGGAGGCGCTGGACGCCGCCGACCGGGTCGCCCCCTGCATCCTGTGGATCGACGAGATCGAGAAGGGACTGGCCGGCAGCCACGACAGCTCCGGCGTCCAGCAGCGCATCATCGGGCAGTTCCTGTTCTGGCTCCAGGAGTCGGACTCCCGGGTCTTCGTGGTCGCCACCGCCAACGACGTCCGCAGCCTGCCGCCCGAGCTGCTGCGCAAGGGACGCTTCGACGAACTCTTCTTCGTGGACCTGCCGGACGACCAGGACCGCAGGGAGATCATCACCCTCTACTACCGGCGCTACGTCAAGGCCGAACCCCACCCGGACCAGGTCGACCGGCTCGTCGAGCTCTCCGAGGGCTTCGCGGGCTCCGACATCGAGTCCGCCCTCCACGACGTCGGCGCCGAGGTCCTGCTCGGCGGCGGGGTGGAGCGGCTCGAACCGTCGTTCGTCGAGGAGACGTTCGCCAACACGGCTCCCCTCAGCCGCAGCAACCCCGAACAGATCGAGGAGATCCGCGCCTGGGGCCGGGAGCGCGCGGTACCCGCCGGACGGTCCGGCCTCGCCACCACCACCCCCGGCGCGGGCACCCCGCGCAGGGTGGTCGTCCTCGGCGACACCTGAGAGGGGCGACGCCTGATGGGGGAGGCGTGGGTGGCCCTGGCGGTGGCCACGGTCGGCGTCGTGGGCACGCTGGGCGCCGCGCTGCTGACGCAGAGCAGGGCCGACCGCACCAAACGCCTGGAGCTCCAGGCCCTGGCCCGGCAGCAGGGCGAGGAGCGCGAACACGCCGAGCGACTGCGCCGGGCCGAGCTGTCCGCGGCCCGCGTACATGAACGGCACGAACTGCGGCGGGCCTGTTGCGTCGCCCTGAACACCGCCGCCCGGCAGTACCAGACCGCCCAGGTCAACCTGTGGCACGCCCTGCGGGACGACAGCGGGGTGGGCGACTGCGCGGACCGCTTGGACGAGCGCCGCGTCGCCCACCGCGAGGCCTACGCCGAGGCGCAGTTGATCCTGCCGACCCCCGTGCTGGTCTCCGCGGGCGCCGCGAGCAGACAGCTCAACAGCGGATACGGCACGCTCCGCAAGCTCGTCGCCGCCGCGCCCGTGGACGCAGCGACCCTGGACGCGTTCGACCCGGAGGTGCGCAAGGCGTGGGCGCTGCTGGCGGACATGCGTCAGGAGATGCGCCGAGACCTGGGCGTCGACGACGTCGGTGCGTGATGTCCCGCCTCACTGCCCGTGGTGCGTGAACGACGCCCAGATCTCCAACTCGTCCGGCGGCCCGTGCGAGGTGTCCTCCAACAGCGCTTCGCACCCGGCCAGTTCGGGAGGCAGGACCCGGTCGGGGTCCAGCATCCACAGCTGGGCCGCCCGCAGTGCGTCCCGGGGCGGCGTGCCCTGCCTCATGTGGTGGTGGACGAGGAGCACCAGCAGCGTGGTCCGGGGGTCGTCCGCGACGGCCCAGCGGGAGCCGACGACCGCCGTGGCGCCCGCGCCCAGGAAGGCCGTTGCCAGGGTGAGGGCCTCGTCGTGGTCGCTGAGGGTCAGATCGCTCGTGCAGTTGGCGAGCAGGACCGTGCCGCCGGGCATCCCGGGATCGCGGCCCGCGGCGCCGGTCAGCAGATCCTGCACCGAGACCGTGTGCGTGGCGTCCAGTTTGAGGACGGAGTCGTTGGAGGTCGCGCCGGTGTCCGCGTGACAGTTGACGTGCAGCAGCGCGGTCGGCGAGGGACCCCGGCCGGGCAGGAACGGTTCGAGCGACCGGGGCTCCGGCGGCAGCGCCCCGCCGGTGCCCGCGCCTTCGCCCATCCCACCGATCACGGTGACCCGGGGATGGAGGGAGGCGACGAGCGTCGCCTCCCGGTGCATGGTGGGGGACCCGTCCGGGTCCACGACGACGGCCACGGCACCCTCGCCCAGGACGGCCGTGGGGCGGGCCGCCACCTCGATGAGCTGACGGGCACTGGCGCAGTACGAGATGACGGCCCGCGCGCACGCGTGATCGGTCCTTGCCGCGTCCCGCCCACCGGCCGTCGAGGTCGTGGACGCCGGGCAGCGTGCCGCGTGCCAGGGGACGATGCCGAGCGGGCCCACGGGCGCGAGGACGATGCGTGGAACGCGGCCCGGCCACCAGGACTCGGCGGCCTCCAGGAGGGGTGCCATCGCGACCTCACCGGCCCACGAGCACAGCCGCTCCAGCGCCGACCGCCACCTCCCCTCCAGCAGAAGCAGAGCCCGCCGGCCGCGCTCACGCATGACCAGCGGGGCGTGCGGGCCGGGCGGCTCCCTGCGCCCCTCCTCCTGGAAGGCCTGCAGAGCGGCGTCGTACGCGCCGACCGGGCCGGTGGACAGCGAGGTCAGCCCGGGCAGCCGCAACGAACGCACGGCACCCGTCGCTGTGACGATCACCGCATGGCCACCCGCCCCGTCCTCCCCGGGCACGAGATAGGCGAGCGCGTCGGTCCCGAGCCGGCGCAGCGTGCGCCCGAGCACCCCCGGCGAGGGCGCGGACAGCAGCCGCTTCTCGGCGGCACTGCCCGCCAGTGCCTCCAGCACACGGCGCCGCAGATCGTCGGGCACCTCGCTCAGTCGGCCGCCGTCGACGGCCGCCCGTACCCAGGCCTCAGCCAGCTCGGCATGACCGGCGTCGCGCAGCAGATCGGGGACGGTGACGTTCATCGTCGCCGCGTTCAGCACCAGCCCCCGGCCGAGTTCGAGCGCCTCGAACGCCGCCTCGGGCAGCTGGTCGGCAAGGCTCCACCGGACCAGCCGCAGCATGTCCGGTGCGATGGCCCGCGCGGCTTCGAGCCCATGGTCCGCGCCCGACTGCAGCAGCACGGAACGGCCGTACGCGGTCAGAGCCGATCTGCCCGTCTCGCGGGCCAGCCGCCGGTGTTCGGCGTCCCGCGGGCCGAAGGCGCGGTGGGCGAGGGCGATCGTCCGGATCAGCGCGATGGCGAAGGGGTCGCCCGGGCTCGCGTTGAGGACCACCCACGCCTCACGCAGGACGGCGATCGCCTCCTCCAGCTCCTCGCGCCGTCCCGACTCCAGGTACCGGGTGAGCAGCAGGGTGCCCAGCCCGTACAGACACCGCCCGCGCGACCCGTGGAACTCGTGCGGACCCTCCTCCGCCGCACCCCGCAGCAGGGCGATGCCCTGACCGAGAGCGTCGAGCCGGCCGGGCACCGCCGTCGGCCGCCCCTCGACGACCGTGTGCTGCGCCAGGGCCGCCGCCGCGCGCAGACGCAGGGCGGGGCGGTGGGGACTCCCTGCCGGGCACGTCGTCGCGGCCTCGACGAGCGCGCCGACGGCGGCCCCGACGGCCTCGGTGTTCCCCGCCTCGCGCGCCTCGCGCAGGGCGTGCGCCGCCAGTTCGGTACGGACGGCCGGCACCCGGGGATGGTCCGGCGGCAGCGTGCGCCCGGCCTCCTGCCAGGCGCGCACGGCGTCGGCCGCCAGCCTCGGGGAGGGGCGCCGGCGGGCACGCGCGAGCAGCAGCCACGCCGTTCCCGCGGCGGCCAGCAGCTCGGCCCGGAAGGGGGCGTGGCCCGTCGGCTCCGAGGCGCGGAAGAGATGCGGCGGGACCCGAGGGTCGCCCGCCTCGGCCAACACGGTGTGCAGCGGCGGTCGGACGACGTGCTCCGGCGTGCGATCGAGCAGTACGTCGTACTCGTGGACGGCGGCGTCCAGATCGGCGTGGTCGCCCAGCAGGACATGCCGGTCGAGGAGGAGACCGGCCAGGAACTCGGCACACCGGTCGATGAGCGCCGTGGTGGCCGGGGCGGGGAGTGCGGTGGTGGTCGAGGTGGCGAGTGCCTGCCGGACGAGGGTGATCGCCCGCGTCAGGTCCTGGCCGTCGCGTTCCCGGAGCCAGCGGCGGTAGTGCGTCAGGGCCCGTGCGGCGGCCACGGCCGCGCTCGCCGGTTTGTCGTCGCCGGCCAGGATCTCGGCGACCCGGCCCGACGGAAGGGCGAACGGGTCGGGCGTTCCGTCCCCGAGCAGCACGGTCGCCGCCGGGTCGATCGTGGGCGGGGTGAGCACGTCCCCGTCGTGCCGCGACTCCGACGGGGCGGGGGTACCAGGGGCGGGGGTCGACGGCGGAGGAGCGGGGCTCTCCGGCCGGGTCCCCGGCGGCCGGCCCGGCCGCTCCTGACCCGAGGCCGCCGGGAACAACGTACGCAACAGCGCCTGGAAGTCCGTGACCGCTCCCTGGCGCAACGCCTCGTCGATCAGCCCGCGTGTCGTGGAGCCCGGCGGGAGCAGGGCGCGGGCCTGACGGAGGGTCGCCGTGGTGGTGGCCCGGTCCGTGAGGGTGGCCTCTCCCGTCCGGTCGAGGACGAGCCCCAGGGTGCCGGCGATGGCCAGCATGACGGCCTTCATCCCCCAGGCCTCGGGTTCCAGCAGCGGGGCGGACCGCCGCAACCGGTCCGACCACGCACGGCAGTTCGCCGCCGGAGGCATCCCGCCGGGTGACCGCAGGATGCCCACCATGACGGAGAGGAAGACGAAGTACGGCTCCTGCTCCGCGTCGGCGGGGTCCAACAGCCCGGCGAGCAGCTGCAGATCGTCCTCGACCGTGGGGAACCCGCTGACGTCCGGAAGCGGTCGCTCGGGGTCCTGCGGGGCGGTGAACGGGTCCGTGTACCAGACGCGGTAGACCATCGCGGCGCGGAAGGAGCCGTAGAGGTCCTCGTCGCGGAACTGGCTGTCGGCCGGGGCGCGTTCGAGGACCACGCGCAGGATCCGCAGGGCGTCGCGGAGGGATGCGTGCCGGACCTCGGGCAGCGTGCAGGCGAAGTCCAGCAGCAGGGCGATGCCCAGCACGCACTGGGCGCCCAGATGGAGTTCGTCCTCGTGGTGATAGAGACCGGTCGCCGTGCGCAGCAGGTCGATGGCCTCCCGGAGGTCTGCCATCATGCGGGGCTCGGCACGGGCCGGTGACAGGGCCGGGTCGGCGGTGCCGGTCCGCAGCGCGCCGTGGGACAGGTCGTACATGTACGGCGAGCCGCGGTCGATCGCCCGCTGGTTCAGGGTGATCGCGGTCTTGAGGACGAGTTCGGCCCGGTCGGCGTCGTCGGGCCCGATGAGGGAGGCGAGTTCACGTGCGCGGGCGGCGAGACGGTCGACGCCGTCGCCGTCCAGCAGTCCGTTCGACAACTCGATCCAGAGCAGGTCGACGATCGCCGCCAGACACGCCACCCGTTCCTCGCCGGCCTCGGGGAGCCGGGTCAGCGCCTCTTCCCACAGGGTTTCTGCCTCGGCGCGGTCGTCGGCCGGGGCGGGGTCGTCGGGGTGCTGGGCCTCGCGGTTGCGCTCGGACCGGTCCGCCAGGGCCAGCCCCAGGTTCGTGGCGATCCGGTGGGCCGCCTCCTGCGGCAGCGCGGGGTGGGTGAGGGCGGTCCGGTACCAGTGCACGGCCATCGCCTGGGCCCGCTGCCCCGAGTCGTACTGCATCAGCGCGTCGCACACGTCCGCGCCCAGTTCGGCCGCGTCGGCACCGTCCGGACCGGGGTCCGTCACGAGGGGCCGCAGCACCTCCAGTACGGCACCGAACTCCGCGGCGGCCTCCGGGGATCGGGGTCCGGGGCGGTCCTCCTGTTCGTAGCGGTCGTACAGTTCGAGCAAGGACAGCAGCGCGAGGTCGAAGGCCACGGTGGGGCGCAGGTCCGGGTCGAGGTCGTCGGAGTCGTGTGCCGCCCGCAGGTGTACGACGGCGGCGCGGCGGTCCGCGAGCCGTTCCGGAGTGGAGTGGTCGGGGCAGCGGCAGCGGTCCGACAGGACCAGACCCAGCACCGCGCGGCACAGGGTGGCGACCGGTACGTGGCGCTCGTCCGGGCCGCCGAGGATCGGGCCGAGCAGGTCGACGACCCGGTCGGCGTCGGCCGACCGCCGGGGGCCGGCCTCGCTCGTGCGCCAGCGTTCCGCTAGGTCGAGGGCGAGTTCGCAGCGGACGAGCACCAGATCGCCGCGGTCGGGCGGGGTGCCGGGTCCGGTGGAGTGGTACGCCTCGGTGGCCAGGGAATGCGCGCGCTCCAGGCGGGCGATCGTGTCGTCCAGATCCGAGGGTGCCTGTCCGTGCCTGTAGCGGAGCCGGGCCGCGTCGGCGGACATCCCGAGCAGCAGCCGGAGT
Source organism: Streptomyces sp. SP18BB07 (assembly GCF_036322545.1). Classification (NCBI taxonomy): domain Bacteria; kingdom Bacillati; phylum Actinomycetota; class Actinomycetes; order Kitasatosporales; family Streptomycetaceae; genus Streptomyces; species Streptomyces sp. SP18BB07. The sequence goes on from NZ_JAQYWT010000360.1 coordinate 165,506, forward strand.
TCGTCCGGGCCGGTGGGGGAGCCGGACAGTTGCGTCAGGTTCCACTCGGCCTCGTCGAGCAGGTCCACGACGGGTCCTCGGTCCCCCTGCTCCAGGGCGTCCTCGGCCGCTTCGAGGAGTTGGACGACGAGGTCGATCCGAGCGAAACGATCAGGTCTCCCGGAATCCCCGGAGTGATCATCGATTCCCTGATTCTCGGTGTACACGAAATCCCCCTGCCCGTTTCGGGGAATGCTCCCCGTACCGGCTCCCGAATTGCCAATCGGATCGTAGCTCACTAGCGTACGGCCGCATCCGGATTCCGGATTCCAGGAGGGGAACGAATGGACGAGTACGAGCAGCAACTAATCGCCGCGCTCGTGTCGGAACCACAGTCGATCCGGGAAAAACTCTCCCCGGAGGACCGGGAACAACTCGACGTCCTGCTGGACCTCGTCGCCGAGGGCGGCAGCGAGGAACGGCTGCGGGGGATCGCCCGCGCCCTCGCCGCCCATCTGCGCGCGGCCCTGCCGGGCGACCAGGGACGGGCGGTGGGCCGGCGCTACACCTCCTCGTCGCTCGTCCAGCGGCCGCCGCACGACGTGCTCCTGGAACGCTTCGCACCGGGCGGGACGGGAGCGCCGGGCGTGCCGAGCAGGACGGGAGTGCCGGGCGGTGGCGCTGAAGGGGCCCGGGACGTCCATGGGACACCGCCAGCGCCGGTGCGCTGGGCCTCCGCGCGTGAGCGGCTCCTGGCCGAGCCCGCCCTGACGGAGACGGACCTGACGGAACTCTTCGGCGTCGCGGCCGACCAGCCCGGACTGATCAGACTGCGCGCGTCGGCCGGGCCCGAGCAGTTGCCGGCGTTCCAGTTCGACGCCGAGGGCCGCCCTCGGCCACTGGTGCTGGCCATCAACGCGATGCTGGGGGCGGCGGCGGACCCGTGGGGGGTGGCCGACTGGTGGCTGGGCCCCAATCCGTGGCTGGACGCCGCGCCGGCGACCCTGCTCGGCACGGGGCTGGACGATCAACTGCTCGCCGCCGCGAGCGTGGTGGGGGAGGACGACTGACATGGCCCGTGGAGCGAAACTGCCCGAGAAGGGCACGGCGAACGCGCGGAAGGTGGTCCGCCGGGCGGGCGAGGTCTTCTACCGGGTGCACTCGGGGCACCGCCGGGCGCACCACTTCAATCCGGAGCCGCGGGACCACCACTTCGGCGGCGGTCGCTTCGACAGCACTCCGAACGATTCCTACGCGTACCTGTACGCGGCCCCCAAACCCGAGACCGCGATCATCGAGAGGTTCGTCCGCACCCTGCGCTTCGACGGGCAGGGCAACCACCGGGTCCTGCCGCTGAAGGAACTGGAGGGCAGGCTGCTGTCCCAGGTGCGGCTCACCCGGGACGTCGAGCTGGTCTCCCTGTGCAGCATCGTCCACCTCAACGCCGTGCAGCAGAGCGACTGGTGGCTGGTGGAGTCGGAGCCCACGGAGTACGCGTTCACCCGGCGCTGGGGGCACTGGCTGCGCGGCGAGGCGGACTGGGCGGACGGCTTCGTCTGGCGGTCGCGGCTGGACGGCCCCAACGAGTCCTTGGTCCTCTTCGGTGCCGCCGCCGAGAACGACCTGCTGACGGAGACGGACGAGCCGCCGAGGGTCCTCGACGACGAGGACGGTCTGCGGTGGCTGGCCGCGACCCTGGAGGACTACCGCGTCGAGATCGGGACGGTCGACCCCGCGCCGGGCATCGGCTCCTGACACCCGCCCCCGCCCCGGCCCCGTACGCCCCCGCCCGGGCGCTTTCCGGGCGGGAACCGGTAGCTTTCCGGATTTCCCCGGAGGATCGGCCAAAGGGGGTTCCGGCACCCGTGGCGTGCGTGCATACTTCTGATCGAAAGGCCGCAGTGAGAACACGGGGAATGGCGGGGGAAAGTCGGGGGAATGCGGCAGGAATAGAGCACGGTATTCGAGATTCCCGGGCGAGAGGATTCGGATACCGTGCTCCCTCGTGATTCAGGGACGCCTGTCGCTCAGCACGTCGAAGACCACGCGGGCACTGACCGGATTGCGCGTCACCAGATGCACCGACCAGTCGGGGTCGGCCTTGAGCACCTGCTCCAGCGTTCCGACGACGGTCTCGGCGCTGGTCCGCGCGTCGAGCCCGCCCCGGCCGGCCCCGAGCAGGGGCAGGGCGACGGACCGCAGCGGGACCCGGCCCGCACGGCGTTCCGCCGCCGCCAGTTCGAACACGCGCCGTACGGCCGCCGCGACGGCATCGGGCGCGGTCTCGTAGCCGTCGCCCGTCGCCGAGGGCGTGGCGACCGCGGCGTGGAGGATCCGCCGCACCCCCTGCGCCGACAGGGCCCCCGGTGAGGTGACAGCCACCGTGCCCGCCGCCACGGGCAGCCCGGGCACCCCGAACTTCCGTACCCAGGCCGCGAGTTGCCGGGCTATCACGTCGTCCGTGATGCGGCCGACGGAGTCCTTGGCGGCACCGGCCCGGCGCAGACTGCCGGAGACCGTGCGGCGGAACGTCTTGGACATCTCGAAGTAGATGTTCTCCGAGGAGACCAGGACGTCCACGCCGGTGACGAGTTCGATGGGTGCCACATGCACGGTGAGCAGCACGTCCCCGTGGGGGAAGGCGGTCCGCACCACATGGCGTCCCGCCCGGACGGGCACGACGGCCTCCGCGGGTGTCGGCGCCGCGCCGACACCCGCGGAGGCCCCCTCCCGGGAACCCGGCAGGGGCGTGGTGTCGCGACCCTCCCCGTTCAGGAGCGCCCGCGCGACCTGCTGGAGCATCAGCTTCTCCTGATGCTTGCGGAACCGCTCCGCGCCGACCCGGTAGACGTGCGCCGCCCGCTCCCGGCGTTCCTTGCCCGACAGGTCGCGGGTGCCGGGGGCGAAACCGAACGAGTGCAGGGCCGCGTCGCGCAACAGTGCCCCGTCGAGGCCCAGCACCACGGTGTGCAGCAGTCGCTCGACGGCCTCCGGTGCCACGCGGACGCCCGGTGCGGATGTCTCCGCACCGGGCGTCCTGGCCGCGACGCAGGCGTACAGGGTCTCGAGCTTCGCCTCGTGCAGCCGCAGCAGACCCAGTGCCCGGACCCGGCCCAGTTCGTCGACCAGCTTGTGCGACGCCGTCGAGACGTCGGGGTCGGCCTGCTCCTGCTCATCGGTCACCGCTCAAGGATGGGCAGGGCGCCCGCGCCGGGCAAGCGGTTTGGGACGATCGGGAGAAAAGGGTCCAGGCGTTCGAATCCGGCTACTCGCCCGACGGTGCCGTCAGGGTCACACCCAGGCCGACCGGGGTGCCGAAGTTCGGGGTGCCGTCGGCGTTCCAGGTGAACTTCTGTGCCCGGGTGGACCGGTTCATGTCGCAGCCTCCGGAGGCGGAGTTGTTGGCGTGGTAGACCATCCAGTCCTCGGTCCCGTCGGGCGACTTGAAGAAGCCGTTGTGGCCGGGCCCGTAGACCCCGTTGGCGTTGGACCGCTGGAAGACCGGGTTGGGGGACTTGACCCAGGAGGACGAGTTCAGCGGGTCGCCGCCGTTGTACGTGAGCATGCCCAGCTTGTAGTCGGGTGTGGAGCAGTGGCTGGCCGAGTAGACGATGAAGGTCCTGCCGCCCCGCTGCAACACCTCGGCGCCCTCGTTGACCGCGCCGCCCACCGTCTCCCAGCTGTACGTCGGCGTGGACAGCACCCGGCGGGTGCCGCTCGCGGTCCACGGGTTCGACAGCGGCCGGATGAACATGGGCTGCGAGCCGTTGTAGTAGGTGCCCAACAGGTACAGCTTGCCGTCGAGTTGCAGGATCCCCGGGTCCAGTTCCCAGGTGTTGTCCTGGGTCGGGTCGAGCAGGTCGGCCTTGAAGCTGTAGGGGCCCATCGGGTCCAGCCCGGCGCTCTCCAGGACGTGGATCCGCTGGGTGCCCAGGTCGAACGGCTCCCGGCCGGCGGTGTAGTAGAAGTACCAGCGCCTGCCGTTCGGTCCGTCGAGCAGATGGAACTCCGGTGCCCACATCGTGCCGGCCCCGTTGGGCCGGTTCAGGTTGAAGATCACCTGCTCGGTCGCGCTGGAGAGCCCGGCCAGCGTGCTCGACTTGCGCATGGTGATCGTCGAGTTCCAGGTCGTGGTGGCGAGGTAGTAGAAGCCGTCGTGGTACGTCAGCCACGGGTCGGGGCCGCGCGGGACCAGCGGGTTGGTGAACGTCTTCGGGGCGGTGCCGCCGCCGGTGAAGCCGGGCAGCCGCCACACCCTGCCGCTCGCCGTGGCGCACGGCAGCTGCACCAGGTTGGTGTCGGAGGCCGACGAACCGCCGCTCGGCGTGACGCACTTGCCCGAGCCCACGGAGACCAGGTTGAAGGTCTTGTCGGTGCCGGACACCGACACGGGGGTGAGCCGCCACTGCTGGTTGGTCGCGCCGTGACAGGGCCACTGGATGATCGCGGCGTTGTCCGCCGCGGACGCACCGTACACATCGACGCACTGCCCGGACCGGGTGGTGATCGTGTAGACATCGGCCGTGTTCGCGACCGGTGTGAAGGAGAGGCTCTGGTTCGCCCCGCCGGCGCAGGCGAAGGCCCGCAGCTGTGTCCCGTTGGTGGTCGAACTACCGGGCAGGTCCAGGCAGTTGCCGCCGTTCTGGTTCACCCCCGTCGAGGTGAAGGAGACGGCGGCGGCCGCAGGCTGCGGTGCCACCAGGAAGGCGACCGCCAGGGCGACCGTGGCGATCAACGCGGACAGCAACCTGGAGCGGGTCGCGGACGGGAATCTGGAACGGGTCACGGTCCGTACACCTTTGCTTCGAGGAGGCCGACGGAGTTGGTGCCGTTGCCGGTGAGCAGCACCCGGAGCCGGGTGGTGCTCGTGGCGTCGAAGGAGACGGTGTTGTACTGGTTCCTGGCCAGCGGATAGCCACCGGCGCCCGGCACATCGACGTAGGCGCTGCCGTTCCAGTACTGGAGCTTCCACGAGGCGGGCATGTCGATGCCCTGGTCGTCGTCGAAGAAGTACACCTCCGCCTTGTTCAGGGTCTTCGCCGACGGCCAGGTCAGCTCGGCCCACTGCTGGCCCGTTTCCGGCCAGGTTCCCCAGCGCGGGTTCACGGTGTCGTTGGACGACGGCGGGTCGATCCCGTCGTTGACGGCGGTGACGCTCTCCCAGGGTGAGGTGTACGACGCCGACGCCGTGGCGGAGGCCGCCTGGTTGGCCGGTGGCTGAACCCCGCCCCGGTTGAACACCTTGACCTCGGTGAGGCCCGTCTTCGCGCCGGAGGCGTGGGTGGCGAGGACCCGGACGCGCTGGGCGCTGATCGAGGGGAACTGCACCCGGTTGTAGTTGGCGCGTGGCGTCGTCGGGCTCTTCGTCTGGTCGGGGACGCCCACCCACGAACTGCCGTTGTAGTACTGGATCGTGTACGCGGCGGGCGTCCGATAGGTGGTGTTCGCCGGGCGGCTGTCCTTGAAGTGCAGGCGGACCTCGTTGAGCGTGCGCGAGGTGCCGAAGTTCAGCTCGTACCAGTCCTGGCTGTTGGCCGAGCCGCCCGCGCCCCAGAAGGGCTCGTTGGTGGGGTAGCCGTCGACCGCGCCGGCGACCGTGCTGCCCGAGCCGGTGTGGGAGGCGGTCGCGGTCGCGCCGGCGGCCAGATTGGTGAGGTCGGCGGTGAGGTCGACGCCCGCCTTGGCGAGCATGTCGACCATCTGCGGGCTGTCCTGCACGACCTGGTTGGGCGCCTTCAGCCCGGACTTGGCCGCGTGGTGGGTGACCGTGCCGCCGGTGGTGACATCACCCGTGGCCGGGTCCCAGGTCAGGGGCACCAGCGAGTCGACCGTGGCGACCCGGTCGCCGTTGACGTAGACCGAGTAGCCCTCGGGGATGCCGGGGTAGCGCACCACGCCGTCGGCCGGGTCGTCCCAGACGATGGACAGATCGGCGCCCCGGTAGCGGAGGTTGTTGACGGTGAAGTGGCTCCAGCCGATGTCGATCGGGGACAGCTCCACCTTGGCGTCGCTGCGCGGCCGCAGTCCGGCGACGTCCTCGATGACCGTCCAGTTGCTGCTGCCGAGGATGTTGTGGTGGATCCAGGAGCGGTAGTTGATCGAGCTGCCGTTCCAGTCCGCCCAGAACTCGTTGGCGTCGGGCCACTGGGTGTTGCCGCCGACGTACTGCGCCCAGGTGTTCCAGTAGAGGAGCTTCTTGTAGTCGGTCGCGCTCATCCAGGAGTTGGGGTAGTTGCGCAGCACCGACGAGTACAGCCGGAACTGCACGGTCGAGTTGATCGTCGAGAAGTTGTTGGAGCCCGGCTCCCCGGCGTCCGCCGCCGCCTTCTTGTCGACCTGGTTGGCCGTGTAGAAGGGGAAGATCGGGTACTGGGCCGGGTCGTCGTAGAGCCGCAGTGCCTGCCGGTACGTCGCGGTGTTGGGGACCGCGCCGACGGAGAACGGGTAGTAGTTGTTGATCTCCTTCCAGGGAACCCACTCGTTGGTCGACTTGAGCCGGTGCTCGAACAGCTGCCGGTTCGGGTTCCACAGCACGTTCACGATCGCGTCCTTGATCTGGTTCGCGAGCGTGCGCATCTCGGTGGCCTTGGCCGTGTTCCCGATCGACTCGTACGCCTGGGCGGCGGCGAGTGCGCCGCTGTACTGGTAGGCGGACTCGGCGCGGTCCATGTTTCCGGGCTTCCAGTGGAAGGAGACGGCGTCGGCGTCGTTGCCGGTCAGGGCGCCCCAGTCGTACTCGATCAGCTTGTTGTTGTCGTGGTCGTAGTGCGCGAGCTGCCCCTTGACGTCACCCTCGGCGTAGCGGGCCAGGTTGGCGGCGATGCCCGGCTGGCCGCCGTGGATCTGGTAGCTCTTCCAGGCCGCCTCGGCGATGTACTGGGTGTAGCTGTTGGACCAGTTCTCCGGGTCGCCGGGATTGTCGAGGAAGCGGCCGCCCTTCGACGTCTGGCCCACGCTCAGCCAGTCCCCGTACGCGTAGGCCGGGTTGCGCAGGTACTTGAGGTCGTCGATGTGCATCGGCTGGGTGAGCGCGATGGCGTTGTTGTAGCCGAGGACGCCCTCGGTGGAGGTCGGGAACTGGAAGGTCTGCCCGGGGATGTCGGCGTCGAGGCTGTTGAAGCGCATCAGCCACCAGCGGTAGTAGATGTTCTTCTTGATCGCCGGCTCGGGCACGTCGATGTAGGGCACGTTCTGCGCCCACCACAGGTTGTAGGCCCTGACGTGGGTGGCGAACGCGGTGGCGGACGAGTACCCGGCGTAGGCGTTGTACTCGGTCAGCGACTGGGGTATCTCGTCGGCGACGAAGCCCATCACCACCTTGGCCGTCACCGTGGCCCCGGCGGCGATCGTCACCGACCGGTTCAGGCCCGCCTCGGAGACGGCGAAACCGTCGCCGGTGAGGCGCGGGCGCAGGGTGGTCAGGTTGTTGTAGGCGTTGACCTGGCCGGTCAGCTCGCTGCCGCTGCCGGAGGTGGCGTACGGCGAGGTCGCCCGGAGCTGGAGCGTCGTCGACGCGGAACCGTTGTTCCTGATGGACAGGTTGGTCACCGCGACGTTGTTGTCGGTGATGAACTTCGTCTGGTCGACGGTGATCGAGCCGCTGGTGTGGACGCTCTTCCAGTGGCTGGGGGTCTGCCGCCGCTGGGTGACCTGCTCCGTGAAGGTGCCCGGGGTGATCGCCACCGTGTAGGCGTTGTTGTCGCTGATGCTCTCCCAGTAGGCGGACTTGCCGCCGAAACCGAGCTGGGCCGGGTTGTGCTCCTTCATGAAGAGGGCCCGGCCGCGGCTCATCAGCCAGGGCCCGGCCGGGTCGTTGCCGGAGCGGGCGAGCAGCCGGTCCATCCAGAAGTCGGTGCCCGAACTCTCCGCGTCGTAGACGGCCTTCATCATGTCGCCGGAGGTGTGGGCGACCGGTGGTGCCGGGATCGCGGGCCCGCCGAAGGTGGGGAACCCGATGGTCTGCGCCGCCGCGGCCGGGGGAGCGGCGACGACGGAACATGCGCTGAGGGCCAGGGCCACGAGGAGACACCTCGTGCGCCGGCGTCGTACCAGGAGGACGTGCGGTCTTCTCATCGACAGGCTCCCTGTCCCGTTGACGACACGTGCGCGTGAACCGGGGAGTGCGGAAAAGCGACCTGAAAGGTTTTCGCAACGTAGGAGCGGGCTGTTGAAGTGTCAAGGGAGGTGGGAGAGAGGCGAGTTCACGGGGCAAACGGTTCAGGACACGCAGACGTCACACGCGCCCCCGTCCCTCGCTGCGGAAACCCTTTTCGGTCCCAGTTCAGTGGCGTGGTGACCGGCGGACCGTCAGGACGGCCACGTCGTCGTGCCGGCCGCCGCTGCCCGCGTACGCGCGGGCGTCCTCGTACAGCGTCCGGGGCAGGTCGGTGGGGGAGACGTCGAGATGCTCGGCGAGGCGTTCGTCGACCGGGTAGAACGTGCCGTCAGCGGCCCGGGTCTCGGTGAGGCCGTCGGTGCTCAGCAGCAGCGTCGCGCCCTCCGGGAACGCGAACCAGCTCACGATCGTGGGTTCGAGGGCCAGTTCGGCGAGGCCGAGCGGGACCCCGGAGTCCAGCGTGGCCGTCGTGACCGTGCCCTCGTGCAGCACGTGCGGCGGGACGTGCCCGCAGTTGACGGCCTGCACCTCCTCGCCGTGCGCGTCGATGCCGACCACCAGGGCGGTGACGAAGCGCTCGTCGTCACCGGTGTTCTCGGCGTAGGAGTTGTGCCGGACGACCGCCGCGTCCAGGGCGTCGACCAGGGCGGTGAGCGTGGGCTCGCGGTGGGCGGCCTCGCGGAAGGTGCCGATGACGGCGAACGCGGCGCCCACGGCGGCCAGTCCCTTGCCCTGGACGTCTCCGATCAGCACCCGCGTCCCCCAGGGCGAGGCGACGACGTCGTAGATGTCCCCGCCGACCAGCCGGTCCTCCTGGAGGGGCTCGTAGACACCGTTGACCAGGACGTCGTCGGTGAGCAGCGGGAGCGGGTGCAGGATGTGCCGCTGCATGGCCACGGCCGTGGAACGCAGTCGGAACATCTCGTGCTCGCGCCCGATCCGCCGGTGGCAGGCGTACACCGACGCCGTGCCCAGGGCGAGGGTGAGCAGCACCAGGAGGAGCCGGTCGAGCCACCGGTCGGCGTCGACGTTGCGCACCACCGCCGTGGTGGTGACCACGAGCGTGGTCCACGCGGCGACGAACGCCGTCTGCCGGACCGTGCACAGCGCCGACGCCGTGCCCGGCAGGAACACCAGCAGCCCGAGCAGCCACACCTCGGACCGGGACAGCACCCCGAGCGCCTCCACCACGGCGGTGACCGCCAGCACGCCGAGGATCAGTTCGGCGTTGCGCGGCGGCTCGATGGCCTCGAAGGCGTCGACGGACTCGACAGGTCTCTTCCGGCGGCTCCCGGCCATGCGGACTCCCGGGCAGATCGTGATCTCCCCGTACGTTAAGCCGGGTCCTCCCACGGGCGGGAACCGCCCCGCCGAAGCGGCCGGAGCCGGGGATCGACGTGCACCTTCGGCCCGGCCCCGGCCCTCGCCGGACGCTCACCGGCGAGCACCGGGCCGACCTCATCGAGGGACACCGTGGCGGCGACGAGCGGACGGGGGTCGATCGTGCCGGAGGCGTACGCGCGGACGGTGGCGTCGAGGCCGGGGGAGGCGGAGAGGACACCGACGGCCGTGACGTCCTTGAGGACGAGCGCGCGGGTGTCGATCCGGCTGGGCACGGCGGCCAGCCCGATGTGGACGACCCGACCGCCGGGTTCCACCAACTCCAGCGCGCGCTCCGGCAGATGGGCCGCGTTCGTGGCGTCGACGACGGCGTCGAAGGGGAGGTCCGGGAGGGTGTCCTCCGTCCAGGTGTGGGCGAAGCCCAGACCGCGCGCGAAGGCGAGGGAACCGGCGTCCCGGCCCATGAGGTGGACCTCCGCACCCGCCGCCCGGAGGAACAGCGCGACCAGCAGCCCGATCGTCCCGGGACCCAGGACCAGCGCCCGGTCCCCCGGCCGGGTCGCGGTCGCCTCCGCCGCGCGCAGGGCGTTGCCGCCCGGCTCCACCAGCGCGCCGAGCACCGCGTCCACGGAGTCCGGCAGGGCGTGCAGGGACGTCGCCGGTACGGCGAGCCGCTCCGCCAGGGCGCCCGCCAGGCCCCCGCGTATGCCGACCTCCAGGCGCCGCTCGCAGACGTGCTGGTGACCCCGCAGGCAGCGGCGGCAGTCACCGCAGCCCAGCATCGTGTCGCCCATGACCCGCCGGCCGACCCAGCCCGGGTCGACACCCTCCCCGGCCGCCGAGACCCGCCCGGCCCACTCGTGGCCGAGCCGCATCGGATAGGCGGCGTGCCCCTGGTGGAGGTAGGCCATGGTGCCGGTGAAGAACTCCATGTCGGTGCCGCACACCCCGACCCGCTCCACGTCGACGACGACCTCCCCGGGCCCGGCCACGGGCGCCGGGACCTCCTGGACCTCGTAGGAGCCGGGGGCGGTGAGGACGAACGCGCGCATGAGGTTCACGGGTCTCTCCAGGGGCGGTCGGATGCGGGGCGGCCGGGAAAGGGGTCTTCAGAGGGGATGCCGGGCGGGGCCTCATCGTTGCGGCTCGCCGAGGGGCCCGAGGAGCGCGCGGATCTCGTCGAGCGCGCCGACCAGGGTCGTGAGGGGTGTCCGGTACGCGAGCGCGCTGACGCTCACCGCACCGGACGGGACCGTCGGCGAGGTCAGGAACACCGGCAGCGCAAGACAGGTCACCCCGGTCTCGTTCTCCTGGTCGTCGACGCCGTGGCCCCGGGCGCGGGTGGCCGCCAGCTCCCGGTGCAGCGCGGCCGACGTGCACAGCGACCGCGGCGTACGGCGGTCCAGGGGGAAGCCGCCGGTCCACGCCTCCACCTCCGCCAGGGTGCCCAACCGCCCGGCGAGCAGCAGCTTTCCGACGGCGGTGGTGTGGGCGGGGTTGCGTCCGCCGACCGTCGACGTCAGCCGGACGGCACCCTCGGGCGGGTCGACCTTGGCCCGGTACACGACCTCCCGGCCGTCCAGCACCGCGTAGTGCGCGGTCTCGCCGAAGCGGTGCGCCAGCGCTTCGAGCACCGGGCGGACACGGACGTGCTCCGGCCGCGCCTCGTGGTGCGCGAACGCCATGCGCAGGAACTCGTCGCCGAGCCCGTAACGACCGCGCGCGTCCTGGTCGGCGAGCCCGGCCCGGCGCAGCGCGCCGAGCGCCCGGTGCACCGTCGGCTTGGGGCTGCCGACCACCCGGGTCAGCTCCTCCAGCCCCACCCCGCCGGGATACCTGGCCAGCTCCTTCAGGACCGCCAACACCCGGTCCGCCCCGACCACTCGGCCGCCCCCGGGGCCCGCCGGGCCACCCTCCGGGGGGTCTGTCGCACTCCCGTACGCCTGCGTATGCTTCATCGCGTTCCAGACTGTAGACCGCCGTACCGATAGTCGGAAGGGACGCCGGGTGACGCTCCGCAGCGCGCAGTGGTACGGGGGACAGGACCGCAACGCCTACATCCACCGGGCGTGGATGCGGCGCGGAGTGCCGGGCGACGCCTTCACAGGACGGCCGCAGATCGCCATCGCCAACACCGCCTCGGACCTGACCCCCTGCAACGCGCACCTGGACGAGGTCGCGGCCTCGGTGCGCAACGGCGTGTACGAGGCGGGCGGCATCCCGCTGGACCTGCCGGTGGTGTCGCTCGGCGAGACGAACGTGCGGCCCACCGCGATGCTGTGGCGGAACATGGCGGCGATGGCCACGGAGGAGATGCTGCGGGCCAACCCCATCGACGGGGTCGTGCTCCTCGGCGGCTGCGACAAGACGATCCCCTCGCTGCTGATGGCCGCCGCCTCGGTGGACCTCCCCGCGGTCGTGGTCCCGGGCGGGCCGATGCTCAACGGCACCTTCCGCGGCGGCCTGCTGGGCTGCGGCACCGGGGTGTGGCAGCTGTCGGAGGAGGTCCGGGCGGGCACGCTCTCCCAGGAGCAGTTCACCCGCTCCGAGTCCGCGATGATCCGCAGCCGGGGGCACTGCAACACCATGGGGACCGCGTCGACGATGGCCCTGGTGGCGGAGGCGCTGGGCACGGTGGTCCCCGGTGTGGCGGGCATCCCGGCCGCCGACAGCAGGCTGTTGGAGGCCGCGCACCACACCGGCCGGCTGGCCGTGGACCTGGTGGGCGCCGACCGGCGGCCGGGCACGTTCCTGACCCGGGCCTCCTTCCACAACGCGATCGTCGCGCTGGCCGCGATCGGCGGCTCCACCAACGCGGTCGTCCACCTGCTGGCGATCGCCGGCCGCCTCGGTGTCGACCTCACCCTGGACGACTTCGACCGCATCGGCTCCCGGGTGCCCGTCCTGGTCGACCTGCAGCCCGCCGGGCGCTTCCTCATGGAGGACCTCCACCGCGCCGGGGGACTGCTCGCCGTGCTGCGCGAGGTCCGCGATCTGCTCGACCCCGACGCGCTGACCGTCACCGGCGAACCGCTGGTCGCCCACCTCGACGAGGCCGAGGTCTGGGACGCCGAGGTCATCCGCCCGCGCGCCGCCCCGCTGGTCGCCGAGGGCGGCATCGCCGTCCTGCGCGGCAACCTCGCCCCCGACGGCGCCCTCGTCAAACCGGCCGCCGCCTCCCCGCATCTGCTGCGGCACCGGGGCCGGGCCGTCGTCTTCGACTCCGTCGAGGACTTCCACGCCCGCGTCGACGACCCCGACCTGGACGTCGACGCCGACTCCGTCCTCGTCCTGCGCGGCTGCGGCCCCAAGGGCTACCCGGGCATGCCCGAGGTCTCCAACATGCCCCTGCCGAGGAAGCTCCTCGAACAGGGCGTCCGTGACATGGTCCGCGTCTGCGACGGCCGGATGAGCGGCACGGCGTACGGCACCGTCGTCCTGCACGTCGCCCCGGAGGCCGCGGCCGGTGGCCCCCTCGCCCTCGTCCGGACCGGCGACTTCATCACCCTCGACGTGGCGGCCCGCCGTATCGACGTCGACGTACCCGCCGACGAACTCGCCGCGCGCAAGCCGGACCCGGCCACCGTCGACGGCTTCGCCGCTCCCCGGCGCGGCTGGGAACGCCTCTACGTCGACCACGTCCTCCAGGCGGACACCGGTGCCGACCTCGACTTCCTCCTCGGCTCCAGCGGCTCCGAGGTCAGCCGGGAGTCGCACTGACGCTCTCTAGCGCCATGCGCAGCCGTGCCGGGTCGGTGATCGAGTACGGGGTGTGACGGTCACCGAAGCCCCGGCGGCGCCCTCTGCGGCTGCGCGGCGCGCGGGCCCGGGGGAACGCTGGGATCCTGAACGGGGACCAGGAGTGCTGCTCGATGTCCGACGACCGATGGTGGTGGAGCCATGGTGAGGTCCGGGGAGAGAGTCGCGGGGTCGGCCGTCCCCGGTGTCGATCCCCAGGGCGACCCGTTCCTGCCCACCCGGCTCGCCGTACCCGCCCGGCCCGCCACGTTCCTGCGGCGCGAGCGTCTGCTCGACCACCTCGACCAGGCCCTGGACACGCCGCTGACCGTGGTCAACGGAGCCGCCGGCGCCGGCAAGACGCTGCTGGTCGCCGACTGGGCGGCGCGGCGGGACCGGCCGGTCGCCTGGCTCACCACCGAGGCCGGTGACCAGGGCCCCGGCATGTTCTGGGCGTACCTCCTCCAGGCCCTGCGCGCCGCCGACGTGCCCCTGCCGGCCGGGATCGGCTGCCCGGCCGACGCCGGCCGAGTGGACCGCACCCTGCTGACCCGGCTCGCCACCGAACTGGGCGCCCTGGAACGGCCCGTGATCGTGGTGCTCGACGAGTACGACCGGGTCACCGACCCGGAGATCGCGGACCAACTGGAGTTCGTCCTGCACCACGCTGCGTCCGGTGTCCGCCTGATCCTCGTCACCCGCACCGAACCCCTGCTGCCGCTGCACCGCCACCGGACCGCCGGCGACATCACGGAGATCAGGAACGCCGAGCTCGCCTTCACCCCCGAGGAGGCGGCCGTCCTGCTGGACCTGCACGGCCTACGGCTCCCGGTGCCCGTCGCGCAAGCGCTGGTGGAGCGCACCCGGGGGTGGGCGGCCGGTCTACGGCTGTGCGCCCTGGCCGCGCGCGAGACCCCGGACCCGGAGACGTATCTCAAACGGTTCGAGGCCGAACGCACGGCGGTCGCCGACTTCCTCCTCGCGGAGGTCCTCGAACGGCAGACCCCCGAGACACAGGACCTCCTCCTGCGGGTCAGCGTCCTGGAACGGTTCCGCCCCGAGCTGGCCGACGTGCTCACCGGACGCGCCGACGCCGAGGCCATCCTGACCGCCCTGCACCGGGGGAACGCGTTCGTCGAGGACCTCGGCCACGCCTGGTACCGCCTGCACCCCCTCTTCGCGGAGATCCTCCGCGCCCATCTGCGGATGCGCGACCCCGGCCTGGAACCCGAGCTCCACCGCCGCGCCGCACAGTGGCTGCGCCACTCGGGAATGCTCCCGGAGGCGCTCGGCCACGGCGCCGCCGCCGGCGACTGGGAGTTCACCGCCGGCGCCCTCGTCGACGACCTCGCCATCGGCCAGCTCTTCACCGGCCTGCGCTCCGACGACCTCACCGACCTGTTCTCCCGGATGGACCCCGGGGCCACCAGCCCCGCCACGGACCTCGTACGGGCGGCCCGTGAGCTCTCCCGCTGCGAACTCGACCGGGGCCTGACCCATCTGCGGCACGCGGAGCGGAGCCTGGCGGGGGAGGAGGACCGGGCCGAGGCCCGGGACGAACCGGGCCCGGCGGCGGCCCGGCTGAGCGCGCTGCTGCTGGAGACGCTGGCGGCCCGGCTGACCGGCTCACCGGACCGGGCGGAACAGGCCGCCGGAACCGCCGAGCGGCTGCGCGACCAGGTCCCCGCCCACCTCCTGGACCGGCACCCCGAACTCACCGCCCTGCTCCTCGCCCATCTGGGCTCCACGCGGCTGTGGGCCGGGCACCTGGCGGAGGCGCGTGCCGCCCTGTCCCTCGTCGCCGAGGGCACCGACGGCGTGTCGACCGCGCTCCCCCGCGAGGACTCCCTCGGCCGACTGGCCCTCATCGACTACCTCGACGGCTGGCTCGGCAGGGCGGAACGCAAGGCCACGGCGGCGCTGACCGTCTCCGAGCGGTACAGCCTGCCGCAGCCGTCCGGTTTCGGTGTCGCACGGCTGGTCCTCGCGGCCGTGGCCGTCGACCGGGGCGAGCTGAGGCTGGCCCGCGCCCATCTCGACGCGGCGGCCGAGGCCCGGCCCGCGATGCGGGACCCGGTGACCGAGGCCGGCCGGGCCCTCGCCACCGCCCGGCTGCTGCTGGCCCGCGGCGACACCCGGGCCGCCCTGGCGGTGGCCGAACCGGCCGTGACCGCCGACGTCGCCTCGCCCTGGGCGCAGGGGCACACGGCCCTGGTCGCCTCCGCCGCCCACCTGGCCCGGGGCCGGCCCGAGGCCGCCGCCGAACTGCTGCACGCCGTGCCCGGCCACCAGCCGGTGTGCGCGGTGGGCGAGGCACGCGCCCGCCTGGCCGCGGGCACGCCCCTCGCGGCGCTCGAACTGCTGGACGGGCTGCGCCCCGAGAGCCCCACCGGTCCCGCGGTGACCGTACGGGCCCTGCTGGTCCGTGCGGAGGCCGCGCACGCGATGGGCGACCCGGCCGCCGTGCGCAGGCTCCTCGCCCAGGCGCTGCACGAGGCCCGGCGCGAGCGGCTGCGCCGGCCCTTCGCCGAGGCAGGCGGATGGCTCCGGCCCGTGCTCGACACCGCCCCCCTGCGGGGCCTCGCGGCCGGCTGGCTCACCCCCGAACCCGCCGGGCCGCCCCGGCCCGAGGACCGGCCGCCGGTGGTGGAGGAGCTGAGCGGCCGCGAACGCGATGTGCTGCGGCGTCTGGACCGGATGATGTCCACCGAGGAGATCGCCGCCGACCTGTGCCTGTCGGTCAACACCGTCAAGACCCACCTCAAGAGCGTCTTCCGCAAGCTCGCGGTCAACCGGCGCAACGACGCCGTACGCCGTGCCCGCGAGCTGCGGCTGCTCTGACGCCTCTCCAAGGCTGTGGTGATGCCCCTCCGGGGCTGTGGTGATGCCCCCGCGTCAGCCGCTCGTGGCGGACAGGTTCCTGGCGGTGTCCCGGACGGTCGGATGGCGGTACAGCTCGCGCAGCCGCAGGGCCGGCAGACCGTGCGCACGCAGGGCCGCGCCGATGCGGACGGCGAACAGGGAGTTGCCGCCCAGTTCGAAGAAGTCGTCGTCCAGGCCGACGGGCCTGCCGAGGACCTCGCTCCAGATCTCCCGCAGCCGACCGGTGAGGTCGTCGTCCGTGACGGGTCCGCTGTCCGGCGCGGGCGCGCCGGCGGCCCCCGGCGCCGGGAGCCGTGCCGAGTCGAGCTTGCCGTTGGCCGTCAGCGGCAGCGCGTCCACGGCGGTGACCGTGGCGGGCAGCATGTAGTCGGGCAGGACGCCCGCCGCCCGGTCGCGGACCGTCGACGTGCTGCCGCCGTTGAGGACCACATAGGCGTCGATCCCGGCGGTGGCGGCGTCGGTCGGGTCGTCCCGGCGCACCACCACGGCCGCGGCCCGCACGTCCGGGTCCTCCAGCAGGACCGAGCGGATCTCGTCGAGTTCGATCCGGAAACCGCGGATCTTGACCTGGCTGTCGATCCTGCCCAGGTGTTCGAGCCGCCCGTCCGGCCGCAGACGGCCCAGGTCCCCGCTGCGGTACATGGTCCCGCCGGTGAAGGGGTCCGGCACGAAGCGGCGGGCGGTCAGTTCCTGCCGGCCCAGATAACCGAGGGCGACACCGGCGCCGCCGACGCAGATCTCACCGGCCACACCCGGCGGCAGCAACCGTCCCGCGTCGTCGGTCACGTACAGGTGCCAACCGGGCAGCGCGCGCCCCACGGACCGGCTGCCGGCGAGGGCCAGCCGCCGGGTGAGGGTCTGCTGGGTGACATGGACCGTCGTCTCGGTGATGCCGAACATGTTCACCATCCGGCAGACCGACTCGGGGTGCCGGTCGAACCAGGGCAGCAGCATGCGCGCGTCGAGCGGCTCACCGCCGAACACCACCAGCCTGACGCCTACTTGGGCGTGGTCCACGTCCAGCAGCTGGGCGAACGCCGATGGGGTCTGGCTGAGCACGGTGACCCGCTCGGACACCAGCAGATCGCGGAAGCTGTCCGGTTCCCGGGAGACGAAATACGGCACCACGACCAGCCGTCCCCCGGTCAGCAGGCAGCCCCAGATCTCCCACACGGAGAAGTCGAAGGCGCTGGAGTGGAACCAGGTCCACACGTCGTCCGAGCCGAACCCGTACTCGTCGCGCGTCGCGTCGATCAGGGCGAGCACGTTCCGGTGCGGCACCTCGACGCCCTTGGGGCGGCCGGTGGAACCCGAGGTGTAGATGACATAGGCGGCGGCGTCGGGGTCGACGGCGGGCAGGGGGGTGGCGTCCCCGGGCCCGTCCGCCACCGCGCACAGGTCGTCCGGTGTCACGGCCGCGCAGCCCGGTACGTCCGGGAACTCGGGCAACCGGCTGATCACCACGCCCAGGCCCGCGTCCCGCGCGGTGTGGGCGATGCGGTCCGCCGGGTAGGCGGGGTCGACGGGCACATAGGCCGCGCCGGCCTTCAGCACGGCGAGCACGGCGACCACGAGCTCGGCGGTGCGCTCCAGACACACGCCCACCCGGTCCCCGGCGGTGACGCCGTGCGCGCGTAGGCCATGGGCCAGGAGGGCGGACCGTTCGTCGAGTTCGCGATACGTCAGCTCCGCGCCGGTGTCGGTCACCGCGACACGGTCGGGCGTCGCCGCCGCGATCCGCGCGAACGCCTCGGGCACGCCGACCGGGGTGGTGACCAGCGGGCGGGGCGGTCGGCCGAGCGCGGCGACCCGGTCGCGGTCGGCGTCGTCCAGCAGGTCGACGTCACCGACACCGGTCCCCGGCGCGGCCAGGAGGCGCTGGTGCGCACGTACGAGGTGCCGGGTGAACTGGGTGGCGATTTCCGTGGAGACGTGCGTGCCGAGATGGTCGCAGCGCAGCCGCCAGCCGTCGGCGTCCCTGAAGACCGACAGGGTGAGCGGGAACGGCGGTGCCAGACAGGGCACGTACGCGCCGGGCACCTCCGCCTCGTCGAAGAGCAGACCGACGAGTGCGGGCCCGTCCGCGCAGGACGGCTTCAGCTCACCGAGCGTGGGGGCGTCCTCGACGGTGAAGGAGCCGTGGTCCGTACCGATGACGGGCGTGCCGTCGGGGTCGTAGCGCCGCAGGGTGACGGCGAGGGCGACGAGCCAGCTCGCCTCGTCACCCCCGTCGCCGAGGGCGAAGTGGTGGGGGCCTGCGGGGCCACCGTCCGCCAGTCCCCAGGCGGGCGCGGGGGCAGAAGTGGTCGCGGAGGGGGGAACGGGAACGGGTGCGGTCGCGGGAACGGAGGGCTCGGCGCGGGCGGTTCGAGGTCCGAGCGGGTCGCCGGCCGCCAGCCTGCCCAGGGCCGTACGGTCCCACCCGTCGCGTGGGGCCACGACGACCAGATCGCAGGGGCCGTCGGTGTAGCGCAGCAGGACCCTGCGCGGTGCGTCGGCCGGGCGGGCGAGTTCGGCGTGGCGGAGGCGCTCGGCGAGCGGGTCGGCCGCCGGCACGGGCACGTCCTCGATCCACACCCCGGGAAGGGCCGCGAGGTCGGGGGAGCGGTCCCAGCGGACGCGCACCGCGTGGCAGCGGGCCGCGGAGGGGAGGGAGCCTGACACGGGTGGTACTCCTTGTCGTTCGGGGAGGTCGGACGGTGTGCGCGGGCTTCAGCGGGCGCTGAATCCGCCGTCCACGGTCAGGACCGAGCCGGTGACCTGCCGGGACTCGTCCGAGGCGAGGAAGAGCACCGCCGACGCGACGTCCTCGGGCTCGATCAGCGCGTTCATCGGCTGTGCCTCGACGAAGGTCTTCTCGTGCTCGTCCACCGGCACGTCGAGGGCCCTGGCGATCTCGCCGAGCATGCGGCCCTCGACCTTCGCGTCGTCGCGCACCGAGCCCGGGCAGACCGCGTTCACCCGTACCTTCGACGGCGCGTAGTCGAGCGCGGCGGCCTTGGTCAGCCCGACGACGGCGTGCTTGGCGGCGACGTACCCGGCGAAGTGGCGGTAGCCGACGAGCCCGGCCGTCGAGGCGACGTTGACGATGCTCCCGGCCCGGCGGGCGGTCATCGCCTTGCCGACCTCGCGGATCACCCGCCAGGCCCCGGAGAGGTCCACGTCGATCATCAGGGACCACTCCTCCTCGTCGATCTCGTGCACCGGCTTGCCCGAGGGCGCCGCGATGCCCGCGTTGTTCACGACGACGTCGATCCGTCCGAACCGGTCCTCGGCCCGGGTCACCGCCTCCCGTACGGCCCGTAGGTCACGGATGTCGGTCTCGGCGGTGAGGACGGCGGCGCCCGCCTCCCGGCACAGGGCGGCGGTGTGCTCCAACTGCCCGGGTGTGCCCAGGGGATAGGGCACCCCGGGCAGATCGGCGCAGAGGTCCAGCAGGGTGAGGTCGGCGCCCTCGGCGGCACAGGCGAGGGCGGTCGCCCTGCCGAGTCCGCGGGCGGCGCCGGTGACGAGGACGGACTTGCCGTGCAGACGCATCGAGAACTCCTAGGGGAATCAGGCTCGTTGGGGGAGGGAGGGAGGGAGCAGGACGCGGGGCGGCTACAGCACCGTCGAGACGATCAGCCGGACCAGCGCGGGGGCGGCGTCGGTGAGGTACATATGGCCCCCGGGGACCTCGACGTGCTCGAAGTCGCGGCCGGCCACCTTGCTCCAGGACTCGGCGTCGTCGTAGCCGACCAGGTCGTCGTCCTCGCCCCGGACCACCGTGAGGGGTGCCTGCAGCGGAAGGTCGGTGGAGGGCGTGTAGTTCTCGTGCATCTCGACGTCCGCGCGCAGCGCGGGCAGGATCATCTCGCGCATCTCCGGGTCGTCCAGCGCGGGATGGTGGTAGCCGGCGAAGTCGCCGACCCGGGCGAGGAACTCCTCGTCGGACAGGCCGGTGGCCCGCCGCTCGCGCCCCCGGGCCGGCTCCGGCGATCCGCTGACGAAGACGTGGAGCAGCTCGACGCCCGGCTCGTCGACCAGCCGGTGGGCGAGTTCGAAGGCGAGCACGGCACCGAGGCTGTGCCCGAAGACGGCGACCCGATGCCCACCGCCCTCGCCGAGCTCTTCCCTCAGCTGCGCCAGGAGCCCGTCGACGGCCCGGTGCGCGTCCCGGTACGGGTCCTCGTCGATCAGCCGCTCACGGCCGGGCAGTTGCAGGGGCACGATCTCCAGCGCGTCCCCGGCGAGGGTCTTCCAGGGCCGGTAGAACGAGGCGCCCGCACCGGCGTACGGCAGGCAGATCAGCTTGGTCGTGTCATGCGTGGTCATGGGTGGGCTTCTTTCCTCGGGAGTCCTGTGCGTCCTGTACGTCGTAGGGCCCTCGTGTACGGGGGCCTTCGGGGACTCGGGTGGTCGTGAGCAGGCCGGCGAGTTCCGCCGCCTCGACGGCGATCCGCAGCGCGTCGGCGGCGCGGTCCGGCCCGGGCAGCCCCGGGCCCACCGGCATCAGATTGAGCGTGGTGGCGCCGGCCTCGGCGAACGCCGTCATCCGTTCGGCGATGCGCTCGCGGGGCCCGAGCAGCGAGGTGGCGTCGAGGAATTCGAGCGGTACGGCGGCCATGGCACCGGGGTAGTCGCCGGCCAGGAACCTCTCCTGGACGGCACGGGCCCCGTCGCCGAAGCCCATGCGCTCGGCCAGCCGGGTGTAGTGGTTGTCCTCCCGTCCGCCCATGCCGCCGAGGTACAGCGCGGCGTACCCCCGTACCCGGCGGGCGCAGGTCCGCCAGTCGGGGCCGGTCACCAGGGGCACCCCGGGCGCGATGTCGAACCCGGCGAGGGTGCGCCCCGACGTCGCGAGGCCGGCCTTGAGCGGCTGGAACTGCTGGGCGGCGTGGTCGGGGGAGAAGAACACCGGGAGCCACCCGTCGGCGATCTCCCCGGTCAGCTCCAGGTTCCTGGGGCCCAGGGCGGCGAGGTAGACCGGGATCCGCTCGCGCGGCGGCCGGATGGTCAGGGCGAGCGCCTTGCCGGGGCCGTCCGGCAGCGGCAGCGTGAAGTGGCGGCCTTCGTGGGCGAGGGGTTCCCGGCGCAGCGCCTGGCGTACGAGGCCGACGTATTCGCGGGTACGGCCCAGCGGCGCGGCGAACCTGACGCCGTGCCAACCCTCCGAGACCTGGGGGCCGGACACCCCGAGGCCGAGCCGGAGCCGTCCGCCGGAGAGGGTGTCGAGGGTGGCGGCGGTCATCGCCGTCATCGCGGGCGAGCGGGCGGGGATCTGCAGGACCGCGCTGCCGACGTCGATGCGGGAGGTGCGGGCGGCGATCCAGGACATGACGGTGACGGCGTCGGAGCCGTAGGCCTCCGAGACCCACACCGCCGAGTAGCCGAGGTCCTCGGCCAGGGAGGCGAGGAAGAGGTTGGAGGCGTCGTTGCCGCCGACCCAGTAGCCGAGATTGAGGCCGAGGCGGAGGGCGGGGACGGGCATGGGGGCTCCTGTGAGGGGCGTACGAAAAGCGCGGTCGCGATCGTTGTCGCGGTCACGGGGCGCGGTCTCATGCGCGGTGGTGGGGCGCGGTAGCGGTCAGCGGCTCGTGCGGGTGCGGTAGCGCCAGGTCGACAGGGTGATGAAGACGGCGACGAGCAGCACCGAGCAGCCCGCGGTGTACAGCTCGGGGTGCTGGGCGGGCCAGTCGTGCGGCACGTGGAAGTCCGGCGGGGGAGTGTTGCCGAACAGTCGGCGCAGGGCGTTGGCGAGCGAGGTAATCGGGTTCCAGGCGGCCACGGTGGACAGCGGTCCCGGCAGGCTCGAGCCGGAGACGAACCCGGAGGAGATGAACGTCGCCGGGAACAGCCAGATCAGCCCGAGACTGCCGGCCACCTGAGCGTTCGGTGCGACGAGGGCGACGAACACGCCGACCCACGACATGGCGAAGGAGAACAGCAGCACCAGCAGGACCCCGGCGGCGACCTCGACGGGCCCGGTGTGCGCCCGCCAGCCCATCAGCAGGCCGCAGGTGGTGGTGACGGCGACGCTCGCCAGGCAGGTGACGAGGTCGGACGTGGTCCGGCCCAGCAGCAGGGCCACCCGGGAGATCGGCAGCGCGCGGAAGCGGTCGACCATCCCCTGCTCCAGGTCCCTGGAGAGTCCGACGGTGGTGAAGGTGGTGGTGAAGGCCACCGTCTGCGCGATCAGACCGCCCATCATGTAGGAGCGGTAGGCCGGGCCGCCGAGGCTGTTGCCGAAGACGTAGCCGATGAGCAGGGCGTACACGACCGGCTCGACCAGGCAGGAGATGAGCAGGCCCGGGGAGCGCCGCAGGTGCAGCAGATTGCGCAGGGCGAGGTCGGCGCTCTCCGCGACGACGCGGAGCACGGGGATCCGGCGGGCCGCGGTCCGGCGGATCCCGGGAGGACGGCTCGCGGGAAGGCCGCTCCCGCTCCCGCTCCCGGTGCCGGTGCCGGTGGCGGCCGCCACCGGGGCGTGATCGGTCCGGCGCGGAAGAGCGTCCGGGGTGCCGCCGGTGTCCGGGGCGCGTACGGGGGCGTTCATCGGGCGGCCTCCCGTCCGGCGTGCCCGGTCAGGGCGAGGAACACGTCGTCGAGGGTGCAGCGGCTGAGGCCGATCTCCAGCACCTCGACGTCCTCGCTCTCCAGCGCGGCGAGGGCGCGGCCGAGCGCGGCCCGCCCGTCGGAGGCGGCCGCCTCCACGCGCCGGGCGCGGCGGTCCACGGTCGGGGCCGTGCCGGTGGCCCGCCCGGCGGCGCGGGCGGCGGCGTCGAGCTGGTGGTCCTCGGCGACGTGCACGACCAGCCGGTTCCCGGCGGTCGCCTTGAGCGCGTCACTGGTGCCCTCGGCGACCACCTCCCCCCGGTCGATCACGGTGATCCGGTCGGCGAGGCGGTCCGCCTCCTCCAAGTACTGGGTCGTCAGCAGGATCGTGGTGCCGCCCGCCACGAGTTCACCGACCGCCTCCCAGGTGTCCAGCCTGCTCTCGGGGTCGAGGCCCGTGGTGGGCTCGTCCAGCACGACCAGGGGCGGGGAGCCGACCAGGGCGGCGGCCAGATCGAGCCGCCGGCGCATCCCGCCCGAGTAGGCGCCGGCCGGGCGCCCCGCCACGTCGATCAGCCGGAACCGGGACAGCAGATCATCCGCGACACGGCGCGCCGTACGGCGCCCGACCCCGCGCAGTTTCGCGAGGAGATACAGATTCTCGAAACCGGTGAGCAGCCCGTCGACCGTCGAATACTGGCCGGCCATTCCCATGGTCGAGCGCACTTTCTCCGGTTCTTCCGACACATCCCAGCCGTTCACGAGAACGCGTCCCCGATCCGGCCTGAGAAGCGTCGTCAGAATCTTCACCAGAGTGGTCTTGCCTGCTCCGTTCGGTCCCAGCAGGCCCATGACCTCACCGGTTCTCACCTCCAGCTCGACTCCGCGTAACGCATGGTTCGCCCGATATTTCTTGTGGAGGTCGTCGATGACGACGGCCGACCTGGTTGACGCATGCACGGAACCGTTCTACGCCCCTCCCCGACCTCGGTCGATCATGGGAACGTCAAGGTTTCTTGCCCGTTCGATGGACTTGCTTTAGATGCGCTTGAAGACTTCGGGGCAGATTCGAGAACCATGATCAAGTACGGTTCTTGTCGTGCGAGAATTACTCACGGAGCTGACGGAACGGGCAGCGCGTAATCCGCGGCAGCCTGCAGTGACCTTCGTTTCCGATTTCAGCGATTTCAGTGGCACGGTACGCAATCGAGCGGAACTCGACCGGCATTCCCGGCGTATTGCGGCGTGGCTCCAGGAACGATTCTCTCCAGGGGAGCGGGCGCTTCTCCTCTATTCCCCGGGAATTGAATTCACCACCGCCTTCTCCGCCTGTGTGTACGCCGGGGTCGTCGCCGTGCCCGCCCCGCTGCCGGGCCGCTACCGGCACGAACGCCGCCGGCTCGCCGCCATCGCGCGGGACGCCGGGGTGCGCGCCGTCCTCACGCAGAGCGGCGATCTGCCGGACGTCGAGAAGTGGGTGGCCGAGGAGGGCATCGTCGGCGCCGTCTGCCACACCACCGACACCGGCGAAGGCGACCCGGAGGCCTGGACCGTCCCCGAGGTGTCCCCCGACACCCTGGCCCTGCTGCAGTACACCTCGGGATCGACCGGCGACCCCAAGGGGGTCATGGTCACCCACGGCAACCTGGTCGCCAACGTCGAGCGGATGGTGGAGACCTTCCGCAACGACAGCGACACCGTCTACGGCGGCTGGATCCCCCTCTACCACGACATGGGTCTCATCGGCCTGATGCTGCCCGGCCTCCTGTCCGGCAGCGGCTATGTGCAGATGGACCCCATGTCCTTCCTGCGCCGGCCGTACCACTGGCTGCGGATGCTGGACGCCTGCGGTGTGGGATTCACCGCCGCGCCCGACTTCGGCTACGAGCTGTGCGTCCGCCGCGTCACCGACGAGCAGCTCGCCACGCTCGACCTCTCCCGGGTCAAACTCGCCGACGGCTCCGAACCGGTCCGCGCCGACGTCGTCACCGCCTTCACCGAGCGGTTCGCCGCCGCCGGCCTGCGGCCCGAGGCGCTCATCCCCGTCTACGGCCTGGCCGAGGCGACCCTGATGGCGTCCGGCACCACCGGGCGGCCGCCCCTGCGGACCACGGTCGACGCGGCGGCCCTGGAGAACCGTGACCTCAGGCCGGCCACCGGCACGGAAGCCTCCCGGGTGCTCGTCGGCTGCGGGGCGCCGACCGGGTCCGACGTGCTGATCGTCGACCCCGGCACCGGCGAGGCCCTGCCCGACGGCCGCATCGGCGAGATCTGGCTCAGCGGCCCCTGCGTCACCGCGGGCTACTGGGCGAACGAACCCGTCACCGAGGCGACGTTCCGGGCACGCACCGACGACGGACGCGGACCCTTCCTGCGCACCGGCGACCTCGGGGCGCTGCTCGACGACGACCTCTACATCACCGGCCGCCGCAAGGACGTCCTGGTCCTGCACGGACGCAATCTGCACCCCTCCGACATCGAATACGAACTCCGCTCCCAGCACGAGGAGTTGGAGGGCCTGCACGGAGCCGTCTTCATGGTCGGCGACGGCGACGGAGCGGACATCACCCCCTCGGTCGTCGCCGTCCACGAGATCCGCGCCCACTGGGGGGCGGAGCGGCTCGGCCAGATCGCCGTCGACATGAAACAGACCGTGGCCCGGGAGTTCGGCGTGCCCGTCGCGGCGGTCGCCCTGGTCCGGCCCGGCGGCGTCCGGCGCACCACGAGCGGCAAGGTGCAGCGCGCGGCGATGCGCGCGCTCTACCTCGCCGGGGACCTCGACACCCTGCACCTCGGCGAGGACACGCTGCTGACCGCGGCCCTGGCCGAACACCGGCGGGTGAGCGGACGATGACCACCACGGCCGACCTGGAGTCGCTGCTCACCGCCCACGAGGACGACGTCTTCTCGCCCGAGACGCTCGCCGGGCTCGACGAGCGCGAGGAGTTCCCCGACGGGGCCGTCCGTGTCCTCGACGACGCCGGCCTGCCCGCGAGCTATGTGCTGCCCCAGGACGGCGACCTCGCCGAGACGGTACGGCTGCTGCGCGCGGTCGCCCGCCGCGATCTGACCGTCGCCATCGCCCACGGCAAGACGTTCCTCGGGGCGGCACCGGTGTGGGTGGCCGGCACCCCGGAACAGTCCGCCGCCCTCGCCGACCGCGTCCGCGCCGGCGAACCGGTCTGCTGGGGCCTGACCGAACGCGACCACGGCGCCGACCTGCTGGCGGGTGAGCTCACGGCGACGACCACCGACGAGACCGGAGCCGGTGGGCCCGCCGGCTGGCGGCTCAGTGGGGAGAAGTGGCTCATCAACAACGCCTCCCGCGCCGGTCTCGCCTGTGTCCTCGCCCGTACCGACCCGGCGGGCGGCGCACGTGGCTTCAGCCTCTTCCTGGTGGACAGGCGCCGACTGCCCGAGGGGGCCTGGCGGAACCTGCCGAAGGTCCGTACGCACGGCATCCGCGGCGCGGATATCAGCGGCTTCGCCCTGGACGCCGCCCCCGTCCCCGCCGACGCGCTCGTCGGGGAGGAGGGCGACGGGATCCCCGTGGTCCTCAAGACGCTCCAGCTGACCCGCGTCACCTGCGCCGCGCTCTCCCTGGGCGCCGCCGACCACGCCCTCGGCCTGGCCCGGGACTTCGCGAACGGCCGCGAACTGTACGGCCGCTGTCTCGCCGACGTCCCGCACGTCCGCCGCATCCTCGGCCGGGCGGCCGCGGCCGCACTGACCGCCGAGGCGGTGAGCCTGCTCTCCGTCCGCTCGGTGCACACCCTGCCCGGGGAACTGAGCGCGATCTCCGCGATCACCAAGGCGTACGTCCCCACCCTCACCCAGGAGACGCTCGGCTCGCTCGGTGAACTGCTGGGCGTACGCGGCTTCCTCACCTCACCCCCCGGCGGCGGCTTCGCCAAACTGGAGCGCGACCACCGCATCTGCGGCATCTTCGACGGCAGTACCGCCGTCAACCGCGCCGCCCTCCTCAACCAGATGCCGCGCCTGACACGCCAGTTGAGCCGCCGCAGGACCGACGCCGAAGGACTGCGCGCCGCCGCCGACCTCACCGCACCCCTGCCCCCGTTCGACCCGGCCCGGCTGACCCTGCTGTCCGTGACGGGATGCAGCGCCGTGCAGGCCCTGCCCGACCTGGCGGCCCGCGCACGGACGCGGACCACCCCGGAGACCGGACCGCTCCTGGACCGGCTGCTGGTCGAACTTGCCCGACTGGAGGCGGAGTCGGCGGACTTCGTACCGGTGGCGGGCGGCCTCCCCAGCACGGCGTTCAGCCTCGCCGAGGCCTACGAACGCGCCTACGCCGCGGCTGCCTGCCTGCTGCTGTGGCTGGAGAACCCACCCCTGCGCACCGGACGGCTCGGCGGGGACGACCTGTGGCTGCGGGCCTGCCTGACCACCCTGCTCGGGGCGGACGGCGACGACGTCCTCGACGCCCTCGCCGAGACCGTCCTGCGGTGCCCCGCACCGGAGTTCACCCTGACGGGAGGCGCCGCATGACCACCGCCACGGGCCTCGCCCCGAAACGTGCCAACGAACTGGAGCACCTGCTCGGCAGCCTCGCCGACCCGGCCAACCCGACCGGCGCGCACGCGATCCTCGCCGCCGACGAACGCGCCGAGACCCTCACCGCCGGCGAGTCGCTGCTGCACTCCTACGGACTGAACGCCGAGTTCGTCCCGCCCGAGCTGGGCGGCCGCCTGGACCGGGTCGACCACCTGGCCGAGGTCATGCGCGCGCTCTACCGCCGCGACCCCGCGCTCGGCCTCGGCTACGGCGCCAGCTCGCTCATCGCCGGCGTCACCCTGTGGACCGCCGGCGACGAACAGCAGCGCGAACACGCCGCCGGACTGCTCCTGGACGGCCGGCGCATCGCCATCGCCTTCCACGAACTCGCGCACGGCAACGACATGGCAGGCACGGAGTTCGCCGCGACCACCGAGGCCGACGGCTCGCTGCGGCTCAGCGGCCGCAAGGAGGTCGTCACCAACATCCGGCGCGCCGACGCCCTGGTCGTACTCGCCCGCACCGACCCCCGGCCCGGCCCGCGCAGCCACTCCCTGGTCCTCGTCGACCGGGCGGGCGCCGACCCGGCACGCCTGACCGACCTGCCGCGCTTCGGCACCGTGGGCATGCGGGGCGTCCAGCTCGGCGGCCTGGTCTTCGACGACCTGCCCGTGCCCTCCGCCGCGATCCTCGGCCCGGTCGGCTCCGGCCTGGAAACCGCGCTGAAGGCCCTGCAGATCACCCGCACCGTCCTGCCCACGATGGCCACCGGCATCCTCGACACCGGACTGCGGATCGCCGTCGACCATCTGACGGCGCGCCGGCTGTACGGCGGTGCCGCGACCGACCTCCCGCACGTCCGCTCGGAGTTGACCGGCGTCTTCGCCGATCTGCTGCGCGCCGAGGCGCTCGGCGCGGTCGGCGCCCGTGCGCTGCACCTGGTGCCCGGCGCGGCGAGCGTGTACGCCTCGGCGGTCAAGTTCGAGGTGTCCCGGCTGCTCCTCGGCGCCATGGACCGGCTCGCGGAACTCCTCGGCGCCCACTTCTATCTGCGCGAGGGGCCGACCGCGCTGTTCCAGAAGCTGCTGCGCGACCTCGCGCCCGTCGGTTTCGGGCACATCGCGCGCGCCGCCTGCCAGATGAGCCTGCTGCCCCAGCTCCCGCTGCTGTCCCGCCGCACCTGGTCCCGGCCCGGCACCGAGCCGCCCGGCGACCTGTTCGCGCTCGCGGAGGCCCTGCCGCCGCTGCGTCCCGACCGGTTGACGCTGCACGCCGGGGGCCGCGACCCCGTGACGGGGTCGCTGCACGCCCTGGCCGACGCGCCCTGGGCGGCCGAGCACGCGGACCTGCGTACGGCGGTCGGCACCGACCGCACCGACCTGGCGGAACTGGCCGCCGTGTGCGGGGGGTTGTCGCCGGTGGACCTCGGTGTCGACGCCCGCCCCGAGCACTACGACCTCGTCACCCGGTATGTGCGCCTGCTGTCCCGGACCGTCTGCGTGCAGGTCTGGCGGCACGCCCCGCCGGGCGACTTCCTGGCCGACCCCGCCTGGCTGCGCGCGGCTCTGCACCGCTCGGCCCCCGGCCCGTACGGACCCGGCCCACTGCCCGCCCAGGTGGAGAGCGCGCTCTTCGCCGAGCTCCTGGACCGCCGGGACACCGGCCGCTCCCTCGGCCTGACCGGCAGGCCGCTCGCCCTCTGACGACCCCCGGCAGGCCTCGTACCCGAGCCGAACCGGGAGCCGTACGCCGCTGAAGGCCGCGCCCGCCGTCAGCCGTACGCCCTCCGATGACCCCTCGCCCGTGACAGGCGGCACCGCGCCGCAACCGTCACGCGGACCGTCGTCGCGCCCGGCCGCCCACCGCCGTGCGCTTTGGCCCTCGTTCCTCCTCACTCACCCGCTCAGAAAGAGACCCCCTCATGACCGCTGGCAACCGAGACGTGCACACCTGGCTGACCGCGCGCGTGGCGACCTATCTGCGCCGTTCGCCGGAGGACATCGACACGTCCGTACCGCTGGCCGACTACGGCCTGGACTCCCTCACCGCGCTGGCCATCACCGCCGACATCGAGGACGAGTTCGAGGTCACCGTCGACGACGCGCTGACCTGGGACCACCCCACGGTCGACGCGCTGAGCGCGGCCCTGTCCGAGCTGGTGGGCGGGCAGCCGGCAGCGGCGGCGAGCACGAGCGAGAAGCAGGCCTGACGATGACCACTGCCCTGCCCCTGACGGCGGCCCAGCACGGCGTGTGGGTCGCCCAGCGCCTCGCCCCCGACAGCCCCCTGTACACCTGCGGCATCTACTACGACGTCCCCGGACCGGTGGACCGCGCCCTGCTGGCCCGCGCCGTGGAGCGGACCGTGGCCGAGACCGAGGCGCTGCGGGTCCGCTTCCTCGAGGACGGGGAGACGGTCCACCAGAGCGTCGACCCGTCCGTCCAGGGGGAGTTGGAGTACGTAGACCTCGACGGCGCGGCCGACCCGGCCGCCGCCGCCCGCGCCTGGATCGACGCCGACCAGGCCCGGCCGGTGCCCCTCACCGCCGACCGGCTCTTCCGGCACACCCTGCTGCGGCTCGGCCCCGACCGGCACTGGCTCCACTTCCGCTACCACCACATCCTCCTCGACGGCTACGGACAGGTCCTGCACTGCCGCCGTCTGCTGGAGGTCTACACGGCACTGGCGGCGGGCGAACAGCCGCCCCCGAGCGGCTTCGGCACCCTGCGTGAGGTCCTGGACGAGGAGCACGCCTACCTCGGCTCCACCCGCAGGGAGCGCGACGGCGCCTACTGGCGACGGGAGTTCGCCGACCTGCCGGACGCCACCGAGCTCGGCTCCGCGACAGCCGGCCCGGCGGTCACCGGCCCCGGCTCCCACGAGACCGACCCGGCACTCGCCTCCGGTGCCACCGGACTCGCGCCCAGCCTGCCCTCCGCGACCGGCCGCCTCCCCGAGGCCACCGCCGCGCGGGTGCGCGCGCTCGCCGGGTCCCGCTGGTCCCTGCCGGTGATCGCCGCCATGGCCGCCCACACCCACCGCGTCACCGGGGCCCACGACGTGGTCGTCCGCGTGTTCATGGCCGCCCGCCTCAGCCCGCGGGCGCTGGCCACACCCGCCATGCTCGTCAACGACGTCCCGCTGCGGATCCCCGTCGACGGCTCCACCACCTTCACCGAACTCCTGGACCGCGTCGCCGCCCGCCTCGCCGAGGCCGGCCGCCACCAGCGCTACCCGCACGACGAACTCCGCCGCGACCTCGCCGTCACGGCCCACCCGGGCACCCTGAACGGCCCGTCGGTCAACGTCCTCTCCTTCGCTTCCGCCCGCCTGCCCTTCGGCCCCACCGAGGCGACGGCGCACCAGCTCGCCTCCGGCCCGGTGCGCGACCTCGCCCTGCACGCGTTCGGCGATCCCGAGGCCGGCGACGGCATCGAGCTGACCGTCAACGCCCACCCCGGGCGCTTCACCCCCGCCACGGCCGCCGCCCACCGCGACCGCTACACCCGCCTCCTCACCGCCGCCACCGACCGCCCCGACCTGCCCATCGGCGCCCTAGACCTGCTCGATGACACGGAGCGGGAGCGCTTCCACGCCCGCAACGCCACCGCCCGCGCCACCGACCCGCGCTCCCTGGTGGAACTCTTCGAGGCCCAGGACCCGGCAGCCGAGGCCGTCGCCTTCGAGGGCGAGCGGCTCACGTACGGCGAACTCAACGCCCGGGTCAACCGCCTCGCCCACGCCCTGCGCGACAAGGGCGTGGGGCCGGAGTCGCGGGTCGCGGTGAAGCTGCCGCGCTCGCTCGACCTGATCGTCGCGCTGTGGGCGGTGCTGAAGACCGGCGCCGCGTATGTGCCCGTCGACACCGGCTACCCGGACGACCGGATCGCGTACCTGATCGCCGACTCCCGCGCCGCGCTCGTGCTCGACGAGGAAGCCGTGCGCTCCCTCGGCGAGGGCGGGCCCGACAGCAACCCCGGCGTCGTCCCGCGGGG
This sequence comes from Streptomyces sp. SP18BB07, assembly GCF_036322545.1. Lineage (NCBI taxonomy): Bacteria > Bacillati > Actinomycetota > Actinomycetes > Kitasatosporales > Streptomycetaceae > Streptomyces > Streptomyces sp. SP18BB07. The sequence goes on from NZ_JAQYWT010000360.1 coordinate 196,610, forward strand.
GGACGGCGCCGCGTACGTCATCCACACCTCGGGCACCACCGGCCGCCCCAAGGGCACCATCGTCACCCACGCCGGCATCGCCAACATGCTCGCCTGGATGCAGGACGAGTACCGGCTCACCCCGGCGGACCGGGTCGTGCACAAGACGCCCGTCGGGTTCGACGTGTCGGTGTGGGAGGTGTTCTGGACCCTCACCCGGGGCGCGACCCTCGTCGTCGCCCGCCCCGACGGCCACCGCGACCCGGCCTATCTGGCCCGGCTGGTCCGCGACGAGCGCGTCACCGTCATCCACTTCGTCCCGGCCATGCTCGGCCCCTTCCTCGACGAGTACGACGAGTACGACGAGTACAACGAGAACGCCGCGAATGCCGAGAACGAGGCAGGGCCGACCCCCTCGCTGCGCATGGTCAGCTGCGGCGGCGAGGCGCTGCCCGCCCAGCTCGCCGACCGCTTCCACCGCGAGTGCGGCGCCCGGCTGCACAACTCCTACGGCCCCACCGAGTTCTCGGTGACCGCGACCTCCCACGCCTGCGCGCCCGGCGAGCCCGTCACCATCGGCACGCCCACCCACAACTCCCGTGCCTACGTGCTCGATCCGGCGCTACGGCCGGTTCCGGACGGCATCACGGGTGAGCTGTACCTCGCGGGCGTCCAGCTCGCGCGCGGCTATCTCGACCGGCCCGGCGCCACCGCCGAACGGTTCGTCGCCGACCCCTACGCTCCGGAGGCCGGCGGCCGCATGTACCGCACCGGCGACCTGGTGCGCCGCCGCGCCGACGGCAGCCTGGAGTTCGCCGGGCGAGCCGACGACCAGGTCAAGATCAACGGACAGCGGGTGGAGCCCGCCGAGGTCGAGGCCGTCCTGGCGTCGGTGCCCGGCGTGACGCAGGCGGTGGTCCTCGTCCATGACACCGCCGCGGGCGCCCGGCAGCTCGTCGGCTATGTCACCGGCGCCCCGGAGACCGACCCCCGGACCCACCTCGCCCGGCGGCTGCCCGCCCCCATGGTGCCGGTGACTGTGTTCACGCTGCCGTCGATTCCGGTGACCCCCAACGGCAAGGTCGACCGCCGTGCCCTGCCCGCCCCGGCCCGCCCGGTGAGCGGACGCGCCCCCGCGACCGCCACCGAGCGCACCCTGCACACCCTCGCCGCCGCCCTGCTGCACCGTCCCGAACTCGGCGTGGACGACGACCTGTTCGCCCTCGGCGCGGACAGCATCCATGCCATCCAGCTCGTCAGTCGGGCCCGCCGCCAGGGCCTCCACCTCACCCCCCAGGACGTGTTCGACCACCCGACCGTCGCCCGGCTCGCCACCGTCGCCGTACCGGCACCCACGGCCGCCTCGGTCCCACCGGCCGAGGACGACCCGGTCGGCGAACTCCCCGAGACCCCGATGGCCCGCCGCCTCGCCGAACGCGGCGGCCCCACGGCCGGCTTCGCCCAGTCCCTCCTGCTGACCACGGAACCCGGACTGTCGTACGACCGGCTGGCCGCCGCCCTGCAGCAGGTGCTCGACCGCCACGACGCCCTGCGGATGCGCGGCCGGCACATCCGGCCCGTGGGCGCCGTACGGGCCGAGGACTGCCTGAGCCGCGCCCACGACGAGGACGTGGCCGGGCAGAAGGAGGCCGCGCGCCGCGCCCTGTCGCCCGACGACGGGGTGATGGTCCGGGCGGTGTGGTTCGCGTCCGGCCGCCTGCTGCTCGTCCTGCACCACCTGGTCGTCGACGGCGTGTCCTGGCGCATCCTGCTGACCGACCTCACCGAGGCGCTCAACGGCGGGGAGCTGTCCCCGCCCGGCACCTCGCTGCGCCGCTGGGCCGGACAACTCCAGGCCCCCGTCGGCGAACTCCCGCTGTGGACCGACCTGTTGTCCACCCCGGAACCCGTGCTCGGCAGCCGGCCCCTCGACCCCGCCCAGGACGTCCACGGCACCGCCCGCTCGATCAGCGTCACCGTCCCGGCCGACCTCACCACCACCCTGCTGGCCACCCTGCCCGCCGCCTACCGGGCCACCCCGGACGACATCCTGCTCGCCGCACTCTCGGCGGCCGTACAGCGCCACCGGGGCGAGGGCCCGGTCCTGGTCGACCTGGAGGGCCACGGCCGCGACCACCTCCCGGACGGAACGGACCTGTCCACCACCGTCGGCTGGTTCACCCGCATCCACCCCGTGCGCCTGGGCCCCGGCACCGCGACCGACGCCCACCTGATCAAGCGCACCAAGGAGGAACTGCGCGCGATCCCGCACGGCGGCCGCGGCCACGACCTGCTGCGCGACCGGCTCACCGAACTGCCGGCACCGCAGATCTCCTTCAACTACCTGGGCCGCCTCGACGCCCAGGACCTCGGCGGCTGGCGTCTCGCCGACGACGAGGGCGCCGTCGAGCTGCTGGCCGACGACGACCTCGCGCTCACCCACGCCCTCCAGATCGACGCCTACGTCCGCGACGGCGTGCTGACCGCCGAGTGGACCTGGCCCGCGGGCGTCCTCACCGAGACCGACGTACGCGCCCTCGCCGAGGCGTGGACGCGGGCCCTCGCCGAACTCGCCCCGCACACCCGCGGCGGACTGACCGTCTCCGATGTGCCCCTCGTCCGCATCACCCAGGAGGAACTGGACCGGTTCCGCGGCGCCGCCGACGTCCTGCCGCTCGCCCCGCTCCAGGAGGGCCTGCTCTTCCTCGCCCTGTACGAGCCCGACGACCCCTATGTCGGCCAGCTCGTCCTGGAGACCGACACCGCCTTCGACACCGAGCGGATGCGGGCCGCCGCCACCGCCCTGCTGCACCGCCACCCCAACCTGAGGTCCGCCTTCCGCAGCCGCTCGACCGGCGCCCCCGTGCAGGTCGTCCCCAGCGACGTGAAGGTCCCCTGGGAGGAGCGCGACGAGGAGGACCTGGAAGCGTTCCTCGCCCGTGACCGCGCCCGCGGCTTCAGCGTCGTCCGGCCGCCCCTGCTCAGGTTCACCGCGCTCGGCGACCGCCGCCTGGTCCTGACCCACCACCACCTGCTGCTCGACGGCTGGTCCCTGCCGCTGCTCGTCCGCGAACTGTTCACCCTGTACGGCGGCACCGAACTGCCCCCGGCCGCCCCCTACCGCGACCACCTGGCCTGGCTCGACCGGCAGGACCGCGAGGCCTCCGCCGAGGTGTGGCGGGAGCGGCTCACCGGTCTGACGGCGCCCACCCTGCTGGCCCGTCCCGACCGCGACTCGGACGGACACGACGTCCACGAACTGGTCCTGTCCGAGGCGCTCACCGACGCCCTGACGTCGACGGCCCGCGCGCACCGCCTCACCCTCAACACCGTCGTCCAGGGCCTGTGGGGGCTGCTGCTGAGCGACTTCACCGGCCGGGACGACGTGGTGTTCGGCGCGACGGTCTCCGGGCGCCCGCCCGAGCTGCCCGGCGCGGAGTCGATGCTCGGGCTGTTCGTCAACACCCTGCCGGTCCGGGTGCGGATCGACCGGGACGAGACGCTCGCCGCGCTGCTGGCCCGGCTCCAGCACGAACAGCGCTCCCTCCACGCCCACCAGCACGTCTCGCTGGCGGAGCTGACCCGCGCCGCCGGCCTCGACGCGCTGTTCGACACCGTCGTCGCCTTCGAGAACTACCCGATGGACGACGGCATCGAGGCCGGCGGCCTGCGCCTCGCCCACGCCGACCTCGTCGAGCGCACCCACTACCCGGTCACGCTCTCCGTCTTCCCCGGCGACCGGCTGCGGCTGCGCTTCTCCTACCTCGCCGGCGCCTTCGACGCGACGGCCGTCACCCGCCTCGCCGACCTCCTGACCGGCCTGCTCGACGGAGCGGCGGCCGGACTCGACCGCCGGACAACCGAGTTGATCGAGGTGAGCGACGAGGACCGGCTGCTCGTCATGGGCACCGCGCACACGGAGACCGGCCCCGCCCCCGTGGCCCCGGCCGGCGGCGGCGAACCCCGCACACCCGAGGAGACGTCGCTGTGCGCCATCGTCGCCGAGGTCCTCGGCGTCGAACGGGTCGGCGTGGACGACGAGTTCTTCGCGCTCGGCGGCACCTCGATCCTGATGATCCGGCTGGTCCACCGAGTCCGCGACGAGTTCGGTGTCGACCTGTCGCTGCGCGACCTCTTCGCCGCCCCCACCGTCGCCGGTGTCGCCGACCGGCTGACCCGGCTGGCCCCGCAGGCCAAGCGCATCACCGCCGAGGAGCGGCCCGGCCGCATCCCGCTGTCCTTCGCCCAGGAACGCATGTGGTTCCTGCAACGCCTCCAGGGCGCCTCCGGCACGTACAACATCCCCCTCGCCATCCGGCTCACCGGCACCCTCGACACCGACGCCCTCGCCGGCGCGCTGGCCGACCTCGTCGCCCGCCACGAGGCGCTGCGCACCGTCTACCCCGAGGACGCCGACGGCCCCCACCAGGTCGTCCTGCCGCCCGAGACGCCCTACACCACGGAGTTCGTCCGGGACGCCGCCCCCGACCTGGCCGCCGACGCGGCCCGCCCCTTCGACCTGACGTGCGACGTGCCCCTGCGCACCACGCTGTACGAGACCGGACCCGACACCCACGTCCTGCTGTTCGTCGTGCACCACATCGCGGCGGACGGCGCCTCGCTGCGCCCGCTCGCCGAGGACATCACCACCGGCTACCGCACCCGGACCGGCGCCGACACGCCGGGCTTCCCCGAACTCACGGTCCAGTACCCGGACTTCGCGATCTGGCAGCGCGAGACGCTCGCCGCGGACCTGCCCCGCCAGATCGAGTACTGGAAGCAGCACCTGGACGGGCTGCCGCCCGAGGTCTCCTTCCCCGGCGACCGCCCCCGCCCGGCGGTGGCCACCCACCGCGGCGACCACGTCGAGTTCCCCGTCGCCCCGGAGCTGTACCGGCGGATGCTGGACCTGGCCGGCCGCACCCGCACCACCCCGTTCATGGTCCTCCAGGCGGCCGTGTCGCTGCTGCTGACCCGACTCGGCGCCGGCGAGGACATCCCGCTCGGCGGTGTGATCGCCGACCGGCCCGACTCGGTCCTCGACGACGTGGTCGGCGTGTTCATCAACACCCTCGTCTACCGCATGGACACCTCCGGCGACCCCAGCTTCGAGGAGCTGCTCGTCCGCGTCCGCGAGACGGGTCTGGCCGCCTACGCCCACCAGGGCGTCCCCTTCGAACGGCTGGTGGAGGAGCTGAACCCGGAGCGCTCCCGCTCCCGGCACGCCTTCTTCCAGGTGATGCTCGCCTGGCTGGACCTCACCGAGGCCCGCTTCGACCTGCCCGGCGTCACCGCCGACCCCGGCCCGGTCACCAGCGGCACCGCCAAGTTCGACGTCCACTTCGACTGCCACGTCCACGAGGACGGGGGACTGCTCTGCCGCCTGGAGTACGCCACCGACCTGTACGACCGCCGCACCGCCGAGAGCTTCGCGACCCGCTTCGTCCGCGTCCTGGAGCACGTCACCACCGACCCCGGCCTGCGCCTCTCCGAGGTGGACGTCCTCGGTGCCGAGGACCGCGCCCTGGTGCTCGCCGGCTGGAACGACACGACCATCCGCTTCGACGGCGAGGGCTCGGCCGTCGACCTGCTGGAGGCGCACGCGCGGCGCACCCCGGACGCCGAGGCGGTCCGCTTCGAGGGCGAGAGCGTCACCTACGGCGATTTCGACGCCCGGGTGAACCGGCTCGCCCATGCCCTGCGCGCGCGGGGCGTCGGACCCGAGTCACGGGTCGCCGTGATGCTGCCGCGCTCGGTCGACCTGATCGTGGCCCTGTGGGCGGTGCTCAAGGCGGGCGCCGCGTACGTCCCGATCGACACCGGCTACCCGGCCGACCGGATCGCGTACATCCTCGCCGACTCCGGCGCCCGGCTGCTGGTCTCCGACCGCGACGTGGACGGCTTCGAGCGGATCGCCCCCGACGCCGAAGGACCCGAGGAGAGCCCGGGGGTCACGGCCTCGGGCGACAACGCGGCGTACGTCATCTACACCTCAGGCTCCACCGGCCGCCCCAAGGGCACCGTCAACACGTACGCGGGCATGGCGAACCGGCTGTGGTGGATGCAGCGCGACCACCGACTCACGCCGGGCGAGCGGGTGTTGCAGTCCACCCCGGTCAGCTTCGACGTGTCGGTGTGGGAGGTCTTCTGGACCCTCATGTACGGCGGCACCCTCGTCGTGGCCCGGCCCGACGGCCACCGCGACCCGCTCTACCTGGAGCGGCTGATGCGGGAGGACTCCGTCGCGGTCGTCCACCTCAGCGCGTCCATGCTCGGCGCCTACCTGGCCGAGACCCGGCTGCCGGACTCCGTCCGCCTGATCGTCTCCGGCGACGAGGCCCTGCCCGCCGAACTGGTCCGCCGCTTCCACGAGTTCACGGCGAACGAGGACGCCGTGCTCCTGAACGCCTACGGCCCGACCGAGGCCGCCGTCGACGTCACCGCCTGGCCCGCGCCGGCGGACGTCGAGACCGTGCTGATCGGCGGGCCCGTCGCCAACACCCGCGCCTACGTCCTCGACGCGACGCTGGCGCCGGTCGCCCCCGGCGCGCCCGGCGAGCTGTACGTCGAGGGCGTCCAGCTGGCCCGCGGCTATCTCGACCGGCCCGCGCTGACCGCCGAACGGTTCGTGGCGAGCCCGTACGGGCCACCCGGGGCGCGCATGTACCGCACGGGCGACGTGGCCCGCTGGACGGCCGACGGCGAGCTGGAGTACCTCGGGCGCGCCGACAACCAGGTCAAGCTGCGCGGCTTCCGCGTCGAACTCGGCGAGATCGAGGACGCCCTGGCCGACCACCCGGCCGTCGCCCGCGCGGCCGCGGCCGTGCACGGCCAGTGGCTCGTCGGATACGTGGTCCCCGCCGGGCCGGTGCCCGTCGACGCCGACGACCTCCGTGACCGGCTCGCCGCCCGACTGCCCGAGTACATGGTCCCGGCCCAGATCGTCCCCCTGGACGGGCTGCCGCTCACCCCGAACGGCAAGCTCGACCGCAAGGCCCTGCCGGTCCCCGACCTCGGACACACCACCGGGCGCGGCCCGCGCACCCCGCAGGAGGAGATCCTGTGCGGCCTGTTCGCCGAGGTCCTCCGCGTGCCCGAGGTCTCGATCGACGACGACTTCTTCGCGCTCGGCGGCCACTCCCTGCTGGTGACCCGGCTGGCGAGCCGCATCCGCGCCGCCCTCGACACCGACCTCGAACTGTCGGTGCTGTTCGAGGCCACGACCGTGGCGAGGCTCGCCTCCCGCCTCGCCCCCGGGGGACCGCGCCGCTCCGCGATCGCGCCCCGGCCGCGCGAGGGACGCCTGCCACTGTCGTACGCCCAGGAACGGCTGTGGTTCCTGCACCGCTTCGAGGGCCCCTCCCCGACGTACAACCTGCCCGTGGCGCTACGGCTCTCCGGCGACCTCGACGTGGCCGCGCTGACAGCGGCCCTGGACGACCTGGCACAGCGGCACGAGGCCCTGCGCACGGTCTTCGCCGAGGACGAGCACGGCCCCCACCAGGTGGTCCTGCCGTCCGTGCCGCCGCTGACCGTCGTCCGCGCCGACGAGGACACGCTGGACGAGCGGCTCGCCGACGCCGTCCGCACCCCCTTCGACCTCACCGCCCAACCACCGCTGCGCGCCACCCTGTTCGATCTCGGCGCGGGCGAAAACGTGCTGCTCCTCGTCCTGCACCACATCGCCGGCGACGGCGCCTCCATGGCCCCGCTCGCCCGCGACCTCACCACCGCGTACGCGGCCCGCAGCCGGGGCGAGACCCCCGACCGGGCCGAACTGCCTCTTCAGTACGCCGACTTCGCGGTGTGGCAGCGACAGTCGCTGGGGGAGCCCGACGACCCGGACAGCACCCTCTCCCACCAGCTCGACCACTGGCGGACGACGCTCGCCGGGCTGCCCGAGCAGCTGGAGCTGCCCTTCGACCGGCCCCGGCCCGCCGTCCCCACCCACCGCGGCGACACGGTGCCCTTCACGGTCGAGCCCGCCGTCCACGAGGCCCTGGTCCGGCTCGCCCGCGCGCACCACACGACCGTCTTCATGGTCGTGCACGCCGCCCTGGCTACCCTGCTGCACCGGCTCGGCGCGGGCGACGACATCGTGATCGGCTCACCGGTCGCGAACCGCACCGACGACGCCCTGACGCCCCTGATCGGCTACTTCGCCAACAACCTCGTCCTGCGCACCGACCTCACCGGCGACCCCGACTTCACCGAGGTACTGCGCCGGGTGCGGGCCGCCGACCTGGCCGCCTACGCCCACCAGGACGTGCCGTTCGAGAGGGTCGTGGAAGCCCTCAACCCGGCCCGCTCCACCGCCCGCCACCCGCTGTTCCAGACCGGCCTCAACTTCAGCGGCGCCGACCAGCAGGCCGCCCTCGACCTCGCCGTCGACCTGCCCGGCCTCATAGCACGCGTACGGCCCGTCGCGTCCCCCACCGCCAAGTTCGACCTGTCGTTCTTCCTCACCGAGCGGCCCGAGGGCGGGGTGAACGGGCTCCTGGAGTTCGCCACCGACCTCTTCGACCGCGACTCCGCCGCCCGCATCGCCGAGCGATTCACCCGACTGCTCGCCGCCCTCACCGCCGAACCCCAGCGCCCGGTGAGGGAGTTCGACCTCGTCGACGCCGACGAGCGTCGACTGCTGCTCACCGAGTGGAACAACACCGGCCACGAGGTGCCCACACAGACCCTGACGGACCTGATCGAGGCCCAGGTGGCCCGCACCCCCGACGCGCCGGCCGTCGTGTTCGGTACCACCGAGCTGACGTACGCCGAACTCGACTCCCGCGCCAACCGGTTGGCCCGCCACCTGGTCGACCTGGGAGCGGGCCCGGAGCGCCACGTCGCCGTGCTGATGCCGGTCTCCGAGGACGTCCCCGTCACCCTGCTGGCCGTCCTGAAGGCCGGCGCCGGCTATCTCCCGCTGGACCCCGCGCACCCGGACGACCGCCTCACCTTCATGCTGGAGGACATCGCACCGGCCGCCGTGGTCACCACCGCCGAACTCGCCGCACGTGTCGGCGCGTTGACGGAGGCGCCCGTCGTGACGACGGACGACCCGGAGATCCCGCGACGGCCCGGCGGACCCCTCACCGATGTGGTCCGCCGACCCGACCACACCGCCTTCGTCATCTTCACCTCGGGCTCCACCGGGCGGCCCAAGGCGGTCGTCGTCGAACACCGCTCCCTGGTCGCCTACCTGGCCTGGGCCACCCACGAGTACGAGAGCCTGCGCCACCGCGTCCTGGTGCACTCGCCGGTCTCCTTCGACCTCACCGCGACCGGCATGTTCGGCCCACTGATCTCCGGCGGCACCGTCGAACTGGTCCGCTGGACCGCGAGCGGCCCCGACCCGGACGCCCACGTCACCCGCCCCGACTTCGTCAAGGCCACCCCCACCCATCTGCATCTGCTGAGCGCGGTCCCCGACGCGTACTCCCCGGGCGGCCAACTCGTCCTCGGCGGCGAGTCCCTCCTCGGCGACGTCCTCGACGCCTGGCGCTCCCGGCATCCCGGCGTGACCGTCCTCAACGAGTACGGCCCCACCGAGACCACCGTCGGCTGCAGCCTGTTCCGCATCGAACCCGGCGACCCCGTGCCGCCCGGCGTCGTCACCATCGGCACGCCCGCCTGGAACACCCGGATGTACGTGCTCGACGCGCTGCTGCGCCCGGCACCCGTCGGCACCGCCGGCGAACTCTACGTCTCGGGCGACCTCGTCACCCGCGGCTACCACGGCCGCCCCGGTCTGACCGCCGGACGCTTCGTCGCCGACCCCTTCGGCCCGCCCGGAACCCGCATGTACCGCACCGGAGACCTGGCCCGCTGGACGGCCGCCGGACGGCTGGAGTTCGTCAGCCGCGTCGACGACCAGGTGAAGATCCGCGGCTTCCGCATCGAACTCGGCGAGGTGGAGGCCGTCCTCACCGCCCAGCCGGGCATCGACGCCGCCGCCGTGGTCGTCCGCGAGGACACCCCCGGCGACAAGCGCCTCGTCGCCTACGTCGTACCGGGCCAGGGGCACCCGGCGGACCCGACCGCCCTGCGCGCCGCCGCGGCCCGGGCCCTGCCCGACTACATGGTCCCCTCCGCGTTCGTCCCGCTGGACGCGCTGCCGCTGACCGCCAACGGCAAGATCGCCCGCAAGGCACTGCCCGCGCCGGACCGCACCGCCGAGGGCACGGGCAGGACACCCGCCGAAGGCCTTCAGCGCCGGGTGGCGGACCTCTTCGCCACCGTCCTCGGAGTCCCCGAGGTCTTCGCCGACGACGACTTCTTCCGGCTCGGCGGCCACTCCCTGCTCGTCGCCCGGCTGGTCAACCGGATCCGCGCCGACCTCGGAGCGGAGCTGTCCATCCGGGAGGTCTTCGAGCACGCCACGGTCGCCGGACTCGCGGACCTGCTGTCGGACCGGCCGACGCGGACACCCCGGCCTCCGCTCGTCCGGCGCGAACGCCCCGACCGGGTGCCGCTGTCGGCGGCGCAGCGGCGGATGTGGTTCCTCGACCGGCTCGACGGCCCGTCGCAGACGTACACCATCCCCGTCGTCCTGCGGATGACCGGCACCCTCGACCGGGACGCCCTGCGGGACGCCTTCGGCGACCTGGTGGAGCGCCATGAGGTGCTGCGCACGGTGATCGCCGAGGGGCCGGACGGCCCGCACCAGGTCGTCGTCGACACCAAGCCGCGCTTCGCGGTCCGGTCCTGCGACCCGGCCGATTTCGCCGCGGGGCTGGCGGAGGCGGCCCGGACGCCGTTCTCCCTCGACCACCAACTCCCGGTCCGCGCCGTGCTGTTCACCGACGGTGGACGCGAACACGCCCTGCTGTTGCTCCTGCACCACATCGCGGGCGACGGCTCGTCCATGCGGCCCCTCGCCGAGGACCTCTCCACGGCCTACGCCGCCCGCCTCGCCGGCCACGCCCCCGACTGGGCCCCGCTGCCCGTCCAGTACGCCGACTACGCCCTGTGGGAGCGCGAACTGCCCGCGGACCGGGTCGACTTCTGGACGCGGGAACTGGCCGGGATCCCCGACCAGATCGAGCTGCCGACCGACCGGCCCCGACCCGCGGTCGCCTCCCGGCGCGGTGGCACGGTGCCGTTCACGGTCCCGGCCGGGCTGCGCGGCCGGGTCGACTCGCTCGGCCGCGACCGGGGCGCCAGCGCCTTCATGGTGCTGCACGCCACGCTCGTCACCCTGCTGACCCGGCTCGGCGCCGGCGAGGACATCGTGATCGGCACACCCGTGGAGGGCCGTCCCGACACCGCGCTGGAAGGCCTCGTCGGGCTCTTCGCCAACACCCTGGTCCTGCGCGCCGACACCTCCGGCAATCCCACCTTCGAGGAACTCCTCGACCGGGTGCGCGCGGCGGACGTGGCGGCGTACGACCACACCGACGTGCCCTTCGAGCACCTGGTCGAGGTCCTCAACCCGGCGCGCTCCCGCTCCCGGCACCCCCTGTTCCAGGTCATGCTGACGGTCAACCAGGAGCCCGTCGCACCCGAACTCCCCGGCCTCGCGGTGACCGTCGGGGACGTGCCCGGCGACCACGCCAAGTTCGACCTGTCGCTGACGCTCGTCGAGACCGGCGACGGCGGCTGGTCCGGATCGGTCGAGTACGCCTCGGACCTGTTCGACCGGGCCACCGCCGAGAGCGTCGCCGCCCGCCTTCCGCGCCTGCTCCAGGAGGTGACCGCAGACCCGGCACGCCCCCTGCACGCCCTGCCCCTGCTCACCCCCGCCGAACGCGACGACACGCTCGTCCGCCGCAACGACACGGCCCGCCCGCTGCCCGGGGCGCCACTGCCGGAGATGTTCGAGGCCCAGGTGGCCCGCACCCCGCACGCCGTGGCCGTCGTCGCGGACGGTACGGAGCTGACGTACGAGGAGGTGAACCGCCGCGCCAACCGGCTCGCCCGGCACCTGATCGCGCGCGGCGCCGGACCCGAGACCGTCGTCGCCGTCGTGCTGCCGCGCCGCCCCGAGGTGGTCGTCGCCCTGCTCGCGGTCCTGAAGACCGGCGCGGCCTATCTGCCCATCGACGCGGCCAACCCGCGGGCACGGATCGACGCGCTGGTCGCCGACGCGGCCGCGCGGATCGTCCTCGACGAGGAGACCTTCCCCGTCGGCCTGGACGATCTCCCCGACGACGACCTGGGCCTGCCCGTCCACCCCCACCAGGCCGCCTACCTGATCTACACCTCCGGATCGACCGGCCGCCCCAAGGGAGTCGTCGTCGAACACGGCTCGCTCGCGGCCTATCTGAGCGAGGCGGCCACGATGTACCCGGCCGCGTCCGGCGAGTCCCTGGTCCACACGTCCCTCGCCTTCGACATGCCGGTGACCACCCTGTTCACCCCGCTGGTCACGGGCGGCCGGGTGCGGTTCGCGGACCTGGACCACGACACCGAGACCCCCGACCTGCTCAAGGTCACCCCGAGCCATCTGCGGCTGCTGGAGCCCCTGCCCGACCGCGTCAGCGACGCCCGGAACCTGGTCATCGGCGGCGAGGCCCTCGACGGCACCGCCCTCCAGGCGTGGCGCGCCAGGCACCCCGGGGCCGTGGTGGTCAACGAGTACGGGCCCACGGAGGCGACCGTCGGCTGCGTGGTCCACCGCCTCGAACCCGACGACGACCTCGGCGCGGGCCCGGTACCCATCGGCCGCCCCATCGGCAACGCACGCGTGTACGTGCTCGACGACCACCTCCAGCCCGTCCCCGACGGGGTGTGGGGCGAGCTGTACCTCGCCGGCACCGGACTCGCCCGTGGTTACGCCGGACGGCCCGGCCAGAGCGCCGAACGCTTCGTCGCCGACCCGTACGGCCCGCCCGGCACCCGCATGTACCGGGTGGGCGACCGGGCCCGCTGGAACCGCGCCGGGGTCCTGGAGTACGCCGGCCGCGTCGACGACCAGGTCAAGATCCGGGGCTACCGCATAGAGCCGGGCGAGATCGAGTCCGCCCTGACGGCACTGGACGGCATAGCCCAGGCCGCGGTGATAGCCCGCGAGGACCGCCCGGGCGACAAACGCCTGGTCGCCTACGTCGTGCCACTCAAAGCCCCCGGGCAAGCAGCGCCCCGTAAGGGGCGCGGGGCAGCATCGAATAGCGGCTTCGCCGCGGGGCGCGACCAGCCCCCACTCACCCGCGGCGAAAAACCAACCCATTCAGCGCCCCACACCCCCCTCGACCCCGACGCCCTACGAACCAAGCTCGCCACGACCCTCCCCTCCCACCTCATCCCCTCCACCATCATCGAGATCGCCGAAATCCCACTGAACCCCAACGGCAAGCTCGACCGCAGGCGGCTGCCCGCCCCGCCGGACGTCGCCGCCGGCACCGGCCGGGCACCCCGCACCCCACTAGAGGCCCAGCTGTGCACCCTGTTCGCCGAGGCACTGCACGTGCCCGAGGTCTCCGCCGACGACGACTTCTTCGCGCTGGGCGGCCACTCCCTGCTCGCCACCCGGCTGGCAGGCCGCATCGGTGAGGCTCTGGGAATCCGCTTCAGCCTGTCGGCGCTCCTCGAAGCACCCACCCCGGCGGGACTGGCCCGCCACCTCACGGAGGACGGACCGCGAGCCGCGTCGTGGGTGCCGGACTCGGAGGCCGAGCTGAGCCCCGCCCTGCGCTTCACGTCCGGCGCATCCCCTGCCGGTCCGCCCGACGCGCGGCAGGCCGCCCCGGACGCCGACAGCCCTCGGGAGATCCTGCTGACCGGGGCCACTGGGTTCGTCGGAGCCTTCCTGCTGGCGGAGCTGCTGGACCGGACGTCGGCGCGCGTGCACTGCCTCGTCCGGGCCCGGACCGACGCCGAGGCCGGCGAGCGGCTGACCGGAACCCTGCTGCGCTACGGCATCGACCTCGGGCCCGCGTCGGACGAAGCGCGGCTGAACATCGTCCGGGGCGACCTGGCGGCAGGAGACCTCGGCCTCGGCGCCTCGCACTGGGCGGACCTGCGCGAGCGCGTCGACACGATCGTGCACGCAGGCGCACACGTCCATCACCTCTCGCCGTACGGCCTGCTGAAGCCGGCCAACGTGGAGGGCACCCGAACCCTGCTGCGCCTGGCCGCCGAGGGCCGCCCGAAGGCGTTCCACCACCTCTCCACCCTCGGCGTGTTCGGGCCCGGCCGAGCCCCCCGGCTGGTGAGCGAGGATTCCCCGATCGACGGTGAGAAGCACCTGTTCGGCGACGGCTACGCGGCGAGCAAATGGGTCGCGGACAGGCTGGTGGAGCGTGCCTTCGAGCGGGGGGCCACCGGCGGCATCCACCGGCTCGGCCGGATCTGGGCGCACACCTCGACCGGTGCCGTCAGCACGGACGACATGTTCTCCCGGCTGCTCACCAGCAGCGCCGCGCTCGGCTGCCATCCGGCCGGACCGGAAGGTGAGGAAGCACTGCTCCCCGTCGACGTCCTGGCCCGCGCCGTGGTGGGGCTGATCCTCACCGGCACCGGAACCGCCCGCGTGCACCACCTCCACCACCCGCACCGGGTCGGAATCGATGCCTTCATGAGCGGCTACGACCGGATGCGCGGGACGGTGACCGAAGCGGTCCCGCTCACCGTATGGCTGCGGCGCCTGCGGCGCGCGAGCGAACGGGGCGAGGACCTGCCGATCCTGCCCTACCAGGCCTATCTCGAAGAGCACGCGAGGAACACGCCGGACCCACAGCGGCCGACCCTGGCGTTCGAGAACGACCGGACGCTCCAGCGGCTGCGCGACCTGGCGGTCGCGATCCCGGACATCGACGAGGACGCGATCTCCCGCTACTGGGCCTTCGTCGAACGCTGACGCGAGCCGCGCGGACCGCCTCCGGCGGACCGCGCCCTCGGCCCCACTCCCCATACCCACACCCGCACCCGGGAGGCGAAGAGCCTCCCGGGCTCCCGAAAGGACACCGACCCGTCATGACCAACCCCTTCGAGAACCCCGACGGCACCTACCGGGTCCTGGTCAACGACGAGGGCCAGCACTCCCTGTGGCCCGACTCCGTGGCCGTACCCGCCGGCTGGACCATCGCCTTCGGCCCGGACACCCGCCCCGCCTGCCTCGACCACATCGAGCGCGAGTGGACCGACCTGCGCCCCAAGAGCCTCATCGACGCCATGAACGCCTGACCACCCCACGTCAACCACGCAACGCACGGAACGGAAGTGAACACGACGTGATCAGCGTCGAATCGACGACGGCGCCCGCGAGCGCGGCGCGGACCCCGCACCCCACGGCCGGGGACGACACGGTCCGCCTCGCCGCCCCCGACCTGGCCGCACTGGCCCTGGTGACGGGTGACCTCCTGGACCGGGCGGGGGAGCGGGTCGACGACCCCGACTGGCCGGCCCTCGCCCGCCACGCCTGGGAGGACGCCCCGGCCGAAGTGAGGCGGCTGGTACGGGAGTTCCGCAGGAACTCCGGCCCCGACGGCGCCCTCGTCCTGCGGCGCCTGCCCATCGGCGCCGCCGACCTGCCGCCCACCCCCATGGTGAAGGGCTCGGTGCAGCGCGTCCCGTCACTGCCCGCGGCGACCCTGCTGCTGTTCGCGGCGGGCCTCGGCGATCCGGCCGCGTTCGCGGCCGAGAAGTCCGGCGCCCTGGTCCAGGACGTGGTCCCCGTGCCGGGAGAGGAGGAGGTCCAGGGCAACGTGGGCTCGGTCGAGCTCACCTTCCACACCGAGAACGCCTTCCACCCCCACCGCCCCGACTACGTCATGCTGCTGTGCCTGCGCCCCGACCACGAGGGCGTGGCGGAACTGCGTACCAGCTGCGTCCGGCGCGTACTGCCCCGGCTGACCCCCGCCACCCGCGAGGCGCTCGGCCGCCCCGAGTACGTCACCCAGGCACCCCCGTCCTTCGGCCGCGGCGACACCGGCACCGTCCACGCCGTCCTCACCGGCGACCCCGAGGACCCGGACCTGTGCTTCGACGAGGCGGCCACCCGGCCCCTGACCCCCGAGGGGCAGGCCGCCCTCACCGAACTGGCGACGGTCGCCCACGCGACGTACACGGGGGTGCTGCTCCGTCCCGGAGACCTCGCCGTGGTCGACAACAGGGTGACCCTGCACGGGCGTTCGGCGTTCACCCCGCGCTACGACGGCGCGGACCGCTGGCTCCAGCGGACCTTCGCGTTCAGCGACCTCCGCCGCTCCCGCGACCACCGTCCCGGCGACGGAACGGTCCTGGTCAAGTGACGCGGCCCCGAAACCGATGAAAGGTACGTGCTGACATGACCGAGACCGACCGGGCACCCCGTACGGTGTTCGAACGTCACGAGTCGAACGTACGCAGCTACTGCCGCGACTTCCCGGTGGTCTTCGAACGCGCCATCGGACACCACCTCTGGGACACCACCGGGCGTCGCTACGTGGACCTGCTCTGCGGGGCGGGATCCCTCAACTACGGCCACAACCCGCCCGCGATCGTCGAACGGGTGACGGCCTACCTCGCGGCCGGCGGGCCGGTCCAGTCGCTGGACCTGCACACCACCGCGAAAGCCGACTTCCTGGAACGCTTCACCGGCCTCGTCCTGGAGCCCCGGGGGCTGGGCGACTTCGTGGTGCAGTTCCCGGGGCCGGCCGGGACGCTTGCGGTGGAGGCCGCGCTGAAGCTGGCCCGCAAGGTCACCGGGCGCACCGAGGTGATCGCCTTCACCGGCGGCTTCCACGGAGCGTCCCTGGGCGCCCTCGCCGCCACGACCTCCCCGCTGCTGCGCGGAGCGGCCGGGGTACCGCTGACCGACGTCACGATCCTGCCCTACGGCGACGCGGCCCACCCGGACGGCACCGACCCCGTCACCGCCCTGGAACGGGCCCTCGGCGGGGACGCGCGGACGGCCCCGCCCGCGGCGATCCTGCTGGAGACCGTCCAGGGCGAGGGCGGCCTGCACACCGCCCCCCATGACTGGCTCGTACGGATCCGTGAACTCGCCGACTCCGTGGGCGCGTTGGTGATCGTGGACGACATCCAGGCGGGCTGCGGGCGCACCGGGACCTTCTTCAGTTTCGAGGACACCCCCGAACTCCGCCCCGACCTGGTGTGCCTGTCGAAGTCGCTCAGCGGTATGGGGCTGCCGATGGCGGCCCTGTTGATCCGCCGCGAGATCGACCGGTGGGCGCCGGGCGAGCACAACGGCACCTTCCGCGGCCACAACCTCGCCTTCGTGGCGGGCTCCGCGGCCCTGGACCACTGGACCGACCCCGAATTCACCCACCACGCCGAGCAGTTGGCCTCGGCGATCCGCACCAGCCTCGCCGGCCTGGTCGCGGCCCTCCCGGCCCGGGTGGCCGACGTGGTGGGCAAGGGCGCGATGAGCGGGCTGCGGTTCGCCGACGCGGACACCGCCGAAGGGGTGCGGCGTGCGCTGTTCCGCGCCGGGATCGTCGCCGAGACGTCGGGGCGGGGCCACGTACTGAAACTCCTGCCGCCCCTCACGATGTCCCTCGTCGAGTGGAAGGAGGTGGCCGAGGTGTTCGGCGAGG
The DNA here is from genome assembly GCF_036322545.1 of Streptomyces sp. SP18BB07. Taxonomy (NCBI): domain Bacteria; kingdom Bacillati; phylum Actinomycetota; class Actinomycetes; order Kitasatosporales; family Streptomycetaceae; genus Streptomyces; species Streptomyces sp. SP18BB07. Next base: position 214,066 of record NZ_JAQYWT010000360.1, read on the forward strand.
CGGTCCTCACCACGGTCTCCGACGTCCCGGCACCCCCTGCGCGGCCGTGAGCCGACTGCTATCTTGTTGGTCAACGATGCACTTAGGTGCATCGTTGACCAACAAGACGACGAACCGCCGACGCCACGAGCGGTCGGCGTCGACGAGAGGCGGTCGGTCCGTGCCGAGCGGTGCGTATCTGCGCTATGTCGCCCTGGGCGACAGTCAGACCGAGGGGCTCGGGGACGGTGACGACGAAAGCGGTCTGCGGGGCTGGGCGGACCGGCTCGCCGAGCTGCTCGACCGTCACCGCCCCGGCCTGCGCTACGCCAACCTCGCGATACGCGGCCGCAAGGCCGCAGAGGTGCGCGCTGAACAACTGGCCCCGGCACTCGCGATGCGGCCGGACCTCGCCACCGTCGTCGCCGGGGTCAACGACGTGCTGCGCCCGCGCGTCGACCTCGACGAGGTGGCCGGCCATCTGGAGGCGATGTTCGCGGCTCTCACCGCTCAGGGCGCCACGGTCGTGACCCTCACCGCCCCCGACGTGGGGCGCATCACCCCGCTGGCCCGCCCGATCGGCCGCCGGGTACTCGCGCTCAACGATCGCGTACGGGAGGCCGCCGCCCGCCACGGAGTGGTGGTCGCGGAGACGGCCGCGCACCCCGTCGTGACCGATCCACGGCTGTGGAGCGCGGACCGGCTGCACGCGGGTCCGCTGGGGCACGCGCGTATCGCGGCCGCCGTGGCCCAGGCGCTCGACCTGCCCGGCAGTGACGACACCTGGACGCTCCCGCTGCCGGCCGAGGGGACGGACGCCGCCGCCTGGCGGGCCGTGGGCGCCGAGGTGCGCTGGGCCGGTGCCTTCCTCGGCCCCTGGATCGGCCGCCGCCTGCGCGGCCGCTCCTCCGGCGACGGCCGCCGGGCGAAGAGACCGACCCTCCTGCCGGTGACCGCGCCCGCGCGCTAGGCGTACGGCCACGGCCTCGCCGGGTGTGCGGCCACGGCCTCGCTAGGAGCGTGAGCGTGCGGCGGCCGCGCGCTGGTCGAGTCTGCGCAGGGCCATGTCCCCCCACTGGAGGTTCTCCCGCTCCAGAGCCATCCCGCGCAGCAGCGTGAGGTACGGTCCGACGCGTTCGGCCTCGGCGAAGTACGCCTCCTCCGAGCGCCCGTCGAGGAGGCGCTGGCGCAGCCTCTCGTAGCGGGCGAGCTTGGCGGTGGCCCACTCCATGCGCTGGGCGACGGCGGCCCGCACCGCCTCGCTGTCGCCGACGTCCACGCACTGCACCTTGACCATCAGCTCGTCCCGGATCACCTCCGGCTTCCCGGGCGGCTCGGCGGTGTAGGCGTGCACGGCCTCGCGCCCGGCCCGGGTCAGCGAGAACAGCCGCTTGTTGGGCCGGCGCTCCTGCTCGACGACGCGGGCCGTGACCAGCCCTTCGGCCTCCATGCGTTCCAGCTCCCGGTAGAGCTGCTGGGGAGTCGACATCCAGAAGTTGGCGACCGTCGCGTCGAACGCCTTCGCGAGGTCGTATCCGGACGCCTCGCCCTCCAACAGCGCGGCCATCACCGCGTTCCGCAAAGCCATGAGCACACGCTAGCAGTGCTGTTACTCTCCTCCTCACCTAATCAATTTCTTGTATATGACTATCTGTGAGAGGTGGGTTCATGCACGCCTTCCGTGAGGCTGTGGAGAACGGTGACATGGAGGCCGTCGCCGCCCTGCTGGCCGACGACGTCGTCTTCACCAGCCCGGTCGTGTTCAAGCCGTACCCGGGCAAGGCGATGACCGCCGCGATCCTGCGCGGTGTGTCCCGGGTCTTCGAGGACTTCACCTACGTCCGCGAGATAGCCGACCCCGACGGGCGCGACCACGCCTTCGTCTTCACCGCGACCGTCGCCGGCAAGCAGCTCCAGGGCTGCGACTTCCTGCACTTCGACGACCAGGGGAAGATCGACGAGTTCACGGTGATGGTCCGCCCGCTCTCCGCGGCCCAGGCCCTGTCCGAGGCGATGGGTGCCCAGTTCGACCAGATCGCGCGGGAGGCGGCCGGCGGTGTCAGTGCCCGTTCGTAGGATCTCGGCATGTCCGATGCCTTCACGGTCCTGTGGACCCATGACACATGCCGTGCCCTGCGCGCCGCGGGGCGCGAGGGTGAGCGCCCGCCCGTCGCCTTCAGCGGCGTCCATTCCTCGCTGCCCGCCTGGTCGGGCGCCCGCCCCGGGGACGAGGTGTACGCGCTGCACGTGAACCGGGGCGAGGTGCTGGTGGTGAGCCGGATGCGCGTGGTCGACAGGGAGCGACGCGGCTGCTGCGGCGCCGCTCCGGCGACCTGGCGGGACCCGGGTTTCCCCGGACACCACGACTGGGCGGCGCTCGGCGCGGGCGGCTGCGGCGCCGAGGCCGTGCACGTGGACGCCACGCCCGTGCGCTTCGACATGGCGATACCCGGCGACCTCCTGGGCCGACTGACCTGGCGCAACCGCCGAGAACAGACCAGGGGTCTCAAATACGTGGTGGACGGCCGGCTGCAGCGGGCGGTCAGTCTCCAGGGGTTCTACCGCCTCACGCCCGAGTCGGCCGAAGACCTCGCGGAGGTTCTCGCTGCCCCCGCCCGCTGACCCCCTCCGTCCCGGTCAGCCCGCCGTCGGGCCCTGCGCGACCTCCGCTCGCGTGAATCCGCTGCTCCGCTCCACTTTCGCCACATGCAGCGTGTAGCTCTGGTACCACTCGGCCCGCCCGCGCTTCTGCGCCGCGCGGTGCTCCAGGTCGTCACGCCACCGCGTCAGCGCGTCGGCGTCACGGAAGTAGCTGACCGTGATGCCGATCCCGCCGGGGGTCTGCGCATGGTCCATCCCCAGGTATCCGGGGATGTCCTTCACCAACTCCTCCATGCGCGCGTTCGTCTCGGCGTAGCCGTCCTGTTCCTGGGTGCGCACCGTGGTGAACACAGCCGCGTAGTAAGACACCGTTTCTTTTGGCCTGGGGTGGTCGTTGGTCAGTGCATGGCAGACCTGGTCCAGCGGCTGGTACCGGACGAGTTGTGGGAGCTGTTTCGCCGGGTGGTACCTCCTACGGAGGTCATACGTCCCCAGGGCGGGGGCCGACGACGGGCGGGCGACCGCGAGACGTTGGCGGCGATCATCTTCGTGGCCACGTCGGGCTGCACCTGGCGGCAACTCCCGCCGGTCTTCGGCCCGGCGTGGCCCACGGTCTACCGGCGCTTCGCGCAGTGGAGCCGTGCCCGCGTCTGGGCCAGGCTGCACCGCGTCATCCTCGACGAACTCGGCGCGCTCGGTGAGCTGGACTGGTCCCGATGTGCAATCGACTCGGTAAGCGTCAGGGCCGCAAAAGGGGGCTACTGACGGGACCGAATCCGACCGATCGCGGCAAGCCGGGATCGAAGATCCACCTGATCACCGACCGAAAAGGACTGCCCCTGTCCCTGGGCATCTCCGCAGCCAACCTGCACGACAGTCAGGGCCTGGTGCCGCTCGTACGAGGCATACCGCCGATCCGGTCCCGCCGGGGCCCGCGTCGCAGGCGACCTGGGAAACTCCATGGCGACAAGGGGTACGACTACGACCACCTGCGCCGATGGCTCCGCAGCCGCGGCATACGCCACCGCATCGCCCGCAAACGCATCGAATCCTCACAACGACTCGGCCGCCACCGATGGGTGGTCGAGCGAACGGTGTCCTGGCTGGCAGGCTGCCGCCGTCTCCACCGCCGCTACGAGCGCAAGCCCGAGCACTTCCTGGCCTTCGTGGGCATCGCTGCCCTCCTCATCGGCAATCGGCGCCTCACACGGATCCGATAACTCACTGGTCAGAGGTGTTCCCCTCGGTCAGGATTCGCTCATGGACGAGCCAGCCACCATCGCCTGGAAGTACGCGGCGAACCTCATCTGCGAGGAAGACCTGCCCATGTTGGCGGCCCACCTACTGGCTGCCGGCCACGACTCTCCTTCACTGCGCGACCTGGCCGGCCGTTCCCGGCGCGAGCACCCAGCAGAGATCCGCCAGCTCTTCGGGCACACCATGGACGAGCTCGGGATCCAGATCCCGGACTGCGAGACCGCTGAACGCTGCCTCCTGCATCACATGGCGACAGAGCTGACCGCCGGTGCCTTGTCACCGAAGATGGCCGCAGATCGAGTCTGGCAGGGGATCGAGGCGTTGACAGATCCTGAGCGGGAGTTCGTGGCGGCCGTGGGCCTGGAGTACCACCTCGACTTCATGTCCCCCGAAGAGGTCCGGGCCTGGGAGAACGCTGTACGCCTCGCCGCAAAGACTCTGGCTGGAACAGCCTTCCCACACACGCAGTGACACCAGCCACGGCCACACCCACCACTCACCAGCAGCCAGCCCTCATGCACACCAAAAGAAACGACCTCTAAGGGGGTTCATAGGCCTGGACGGGCACGACAGCCGTGTCGGAGTGATCGCTCATGGCTCCACCGTACGGGGCGTGAGGCACTCCGCGGCGGGCAGCGGCCGCGCGGTGGCCGGAGCCGGCGCGCGGATGGAGGGGGTGGCGACCATGACCAGAGTGGCGAGGAGGATGAGCGCGGCAGCCGCGTAGAGGGTGGCCTGGAGGCCGAGGAGGAGCACGGCGGATCCGGCGGCGAACTGGGCGAGCGGGAGCGCGAGGTAGGAGCCGAGGTCGTCATAGGCGTAGACGCGGGCGAGACGGTCCTCGGGGATCTGCTCGTTGAGGGTCGAGTACCAGGCGACGCCGGCCTGTTCACCGCCCACGCCCGCCACGAAGTTGGCCACGACCAGCAGCCAGGTGTAGGGGGCGAGCGCGAGCAGCAGCGGGATCGTCGCCGTCAGGCCCATCAGCGCGCAGCCGACCAGGATCGCGCGCCGGGGCCGCCATCTCAGCGACAGTACGCCGCCGGCGACCGCGCCCAGCGAGCCCGCGGCGAGGGCCAGGCCCCAGCCGCTGCGGCCGATCCCGGTGCTGTCGGCGACGGCCGGGCCGAGGACGGTGAACGAGGCGGTGAGGCCGGCGTTGAGGAAGCAGAAGCACACCACGATCACCCACACCCAGCTACGGGAGGTGAACTCCAGCCAGCCGACGCGCAGTTCATGCACCACACCGGGGCTGGGCGGGGGCGGCGCGGCCTGGACGCGGACCAGCGCGAAGGACGTGGCGGCGAGCGCGAAGCTGAGCGCGTCGACGGCCAGGCCCCAGCCCGGGCCGATCGCGGCGACCAGTACGCCGCCGAGCGAGGCACCCACGACCACCGCGCTGCTGGCCGCGATGCGGGAGAGCGCGAGGGCCGCGCGGCGGGACTCGGCCGGCACGGTCTGCGGCAACAAGGCCTGGGCGGCGGGCTGATAGCAGGAACCTGACGCGCCGGAGACTGCGGCGAGCACCATGAGCAGGGGGATGGCGGCGTTGTGGGTGAGGACCAGGACGGCGATCACCGCCTGGCTCAGGCCGCAGACCGCACTGCTGCCGACCAGCAGCGGGCCGCGCGGCAGCCGGTCCGCCAACACCCCGCCGAACAGCAGGAAGAGGATGCTGGTGAGGGAGTGGGCGCCGACCACCAACCCGAGCGAGCCGACCGAGCCGGTGGCGTCGAGGACGGCGAACGCCAGGGCGATCGGCGCCACTCCGTTGCCGAGCAGGTTGGCCGTCGTACCGATGAAGAGGTGACGGAACGGGCGGTGGCGCAGCGGCGCCAGGGCGGCAGACACGCGCTTGATCGTCCGGGCCGGCCGACGCGCCCGTCAACGGAATTTAGGACCGGCGCCTGCTTCCCACACGATCCGTCCAACGGCCGCGGTGTTCAGGTGACGTGGACCTCGACGGTGCGGCCGTCCGGGTCGGTGAGCAGATGGCGCCCCCGGGCGAGCGGGGGAGTGGCCCTCGCGCCGTCCACGGCCAGGCCCAGACGCAGCGCGTCCGTCCGCCGGTCCGGACGGGCCGGGTAGAGCTCGAAGACCGTACCGTCGCCCAGGACGGCGGCATGGTGCTCGGGACCCTGGCCGTGTCGCTCCGCGGTGAAGTCCAGGCCGAGGTCCTGATAGAAGCGCCGGCATTCCTCAAGCCGGGGCGAGTACAACACCAGCAAGGTCACGCGGGCCGTAGCCGAGTCGGTCATGCGCTCTCCCGGTGCTCTCGTGGGGACGACGCGCAACGGTAGCGCGACAGGAAATCGAGGTGCCGGAACAGGGCGCGCATCCCTACCCTCGTCCCCATGCGCCACGAACCTGCCCTGCTCAACGTCATCGATGTGGAGGCTACCTGCTGGGACGGACAACCACCGCCCGGCTCGGTGAACGAGATCATCGAGATCGGTCTCACCGTCGTGGACGTGTCGGCACGGTGCCGTGTGTCCCGGCACCGTGTCCTGGTCCGCCCCGTCCGATCGGCGGTGAGCGACTTCTGCACGGAACTGACCGGCCTGACGCAGGCCGAGGTGGAACGGGGCGTCACCTTCGCCGAGGCATGCCGGATCCTCGTCGAGGAGTACGGGGCGGGGGAGCGGCCCTGGGCGAGCTGGGGCGAGTACGACCGTCGGCAGTTCGCTCGGCAGAGTCAGGCCGACGGCGTGGCCTACCCGTTCGGCTATCCGACGGAGCGCACGCACACCAATGCCAAGGCCGTGTTCACCGCGGCGTACGGGCTGCGCAGGAAGCCCGGCATGAGCCAGGCGCTGCGGATCGCCGGACTGCCGCTCGAGGGACGCCATCACCGGGGCGAGGACGACGCGTGGAACATCGCGGCACTTGTCCTGGATCTGCTGGACCGCGAGGCATGGCCGACGAAGGCCTGATCAACGCGTGGACTTCCGGGCGGCCCACTCACGTTCGGCGATGGCGAGGCCGCGCTCCAGCGTCTCGACGAGGACCGTCCGGTGCAGCGACACCACCGTGGGCTCGTGCCGGGCCCCAGTGTCCGAGGCGGCGCCGCCTCCCTCACGCAGCCGACAGGCGAGGTGCACCCGGTCCCCGTCAGGGAACGCGAACGCTGTCACCTCGTCGGTGCACTCCCCCCACTCCAGGAACTCCCATCGCGCGAGCGCCGCCCCGGGCTCGGCCTCGGTGCCGGCGTCGTCGTACATCCAACTCTCGGCCGTGCGAAAGGACTCGGACGGCGAGGTGAGGTCCACCGGCGGCGGGGTCGGCGTACGGAAGCGAGCGAGCTCGTCCTTGAGCTTCTTGACCAGGAGGGGCGGGTAGAACGCGTTGTCCCACGTGTTCACATGAAGCCCGCCGACGAAGACATCGACGCACAGCAGCCCCGGGTCCTGTTCGACGTGGAACTCCAGACCGAACCCGGCCCGCGACCCACACAACATGGCAAGCTCCCCGCCCGTGCCGCAACCTCCGCACGCCCAACCCTACTGACCCACCACCGACCTCACCCTCGCTTCGCGGCTGTGATCACGCCTGCTCTTGGTAGACCCGGATTTCCTGGGGGTGGAAGTTGCGGACGATCGGCCAGAATTCCTGGCGGCCAAGGCTGTCGGCCCAGGCGTCGAGTTCGTCGTCTGTGTCGTGGAAGAACCAGGTCTCGAAGTGCCCCAGCGCCCGAAGTTGGGGGACGGGCTCGTAGCGAAGTTCGCAGTGGAGCTGGATGTGATGATCATGCTCGCCGGAAGCGTCGTTGATCTCGAACTGCCGGGCCAGGTCCAGCGTGAAGACGGGCGGTCCCTCGAAGGCGTGAGTCCCGTACTGGAAGAGAAGGCCATCGGCGTCCGGCGTGTCCGCGGTGTCGAAGCGCTGGGAGCCGAAGCGCACGAACCTGAGCCACACCTCGTCCAAGTCCAGTTCGGCGAGGGGCTGCTGTCCACGGCTCAGCTCATGTTGGAGTCGCTCCTCGGCCTGGTCTAAGGGCGGTCTCTCCGACATTCTGTCCTTCGCGGTCTCGACGGAATCTGCGGCCTCGCGGTGATCTCCTCGGCCCACCACACTCGCTGACGTGACCAGGGTTGGCTGCAGAGTCTGGGCGCGACGCTATTGGAGCAGGATCAGCTTGCGGAGCAATTCGAATCCGGCACGGCCGTAGAGCTGCCTCTTGATCTTCTTGATGCGGTTCACGGCGCCTTGAGACCGGGCAGCTGGCTGGCACTGACGGCTTCGATCCATGCGGGGAGCGTGTGGCCCAGCCGGTGAGCCAGGATCTCGCCGAAGCCGCCGACATGTTCGGCCGCGGTATCCAGTTCTGGACAGCGAGCGCGCCGGACCGTCAGATGGATCACGACGCTCTGTTCAGCGAGCGGTAGATCCTTCAGTCCAAACCGACGGGCTTGCCGGGTCCGGATCTGCACGTAGGTCTCCTGAACCGGCAACATGGTGGTCGTCAGCCGGGTCGTTGGGTGCGGTTGTCGTGGGCGAGGCCGTCCGGGCGAGCGGCCGTGCGTGGGCCGATGGGCAGGACCAGGGCCCGCAGTAACTCGGGGTCCGACGGCCGCAGGGCGGTGGGGTCCGGTGCTCGGCGAATCGTCCCGATGTCCTGCCATCCCCACGACAGGAACGCGTCGCAGGCCGGGGCATCGGTCTGGGCGACCAGCGTCGCCCCGAGCGAGGCATGGTGGTCGGCGAGCAGCCGTTCCTGGAGTCTGCGGGCGAGGCCCTGGTCGTCCGTGTGCGGGTGCACCACGATCTCGGTGAGGGCGAAGACGTGTCCGGACGCGGTGAGCTGTTCGACGCTCTGCGGAAGGGGCCCGTCGAACCCCCTCCACCATGTCCCCTGGCGTGGAACGGGGAAGCCGTAGGCGCATCCGGCGAAGGTCATGTCCTCCGCGATCAGCAGAGAGAATCCGAGCTGCCGGATGTCGCGGGTGAGCCGCCGCAGAAACGCCTCCCGGCCCCGGTACTCCTGGCCTGGTTGTGCCCGAGTGGACTCCACGTACAGATCTGCCAGGTCTTCTCGCAGGGTTTCGGTCTGCCAGCGGTTCAGCCGGCGCAGACGTAGCGCGTGGGCGGGAGTCCGGGTGCTTCCCTCTCCTTGTGGCGACTTCGGGGAGAGCGGGGCCGTCACGGCGCACCGCCCGCGGTGACGAGAACCCGATGTGATGGTGGCCGAGCGGCGTGGAGTTCGGGGAGCAGGAAGCCGGAGCCGGTGATCTCGATGATGCGGGCCATGGCCGGCGGCGGATAGTGCAGTTGGAGGGTCGTTCCGGCCTCGGTGGCGTGCCGGGATGCCGCGAGGAAGGCGTTGAGTCCGCTGACGTCGCAGAAGGTGACCGCCGTGAGATCGACGTCGGTGGTGCGGATGCCGTCGCGCGCGCATGTGGCCAGTGCGGCGCTGAGGAGCGGGGCGGTGTTCAGGTCGATCTCTCCTGCGAGGGTGATCAGGGCGCGGGTGTTGAGGTCGTGCCGGTGGACGTTCAGCCGGGGAAGGGGCATGGCTCCTCGGTTCGGAGTGTCTGTCGGAGAGTGCCGCGTGGCAGGGACGGGCCCGGTCCTCGCGGCGTTCCGCCGATGTGGGGCTGCGCGGTGGTGGGTGGATGGCCGGTCCGCCAGCCCGAGTTCGCGAACGCGGTGGCGGATCGGGGGTCCGGGGATGCGCCATAGGATCGGACGGAAGGTCCGTGCCCGGCGGGCATCGTGTCCTGGAGGGGCGCGGACCCCGGGCCGGAGCAGCCCGGGTGATTCGGGCACGGGACACGCGAAAACCCCGTCCTGTGCGGTGCTGCGGCCTGGGTCTCGGGCTGCGGGCTGTGCTGTCGGTTCGGTCCGTGTGATCAGTTCAGTGACGGTCCGGAAGAGCCTGCCGGAGCCATGGGCTCACCCCGCCCTCTGACGGGTGCGGCGCTGCGTGCGGAGCCGCACCCGTCGCCGGTGCCGCTCGTCCTCGTCCGGCCGTGACGTCCTGCGGGGAACCGACCGAGCCGGTCCCGGGGCAGGCATTCCGGAGCGGCCGTAGTGGAAGGCTGCGCTGCGATCGCCGTGCTGGGCGTTGAGCAAGTGGATGAGGAGCACCCCAAGAGCGATCATCGCCAGGATCACGACCACGGTCACGAATATCTCCACGGTCCTCACCACCCCGTCGGCTGATGCGGCAGCGGGGCGGGGGCGGCCGGGATCCGTGGGCCTGGGGCCGGCTCGCGGGCTTCATGTCCTCCTTCGGAGTCCCAGACCGCTTCCACGGCCCGGTCGGTCTCGGACACCATCCGCAGGCGCGCCGCCTCCTCCATCAACCAACTCGCGGTCGACGTACCCAGTGGGTCGCTCGCGGCGGCCATCAGCCAGGCGGCTGTGACGGGAGTGGTCTGCGGCGGGAGTACCAAGAGGTTCCAGCGGCCCATGCGGTAGGAGAGCAGCAGCAGTTCGTGCGGGTCCTGCTCGGACAAGAACCAGCCCACGTTCACCACGTGCCCGGCGACCGGCACCTTGGCCGGGACGACCGGCCAGTGGGTGGGATTGATCGTGACCCGGGTGATCCGCCCCCACAACGGGTCCAGTACGGCTGTCAGGGAGGGGAGTTCCGCCCCGAGATCGCGGCAGCGGGGCCACCAGGTGCCGTCCAGCAGGGCCGGTGCGGAACCCACGGGAGCCAGTGACAGACGGGGCGAGGACGAGGAGGACCGGTCAACGGCTTCGAGCGTCGGCGAGGGGGAGATGGTCGCGGTCATGACGCGGACCCTGCCCCGGGCCGGCCGCAACCGGCCCGGCATATTCGATCGCCGAAAACGACACGGCGTGGAAGCCGGTGCGCGAAATATCTTCGGTGGTTTCAGCGTACTCCCCGGGTAGGCCGAACGGACCGTACGGTCAATGGAGGAACAGCCCCATGCGTCCCCGCCTGGAAGCGTCGGAATTCAGCAGAGCATCGTGGGGAGGTGACCGCCGTGGTCACTGTCCTGGCTCACCTGCGCCTGTCCGAACTCGCGGCACAGGTCATCTCCGGCGCCTTCGACAGCACGGTCATCCCGGCGTCGGCACCGGACTGGCACGACGGCCACCTCGGCTGACCGGCGTCAAGTCTTCGAGGGAGGGACCCCGCCTCGAGCTCACCGTGGACACCACCAGCGCGGCAGAACCGGCGCGTTTCTGGCTGGAGACCAGCCGCTCCTCGGGCAAGGACGGCCGCCGGAAGTGAGGGTATCTCCGGAAGCGGTCCGTTCGGCCGCTTCGGGGAGTAGCGTGAACCCATCGGGAGCACTTCGCGCACCGGCCCCGATACCGGTGTCGTTCCTGGTGAGCAACGGCACCGGGCAACTGCTCACGCGCAGGGGTTCGGAGACGGGTTCGCACGATGTCCGCCATCACCGACCATCCCTCGCCGCGCGCCGTGCCCTTCAGGGCCCCGTCCGCACGCCTTGCCCTCAAACCCGTGGGCCCCTCCCCGGGGCAGGTCGAGCTGGACGGCGCCTGGTGGCCCCGCTCCCGTGACCTGAGCGACGAACTGCCCGTGCTGGCCGACGTACTGGACCCGCTGTGGGGGCGGATCACCCGTATCGCCGTCAACCCCCGCTCCTGGCCGGTCATCCCGCAACGGATTTTCGTCAACGGCCATGTGGTGAAGATCGGTTGGTTCACCACGGAGCTGGACCCGCACAAGATCCTGCTGCTGTCCGGAACGTCGGGCCGCTGGGACCTCCTGGTGATACCTCCGGAGGTCAGCGCCCCATCGGCCGCCCGGCTGATGGCCGCGGCGAGCGCGAGCACCGCCCCGCAGTCGACCGCGACCGCTCTCATGACGGCGGAACTGGTCGACGCCTCCTCCACATCGGCCGACGCCGACACCGGACGGCCCGACCGGCTGGCGGCGGAGATGCGGCCATATGCGCCGCCGCTCCGGCCGTAACGAGGCGGCCCGGATCGCGTGGCCACCGCGTTGACACGGACCGTCGCCGGAGGCGGAAAGGCCGCAGGGTGCCGGGTCATGCACCTGCGGAACAGACGGCGAAGCCTTCCGCCCTTCCGCCTCGCCCGGTCCCCGCGAGAACCCACTCACCGGACAACAGCGAGGCCGGTCATGACCGTTGCACGGAGCATCAGCAACCAGGCGCAGACGATGAAGGGCAGGATGACGCAAGAGCTCGGCCGGGTCACCCGCAACACGCGACTGGAGCGCCGAGGCAGGAACGACCGCGTCTCCGGAAGCCTGGAACAGGCCGTGGAGAAGACCAAGGACGCCTTCAGGCGGAACGGAAGTGGCTCCCGATGATGTACGACCAGACACGCGCCCGGCAGTCCGTCGGCCAGACTTCGGGCACGGCCGGACGCCGCAGCCCGAGCCCGGAGCCGCTGCTCCCGTCGGGCGAACAGGACAAGATCGTCCAGCGCCTCCGGCACGCCCTCAACACCTTCGCCGACACCCCGTTCGAGGCGCTGGAAGAGGCCGAGAGCGCCTATGACCAAGCCACCGCACAGCTCGTGAACGCCCTCGCGGAACGACGGCGTCTCCTGCGCGCGGGCTGGCAGGAACAGAACCCCAACGCACAGTCCGAAGAACTTCGGCACGCACTGAGGCAGTACCGGGAGATCACCCAGAGACTGCTCCACATCTAGGCGGCCACTACTCCGCGTCGCGGGCGAGCGCGGAGTAGTGTCGACAGTACCGAGGGCATTTCGCACACCGGCTTCCACGCCGGGTCGTTCTCGGCGAAAGATGAAACCCGGGCCGCCGCAGAGGTGGCCCGGAGACGGGTCCGCATCATGTCGGCGACCTTGAACCCAACCCTGCCGCACCCCGAGCCCGTCGCAACCCCGGCCGCACGTCTCGCCTTGAAGACGGACGGCGCCTCCCGTGGCCTCCTGGACGGTGCCTGGTGGCCCCGCTCCCGGGATCTGCTGAGTGAACTGCCCGCGCTGACCGACGTGTTGGACCCCTTGTGGGGCCGCATCACCCGCATCGCCGTCAACCCGAAGTACTGGCCGGTCATCCCGCGCCGGATTCCCGTGGACGGCCACAACGTCAAGATCGGCTGGTTCACCCCGGAAATCGACCCGCACAAGCTGCTGCTGCTCTCCTACGGCACCGGCCGCTGGGACCTGCTGATCATCCCGCCCGAAACCGGAGCGGAGTCGGCGGCCCGGCTGATGGCTGCCGCGTCCCACTGCGACGGCCCGCCCCTGACCGCGAGCGCGCTCATCGCCGCGGACGAGGCCCGGCACGGCGTCGCCGCGACCGACGAGCCACTGGACCCGGACGAGGCATGGGAATACGAGGGCGGCGCCTCCGCGGCCGTCCCGCACCAGCCCGGTCCGCCCAGTCGAGCCAGTCGGCCCAGTCGCCTGATCGTCGGTATGTGAGGCGGCCGCCATGAACGCCTTCCTGACGGCCGCCGCCTTCATCGTCCTCATCGCAGCGGCGGCATACGTGATCCACCGGCTCAACATCCAGCACGCCGAAAGAATCGCCGTGCACCGCTACAGCGCCCCCCTGCCCGGCCGCCGCGGACGCGGCACGCCACTACCACCCGTGGAACCCGGCCGGTCCCAGTCGCCGACCTCCGGCGAGCGACGGGACCACCGCGACGGGGGCCGTGGCCGCTTCCCGCCGCGCCGCCGACGCAGCCCTACCACTCACCACAGGTGACCAGCCGGTTTCCACCAGGCCGTCGAATCTGCGAGTGGCGGCCGGGGCCTACGAACCGAGGCATCATGACTCTTCCGCAGCTGAACATCTACCGGCACGACCGGGGCACGCGCGCACTGATCACCCTGGCCGGCGAGATCGACCCGGTCACCGCGCCCCAGGTGCGGACCGCCCTGGAGCGGTGCCTGTATGACGGCATCACCACCATCGACGTCGACCTGACCACCGTCGGCCTCTGCGACACCAGCGGCCTGCGCGTCTTCCTCGACGCGTCGCGGCACGCCGCCGAGACCCACACGTCCCTGCGACTGCACTACCCGTCCCCGCAGACCACACGACTCCTCGCGGACACCGGCTCCGATCGAGTGCTCCTCTGAAGAACCGGGCTGGCCGACACAGCGGTGCGGAGGAAGAAAGTCGATGAGAAGGCCCTCCTGAACGCGATCCGGATGCGCCGACTGAACCGCGGGCAGGCCCAGGATCTGAGGGATTGCGGTCGGAACTCCCCAGATTCTCCCCGGGGCTGATCGTGGCCGATTCTGAGGTGGTGCGCCGGATGCGTGGGTTGCCGTCGTCGCGACGGGCCCGTCGGTCCGGCGGATCGTCGTCATCGGGCCTGTGAGGCGTCGCCTCGCCCGTGGCGGGTGAGGCGGCAGTAGGGGTTCTGAGCTGGGATGGAGGGTGGCGGCCGGTCGGTTACGGGCGCTGCTCGGGTGGCGCCCGTCGGCGTCCCGGGCCGACTCGGCGAGGTGGATGCCGTGAAGCGGTGGCGGGCTCTGATCGTGCTCGGGACGGCGCAGTTCCTGATGGTTCTGGACACGTCCGTCATGAACGTCTCGATCAGCCAGCTGGTCGAGGACTTCGACACCGAGGTCACCGCCATCCAGGCCGTCATCACGCTGTACGCGCTGGTCATGGCCGCCTTCATGATCATCGGAGGCAGGTTCGGCGACATCCTCGGCCGCCGCCGGCTCTTCTTCCTCGGGCTGGTGGTCTACGGCACCGGTTCGGCCCTGACCGCCGTCGCGCCCACTCTGTGGGTCCTCGCCCTCGGCTGGTCGGTCATCGAGGGACTCGGCGCCGCGATGGTGCTCCCGGCCATGGCCGCCCTCGTCGCCGAGTCCTACCGGGGCCGGGACCGGGCCGTCGCCTACGGCGTCATCGGCGGGTTGGCCGGGGCCGGGATCGCCGTCGGCCCGCTGCTGGGCGGCTGGGTGACGACGTACCTCACCTGGCGGCTCGTCTTCGCCGGCGAGGTCGTGGTCGTCCTGGCCATGCTGTGTTTCCGCCGGGCGATCACCGAAGCGCCCCGGACCGGGCCCCGCCCCCCGATGGACGCCGTCGGCGCCGTGCTGTCGGCGGCGGGCCTCGGGCTGGGCGTGTTCGGTGTGCTGCAGAGCAGTAGCTGGGGCTGGGTGCAGCCCCGCAACCCGCCCTTCACCGTCATGGGCTTCGCACCGACCCTGTTCGTCATCGGCGCCGGGGTGCTCGTCCTGGCCGCCTTCACGCGCTGGGAGCACCGACGGGCGGCCCATGGCACCGAACCCCTGGTCCACCTGGACCTCCTGCACCGGCCCCCGCTGCGATCCGGACTGCTGGCCCTGCTCAGTCAGAACCTGATCCTGCTCGGGCTGTTCTTCACCATCCCGCTCTACCTCCAGGTCGTGCAGGGCTTCAACGCCTTCCAGACCGGACTGCGGCTGCTCCCCGTCTCCGTCACCATGCTGGTCACTTCCCTGCTCGCCGCCCGGCTGGGCCGACGGGCCGGACCGCGCCGCGTGGTGCGGCTGGCCCTGGTGACCCTGGCCGGGGCCATCGTGTGGCTGCTGGCCACCATCGACCCCGTCATCGACGACACCCAGTTCGCGCTGGCCATGGCACTGCTCGGCGTCGGGATGGGGCTGCTCGCCTCGCAACTGGGGAACGTGGTGCAGTCCAGCGTGGGAGAAGAGGAACGCAGCGAGGTCGGCGGACTGCAGTTCACGGCCCAGAACCTGGGGTCCGCCCTCGGCACCGCGCTCATCGGATCGCTGCTCATCGGCGCCCTGGCCCATGCCTTCACCGCGCAGGTCGACGACGACCCGGCGCTGTCGCAGGAGGCCAAGCAGCAGACGAGTGTCGCGCTCCAGGCCGGGATCAGCTTCGTCCCCACGGATCAGGTGCGTACGGCCGCCGAGCGGGCCGGGCTGCCACCGTCGGAGGTCGACGCCCTCGCCGACTCCTACGCCTCGGCCCAGCTGGACGGCCTGAAGGCGGCCATCCTCGCCACCGGCGGCATCACCCTCGCCGCGTTCCTGGTCACCCCACGACTGCCGGGCGCCCGGACGGACGGTCCGACACCACCGGGCGGCGCGGACCCGTTCAAGTCGCCCGGCACCGGCGCACCGGCCGCGCCGCGCCGCGCGGAGCACTGAGGGCGGGGGCGGCCGGGTCGGTCGGTCAGGGTCGGCCGGTCGGGTCGGTCGGGGTTGAGAGGAGGCGGAGACGATGGCCACGTCAGGGCGAGCCGAGTCCCGGGACGGGCGCGCCGTGGAGCGACGGGCCCGTACCGACTACACCGGCGGCGTCTACGGATCCATGCTCGCCTCCTCCGTGATCATCGGAGCCGGGGCCCCGGGGGCCTACCCCCGTCTGGAGATCGTCCTTCTGCTGCTGCTCACCGGTCTGGTGTTCTGGATCGCGCATGTGCACGCCCAACTGTTCGGCGCCCGGCTGGCGCGGCGTTCCCCGGACCGCCGGATCGTGCTGGAGGTGTGCCGCGACGAGTGGCCGATCGTCAAGGCCGCCGTCCCGCCGGCCGCCGCCGTCGCGGCCAGCCCGCTCCTCGGCCTCGATGTGCAGGGCTCCCTCTGGCTCGCGCTCGCCGTGGCCGTGGCGGGACAGGTGGGCTGGTCGGTGGCCGCGGCCCGCCGGGCCCACGCCCCGCGGGGCATGGTGGCCGTCACGGCCTCGGTGAACCTGCTGCTCGGCCTCCTGATCGTCGCCCTCAAGCTCTACCTGACCCATTGACCGCCGTCGACTCACCATGCGGGGGGCTACTCACCTTCCGGGGGTGAGGCCAGGCCGGTGCCCCAGGACGGACGATCGCAGAGAAGGGGCGCAGCCCGCCCGTACCCGGCCATGGGGGCACACCACTCATGCGCTACGAGATCCGCGTCGACGGAAAGCTGTCGAAGGCGCTGACCAGTGCCTTCCCCGAACTGGACCATGTGGTGATGTCCGGCCACACCGTCCTGTTCGGGCACGTCGTCGACGAGGCACATCTGTACGGGCTGCTGGCCCGCTGCCAGTCCCTGGGCCTGCGCGTCCTGGAGATGCGGCAACTGCCGGAGTGAGCCGGGGCCGCGGGGGTGTCCTCGTAGAGGGGCGGCCTGGGGTAGAGAGGTGGCCTGGGGCGACTCAGAGGCTTTCGGCGTGGATCCGGCCCGTGTGCGCGGCCACGCCCAGCGCCTCGAAGTCCCGGTCGTTCCGGTCGGCGTAGGACTGCGCGAACTCGGCGAGCGCGCGATCGAAGCGGTCGCTGCCGCCCAGGTACGCGGCGATGGCGATGGGATCGCCGGAACGGGCGTGGGCGCGCGCCAGGCCGGCGCCGCACAACCGGGCGAAGAGCCGCAGCAGGCCCGGATCCATGGTCTCGGGGCGCGCGATGCCCTTCCAGTCACGCAACTGCCGTACGTAGAAGTCACGTTCGCGGCCATCCAGACCGAGGACATGGGTCCAGCCCAGGAAGATGTCACTGGTCGTCTGCATCAGTCGCTGCCCGGACACCACCCGGCGGCCCTGGTTGTCGTAGCTGTCGCCGCCGAGTTGGGCGGAGAGGACGGACGGCTGCGCCTCCTTGGCCTGGAGCAGCAGCGGGTCGCTGTCGTCCCGGCCGAGCAGCAGCACGATCCAGCAGCGAGTGCCGACGCTGCCGACGCCCACCACCTTCCGGGCCATGTCGACCACGTGGTAGTGGCGCAGCAGATGCCGGCGCTCGGACGACAGGGTCCGTACGTACTGGTCCAGCACGTTGCGCAGCTCTTTCTCCTGGCTTTCGACGGAGGAGTCCGCCAGCAGGTCCCGGAGCGGGGTGATCAGCGGGGGATCGGGGGCGATCAGCCGGCCCTCGGCCGTGACCCGGGTCAGTTTCTCGAAGGCCTGGAGATGGGTGCGCGTACGGGCCTTCGCGGTCGCCTCGGCCGTACGGCGCCGGCTCTCCTCGTCCATCGACGAGGCCATCAGCTCGCGCAGCCGGTCCACGTCGTCCTGGGCGTACCAGATGTCCAGGGTGCGCATGCCGGCGAACTCGCGCATGCGGTGCCGGTACGTCTTCACGCACGTCCGTACCGCCCTGTCCTGCTCCTCGGTCGAGAAGCCGTTGGCCCGGCTCGCGATCACGAAGCTGGCCGCCAGCCGTTTCACATCCCATTCGAACGGGCCGGCCAGGGTCTCGTCGAAGTCGTTGATGTCGAAGACGAGATGGCGTTCGGGCGAGGCCAGCAGCCGGAAGTTGAGCAGATGGGCGTCGCCGCAGAGCTGCACGGTCAGACCGGTGTTGGGGAGGGGGCCGAGATCCGACGCCATGATGGCCGCCGCGCCCCGGTAGAAGCGGAACGGGGATTCGAGCATGCGGCCGTAGCGGATCGGCACCAACTCCGGTATCCGGGTGGCCGACTGACGCTCAATCACCTCGATGGGGTCGGTCCGGTCGGCGTCCGCGTCCGACTCGAACCAGCCGTGGCAGGACCGGGAGGCGCGCTTGCGCGCCGCGCGGCCGAGCGCCGCCCTTTCGGCCACCGTCGGTGGCGCCGTGGATGCGCTCGCACTGGTCATGACACACACCTCCTGAACCGGCGGCCCGGCGTACCGTCCACCCTCCTCGGCCGTGCGATGCGCGGGGATCACCCGCCGGGGGTGATCCGAGGCGCGGGGTGGGGCGGGACGCTGGGCCGGTGAGGTGCCCGCACGCCGTCGTGTACCGGCGGGGCGGAGCGGCCCGCCCGGCCGCGAGGAGAAGTGATGACCGAGGCGGAGTGATGACCGAGGAGGAGCCATGACCGAGTCTCCTGGTCCGGCGCCGCGTTCCGGGGCCAACGACTCCATGCCTGGTGGGGCCGGGGCGAGGCCCGTGGCGGCGGACGGTGTGGGCGGTGGGGCGAGTGGAGTTGCCGGTGGGGTGGACCGTGGGGTGGGGGAGGCGGAGCGGGACCGGATGTCCGGCGGGGAGACTGCCGGGCTGATGGGTGACCCGGCGGAGGCGCTGGGGAGGGTCGGCCGGTCCTGGAAGTGGATCCTCGGTTCGGCGCTGGCCACGCTTGTGCCCGGCGTCATCCTCCTGGTCTGGCCGGACGGGACCCTGCATGTCATCGCGGTCCTGCTCGGGCTGTATCTGCTCGCGATCGGGGCGTTCCGGTTCGTCGACGTCTTCGCCCGGGAAGAGCCGGGCGAGCGGGTGCCCGGGCTGCTCCTCGCGCTGCTGTACGTCCTGGCCGGCGTCCTGTGCCTGCGGCACCCCCTGCAGACCATCACCGCGCTCTCGCTGATCGTGGGGATCGTCTGGCTGTCGACCGGGATCCTCACGCTCTACACCGCGCTCGCCGCGAAGAACCTGCCCCACCGGGGCTTCGTCCTCGGCGTGGCGGTGCTCGGCGTCGTCGCCGGGATCGTGGTGCTGGCCCTGCCGACCGAGTCGGCCACGGCACTGACCCGGCTGCTCGGCCTGTGGCTCGTCCTGCTCGGCCTGGCGGAGGCGACGGTCGCCCTCGCCTGGCGGGCCGCCCTGCGCCGGGCGGGCCTCACGGGCTCCGGCGCACCGACCACGGGCGCCGCCTGAACCTCCCGCACACCCCGAGGAGGACCCATGTCCCCGGACAACGACCCCGTACCACCGAACTCCGACCCGCCCGACAGCACCGACCCGAAAGACGCAACCGGCTCGGACAATGGCGCCACGCCGAGCGGCGGACCCGGACGGGGTGATGAGACCGGGCGGGGCGGTGGCGTTGGACCGGGCGGGGCCGGGCCGGGCGGTGGCGTTGGGCCGAGTGAGGCCGGGCCGGGCGGTGGCGTTGGACCGGGTGAGGCCGGGGCGGGGTCGGCCGGGGCTGGTGGGGTGGCCGGGGCCGGGTGGCATGTGTTCAGTGCTGCGGAGCGGGAGGAGTATGAGCGGTTGCGGCGGCATGCCGGGGTGCGGCATCGGCGGTTGCGCAAGGCGGGTGCCGCTCTTCTGCTCGTGGTGACCCTGCTGCTCGCGCCCCTCGCCGTCGTCGCGGCCTGGGTGGAGGACACCGTCGCCGACACCGACCGCTACGTCGAGACGGTTGCTCCCCTGGCGTCCGACCCGGCGATCCAGCACGTCGTGATCGAGCGCCTGACCGACGAGGTCGTCAAGAACGTGGACGTCAAGGCGGTGACGGACGCCCTCACCAAGGTGCTCGCCGACAACGGCGCGCCGCCCCAGGTCGTGGCCGGCGCCGGAGCCCTGGACGGCCCGCTGCGCTCCGTGGTCCACACCGTCGTGGAGCGCAACGTCACCCGCGTCATCACCAGCGAGTTCTTCCAGCAGGTCTGGGAGGGCGCGAACCGGCGGGCACACGCGGCCGTGGTGCACATGCTCACCGGCGAACGGGAGGGCGCCCTGCGCGCCACCGGCGACACGATCCAGCTCGACGTCGGCGCCGTCGTCGACCAGGTGCGGGAGCGTCTCGTCGACGCGGGCTTCGACAAGGCCGCCGCCATCCCCGACAGCGACCGCACGATCACCCTGTTCCACACCGACGAACTGGGCAAGGCCCAGGACGGCATGCGGCTGCTGAACATCCTCGGCACCTGGCTGCCCGTCATCACGATCGCCCTCGCCGCCCTCGCCGTGTGGACCGCGCCCGGCCACCGGGCGATGCTGCTGATCACGGCCCTCGGCATCAGCGTGATGATGGGCGTGCTGCTCGTCGCGCTGGCCGTGGTCCGCCGCGTCTACCTGGACGCCGTACCTGCCGCGACCCTGCCGCCCGACGCCGCCGCGGCCGTCTTCGACACCTTCCTGCGCTTCCTGCGCGACAGTACGCGCACCCTGCTCGTGATCTTCCTGGCCACCGCCCTCGCCGCCTATCTCTACGGCCCCGGGCGGGTCGCCCGGTGGGTGCGGGCCCTGGCCCGGCGCGGAACCACGGCGGCCGGGCGGTCGCTGCGGCGCGCCGGCGTGAGCACCGGGCGGACCGGAGGCCGGCTGGCGGCCCACCCCCGCTGGACCACCGGCGTCGTCCTCGGCGCGGGCGCGGTGGCCCTCCTGCTCTGGAACCACCCCACGGTCGGCGCGGTCGTGCTCGTCGCCGTCCTGGTCATCGTCGTACTGGCACTCGTGGCGGTGGCCGCCGCCGCGGCGGACCCCGCCCCGGACGAGGCCGCTCTCACCCGCCCGGGGTGAGGCCGCCCGGCTCCGGTCGTGGGCACGCTGAGAACGGCGCCGACCGTGGCGCCACGGGCGCGTGGAGAACGGCAGAGCACCTGCCGGGCGACGCCCGGGACGGAGGAGAGACATGAGTGGTCCGACGTACCTCGCGTACGACTACCCGCTGCTGAGCGTCTTCTGGTCCATGCTCCTGCTGTTCCTGTGGATCATGTGGTTCGTGCTGCTCTTCCGGGTCGTCGTCGACATCTTCCGCGACGACGACATGAACGGCTGGGCCAAGGCGGGCTGGCTGGTCTTCACGATCCTGCTGCCGTTCCTGGGCGTGTTCGTCTATGTGATCGCCCGGGGCAAGAACATGGGCCGCCGCGAGGTGGCACAGGCGCGTGCCCAGCAGACAGCCTTCGACGACTACGTCCGGCAGACGGCCAGGGGCGGCGACGGACGATCCAGCAGCGTCGACGAACTCGCCAGGCTGTCCGAGATCCGCTCACGCGGCGACATCACGGACGACGAGTTCCGCCGCGCGAAGGAACTCGTCCTGAGCGGCCACGGAGCCTCGGCGGGCACGGGCAGCGGCCCGACCGCCGCCGGGCGCTGAGGACGGATCCGACACCCACCGCACGACACCGAATCGAGGCAACGGTATGACCGCCACACACACCGGACGCATGCACTCGACCAAGCGGTCACGGCCCTTCGCCGAGGGGCTGACGGCCTTCGCAGCCGTCATGCTCATGATCGCGGGCGTCCTCGACATCTGCCGGGGCGTCATGGCCATCGCCGAGGACGACGTCTTCGTCTCCACCCGCGACTACGTCTTCCAGTTCGATCTCACCGGCTGGGGCTGGGTCCACCTCGCCCTCGGCGCCGTGGCCGTGCTCGTCAGCCTGGGCCTCTTCCAGGAGTCCCTGTGGGCCCGCGTCGCAGGCGTCGCCATCGCGGGCCTGATCATCGTCGCCAACTTCCTGTCCCTGCCGTACTACCCCGTCTGGTCCATCGTGATGATCGCCTTCTCGGCCTTCATCATCTGGGCCCTGTGCGTGGTCAGGCGGGACCACTCGGGGTGACGCGCTCCGCTGAGCCTCGTCGTCGGTGTCTCTCCTTCTACAATCCTGTAGATCGTGAGGTGGCCGCGGTCGGTGACGGAAGGGAGACCGGGCGTTGACGGACCAGCGGCGTCCCCGGCGGCGGGGGCAGGGGGAGCTGGAGGCGCTCGTCCTGTCCGCGCTGCGTGAAGCGGACGGCCCCGAGAACGCGGGGTGGGTGCGGGAGCGCCTCGGCGGAGACCTCGCCTACACGACCGTGATCACGATCCTCACCCGACTGCTGGCCAAGGGCGCGGTGACCCGGGAGCGCTCCGGCCGTTCCTTCGTGTGGACCCCGGCCTCCGACCGGGCGGGCCTGGCCGCGCACCGGATGCGCAGGGTCCTCGACGGCGAAGGGGACCGCGGGGCGGTGCTGGCCAGCTTCGTCACCTCCCTGGAGCCGGCCGACGAGCGTCTGCTGCGCGAGCTCCTCGGCGAGACGGAGGGGGCGGAGGGTGCGAGGGGCGACTGATTCCTCCCGGGACCGATGGTGTTCGAGGCAACCCGGACGTGCCGCCGGTCGTCCTTCTGTACGCTGCGACGCCCCTGTGGCGTTCATGCGTGCGAGGCGTGGTGAGTCGCGTGCGGCGCCGGTCCGTATATCTACATGCATGTAGAGTCCTGCGGGTTCGGTGATCACGACCGCCGGACGTCCAGGGGGCAGTCGACCGGCCGGGTGCGGCCGAAGTGGGGGAGGGTCGGTGAGTGGTACGGGTAGGCGGCGCGCGGGTGCCGGAGGCGGCGGGACGCGGCTGACACGGCGGGGCCGTACGGTGAGCTGGCTCGCCGGCGGCGCGGCACTGGTCATCCTCGGCGTGGGCGGGGTCGGCGCCTGGGTCTACAAGGACCTGGACAACAACATCACGGGCGCCGACGTCGACAGCAAGCTCGGCGGGGACCGCCCGGTCAATCTGAGCCCCGGCTCGAAGAACATCATGGTGGTCGGCTCGGACAGCCGCGACGGTGCCAACGCGAAGTACGGCAGCGACCTGACCACCATGCAGTCCGACACGCTCATGGTGCTGCACCTCCCCGCGAACCGGGAGTGGGCCACCGTGGTGTCGTTCCCGCGTGACTCCTGGGTCGAGATAGCGGCGTGCGAGAAGGGCGACGGCAGTACGTCGGGCCCGCACCTGGCGAAGATCAACGAGGCGTTCGCGATCGGCGGTTCGAGCGGCGAGGTCGCCGGCGCGGCCGCCTGCTCGATCAGGACGGTCGAGGCCAACACCGGTCTGCGCATCGACAACTTCATGTCCGTCGACTTCCAGGGCTTCAAGGGGATGGTCGACGCCCTGGACGGCATCGAGGTCTGTCCCGAGCAGGCCATCAAGGACGAGAACGCCCTCCTCGACATGGAGGCCGGCTGCCAGACCGTCGACGGCGAGACGGCACTCGGCTATGTGCGGACCCGCTACGCCGTCGGCGACGGCTCCGACATCGGACGCATCGGTCGGCAGCAGGAGTTCATGGAGACCCTGGCGGCCAAGGCCAAGTCCCGTCTGACCAGCCCCACTTCGCTCTACGGCTTCCTGAAGTCCGCCACCAAGTCGCTGACCACGGACGAGGATCTCGACGGTATCGATCCGCTCTACGACCTCGCCTCCCAGCTCAAGGGCATCCCGAGCGACCGGCTGACCTTCCTGACCGTCCCCAACTACCCCCGTGAGGCCGACGTCCCTACCGACAGGGCCAATATCGTCTGGCAGTACCCGCAGGCCGCCGATCTGTTCACCTCCCTGGCCAACGACAAGGAGGTCGACAAGAAGAAACTCCAGGCACAGGCCAAGAACGACCTGATCTACGCCTCCGACGTGCGCGTCCAGGTCCTCAACGGCACCGGTGTCTCCGGGCGGGCCGCCGCCGTCGCCGAGAAGCTGCGCGAGGCGGGGTTCACCGTCGTCGGCACGGGCAACGCGCCCGAGAACACGGACACCACCACGGTCGCCCATCCGGCCGACCTCGCCAAGCAGGCGAGGGTCCTCGCCTCACGGCTGCCCGACGCCAAGGCCACGCGGTCGGCGGAAGCGGGGGCGGGAGTGGTGACCCTGGTGGTGGGGTCGGACCTCGACCTGGAGAAACTGCGGTGACGGGACCGGACTCGCCGCGGGCCGGTGATGGCCGGGCCGCGGCGAGGCTGCGATGCGGGGTCAGCTGCCGGTCAGGGAGACGGCCACGTCCGTGATGTTCAGGGGGAACTTGGACTTGGCGGCGTCGTTCACGAGCGTGGCCTGCCCGGTGAAGACGTTGAGGGTGTAGAGGGACGGCGTGCTCGCGCCATAGGCGGTGAGGGAGGCGAAGGCGGTGTTGTCCACCGTCTTGCCGCCGCTCAGGGTGCTGTAGATGTCCATCCCGGCGTTGATCTGGGCGTCCAGGCCGAGGTTGCCGGTCGGGGAGAGCGTGCCGTTGTTGGCCGGCGCCTGGATGACGACCTGGTCGCTGGTCGTGTTGATGTCGAACAGCGTGGTCGCCGTGGTCCCGTCGAGGTCGTTGTTGGTGTAGGCGGCGGCGGAGACGCCCTTGGTCGTGCCCTCGATCGGCGGGGTGGTGAGATTCAGGTCCTGGATCGTCGTGTTGTCGTTCAGGTTGTGGCGCAGGTTCTGGCCGTTGTCGCTGATCACGCGCAGTCGGTCGGCCGCCGGGTTGAAGTCGACGCCGAAGTTCGTGCCGTTCAGCGCGTACTGGAGCTGGGACACCTTGGTGACCACGACGTCCTGGGTACCCGTCGGGATCTTGATCGTGTAGATGCCGCCCTTGTCGCCCACGCCGTACAGCGTGCCGTTCTGCACCCGGAAGTCGATGCCGATCAGGGCCGTGTCGCCGCTGAGCCCGGTGACGGCCCTGACCCAGTTGAGCACGTCCGCACGGTCGGTCCAGAACGCGGCCATCAGGGTGCCGTCACCGGTGATCCCGTACGCGCGCAGGCTGGGGGCGGCGGCGGGGGCGGCCGAACCGGTGCCCGGCGCGGCGAGCATGAGCGTGGTCGACGTGACCATGACCGCCATCGCCGCCATGATTCTCTTTCGCGTTCCAGCTTTCATCGGAGTTTCCCTCCCGTATGGGCGTGCGTCGACGTCCGACGCTCGGTTGAGGAATTTCCGTACTCCGGCCCGTACTGATGATTGCGGCGTTCTTTTCCCCCACGGGCGGGTACGCGGCTCCATTAAGGCCGCTTTACGACTCCTACACAAGCGGAAGCGGTGACGGGAACGACCCGATCCGGGAATTTTGCGCATGGTGACAAAAGCCCGGTCGGCCTACTTGCCGCCGTTTTATGCGAAGTGATGAACGCCGTCCGGATCTCGACTGTCGGCCCGTTCGGCCGGAATGACATGCTCGCGGTCATGGGGAGCCTCTTCGCCGAACTGGCCCGTCAGGCGTCGACCAACGCCCGCCGGGAGGTAGAGGCATACACACGCGAGATCGCGGAGTTCGGGTTCCTGGACAAGGACCCCCGGGCGCGGGCCGAGACCTACGACCACTCGGTCTGGCTCCGGCACCGCACGGTCGAACTGTCGCCGGACAACAGCGAGTTGAGCGGCGACGATCTTGAGTACATCGCGTCCATGGGGGAGTTGCGGGCCGGCGCGGGCATGTCGCTCGACGCACGGCAGCAGGTGCTGCGGCTGCACACCGCGCTCATGCTGCGCGAGATCAACGAGGCGACCGACGCCCAGCGCGGCGCCGGTGTGGACGAACTCATGCGGATGATGACCTGGTTCGCCCCGCAGGGCGAGCGCGGCATCGTCGCCTACCGGCAGGGATTCGTCCGTGTACTGCGCCGTCGAATGCCGTACGTCGAACAGGTCGCCCTGCTGGCCCGGTCATTGCTGAACGGGGATCCGATAGCGGCGGAACTCGCCGAGGCCATCGACATGGAACTGTCGGACCGGTATGCGGTGACCGTGTTCCGGTTGCCGGACCCTCCCCCTGTCGACCGCATCCTGGAAAACGAGCTCGAAACGCTGGTGAAGAGTCATCGGACCCCGATCGTATGGAACTCGCGGGGTGGCGACGGGAGCGGTGAGCTGATCGCTCTCGTCCCGGTGCGTTCGGGTGCCGCGCGGGCGGAGGATGTGCCGCCGCACACCGTTCCCGACCTCCTGCCCGATCTCGCCCCGGAACACGTGGCGGACCTCGTCCGGGACGCGGCCCAGGCTCTCGGTCGGCCCTGCGCCGTCGGCACCGCCACCGCGCCGCTGCCCGAGCTGTCCGACGCGCTCGACCGGGCCCGGCGGATCAGTGACACCGCCCCGCTGCGCCGGGCCTCCGCCCGGTTGCGGCCGCACACCCTGGCGGACCTCTTCGTCGAACTCGCCGCCGCGGACGTGCCGTTCGTCGACGCCTGGCTGCGCGCGCTGTCCGACCGGCTGGCCACCGGCCCGGACCTGCTGGTCACGCTCGACGTGTACTACCGCAACGACATGCACCGCGGCGCCACGGCCACCGCTCTGAACGTCCACACCCGCACCCTCGACTACCGCCTGCGCCGGGCGCGCGAGCTCACCGGCATCGACCCCGGCTCGACCCGGGGGGTGCGCACGCTCAGCGCGGCCGTCACCCGGCGCCTGTCGGGAGCGTGGCGCTGACCGTGCCGAGTGCCGCGCCCGGTGGCCGTGGGTGGGCTTCCCGGACCGTACGGCCGCCGTCCCAGGGTCGGCCTCCGGACCGTACGGTCGCTGTCCCCGTGCCGGCGGCGATACGGCAGGCTGGGACCGTGAGCAACAGTGACTCCCTCTTCATCAAGATCTGCGGTCTGAAGACCGAGCAGGACGTCGACACCGCCGTCGAGGCGGGCGCCGACGCCATCGGCTTCGTCTTCTCGGCCAGCCCCCGCCGTATCGACGCCGCGACCGCCGCACGGCTGGGCCGCCGCGTGCCGGAGCACGTCCTGACGGTGGGCGTCTTCCGCCAGGAGCCCCTGGATGACGTGCGCGCCCTGGCCGCCGAGTCGGGGATCCGGGCGATCCAGCTGCACGGCCCCGACGACCGCGCCTACTACGACGAGCTGGCGACCGACGACCGGACGCTGATCCGGGCCGCCGCGTTCGGCGACTCCGTCCCGCGCTGCGGCGAGTTCGGGGAGGACATGCTCCTCCTCGACGCGCCCGTCCCCGGCTCGGGCATCGCCTGGGACTGGGCCGGCAAGCCGCTGGAGGCCTCCGGGGAGAAGTGGCTCCTCGCCGGCGGCCTCACGCCGGAGAACGTGCGCGACGCCATCGCCGCCACCGACCCCTGGGGTGTCGACGTCTCCAGCGGCGTGGAAGAGCGCCGAGGGGTGAAGGACCCTGCTCTGATCAGGGAGTTCATCAGGGCGGCCCGCTCCGCGAGGTGACGGGCGGCGGTGGCGGAGCCCCGTCGGCGGCTGTCTGTCACGGGGCTGGAGCTGTGAGTGGTGATGCCCGGCGTTCCCCCGGAAGTGACCCTGGGGTAGGGTCCCACCGTTCCGGCTACCGATTGAAGGTGGGCCGGTACGGGGAGTGTCGGAGGGGCGGCATGGTGAGGGAAACCCAGTCGGGTGAGGACGTGTTCGTGGAGTTGGCCGGTGCGGGGTTGGAGGAGATGTCTCCCGAACCGCTGCTGACCCGGGACTACGAGACGCGTCCGTCGTTGGTGTACGAGCGGCTGAGGCAGCGGCACGGCGCGGTGGCGCCGGTCGATCTGCTGGGCGTCCCCGCCTGGCTGGTGCTGGGCTACCGCGAGGCGCTCCAGGTGCTGCAGGACGACGCCGGCTGGCCCAAGGGCCTGGAGAACTGGCGGGCCAGGACCGAGGGCCGCGTCCCCGCCGACTGGCCGCTCGGCCCGTCCCTGGAGGTCAACCACGTCCTCATCCAGGGCGGCCCCGGCTACCGGACCCTGCGGACCGCGTGGGACCAAGCGCTCAAGCCCTTCCAGGACCCGCGCAACCCCCAGGCCAAACGGCTGAAGTCGGCCGTCACCGCCTACGCCGACGAGCTGATCACCCTCATGGGCGAGGCGGGCGGCACGGGGCTGGCGGACCTGTCCGCCCAGTTCTCGCGGCCGCTGCCGCTGATGGTGGCCAGCCATCTGCTGGGCTTCCCCGGCTCCCAGGGCGACGACGCGCTGATGGACATGTGGCGGGTACTGGACGCCGGTCCCGACGCGGGGCCCGCCCTGGACCGGCTGCTGGGCGCGCTGGCGGAACTCGCCGAGCTGAAGCTGAAGACGCCGGGCGAGGACTTCCCCTCCTACCTGCTGGCCGCCCACCCGGACCTCTCGCTCGACGAACTGGCCCGCGAACTCTTCATGCTGCTGGGCATGACCTCCGACCACGTCGGCATCCTCGTCTCCAACACGGTCGTCGAGGTCCTCTCCGGCGAGGACAGCGTGCGGGCCAGCCTCTCCGCCGGCATGGTCCGGGAGGCCATGAACCGGGTCGTGATGCGCAAGCCGCCCCTGGTGAACTTCGTGCCGAGGTTCGCCGCCGAGGACACCAGACTCGGTGCGTACACGATCCGCGCGGGTGACCCGGTCTGGGTCTCGTCCGCGGCGGCGCACGCCGACCCGCTCTTCGCCGACCATGTGGCGCCCAGCACCACGGTCAGCACCCGGGCACACCTGTCCTGGGGCGCCGGCCCGCGTCAGTGTCCGGCCCGCGAGCTGGCCTCGACGGTCGCGGCCGTCGGGGTGGGCCGCCTGTTCGAGCGGTTCGCCCACCTGGACCTCGCCCTCCCCGTCGACCAACTGCCCTGGCGTTCCTCGCCCTTCATGCGGGGCCTGCGCTCGCTGCCCGTACGGTACGAGCTCGCGCCGACGGCGCACGGCCCGGCGGGGGCGCCGACGGAGGTGCAGGACACGGACGCGACGGAGACGGTGACGCCGGACGCGTCCGCCCGGCAGCGCTCCTCGCTGTGGCGCTATCTCACGGGCCTGATCCGCTCCGGCCGCTGACCGAAGCCGGGCCTCCCGGGCCGCGCCCGTTGCGGCGGCTCGCCGTGTCAGTCGTCGCGGCGGCTCGCCGTGTCAGTCGTCCGTGCCGGTGAGCAGGCGTCGTGGGTTGGTGATGCGGAACGCGTACGCGGCCGCGCCGCCCAGGCCGAAGCCGGGCTGCTGCGGTGGTTCGGCGTAGGGGCGGTCGGAGCCCTGGACGACGGCGTCCACGCCCAGGGCGCGGACCACGGCTTCGACGGCGGTCGGCCCGTAGGACGACGTCTCCACGAAGACATCGCGGTCCACCCCGGCGTCACGGCCGTCCGCGCGGGCGGCGAACCGCTCCCCGTGCAGCGGGGCGAGCCCG
The DNA here is from genome assembly GCF_036322545.1 of Streptomyces sp. SP18BB07. Lineage (NCBI taxonomy): Bacteria > Bacillati > Actinomycetota > Actinomycetes > Kitasatosporales > Streptomycetaceae > Streptomyces > Streptomyces sp. SP18BB07. The sequence continues at coordinate 243,285 of NZ_JAQYWT010000360.1, forward strand.
GCCAGCAGGGCGAAGCAGACCCGCAGCCGGGGGTGACGGGGGCGGCCGAAGGCACGGAAGGCGAACCACGCGGAGTGCATCTGCTGGACGTAGGGGACCATCGCGGGCCACCAGCCGGGCCCCGCGGCGCCGCCGGGGGCGGGGCCCGGGTGGACGAACAGGGGCAGGTCGCGCTCTTCGAGGAGGTCGAGGAGCGGGGCGCAGCGGGCGTGCCCGGCCGCGTCGGCGAGGGCGTTCGCCGGGAGCTGGAGGCCGACGAAGCCCCGGTCGAGGTCCTCGGCGGTCGCCTTCGCGTCGACGTCCCGGACGCAGGCCGCGGCCCAGGCGCCGAACGGCTCGGGGAGCGCCGCGGCGCCCTCGTGGTAGGCGTCGAGCAGGGGGCGCGCCTCGGCCGCGGGCAGCCACTCCACGCCGATCGGGGAGGAGAGCGAGACGAGGGCCCGGCCCAGACCGTCGCTGTCGGCGAGCGCGGCACGGCGGGTGATGTCGTGGTCGGCGGGCGGCAGCTCGTAGGGAGGCTCGCCGTCGAGGAACAGGGTCCAGCCGTCCAGGAACGGCGGCTCGCGGCGTGACCTGAGGGCCGCCACCAGCGAGGGGGTCCACAGATGCTGGTGCACGTCGCAGTTGGTCATGACGCTCCTCCCACCAAGGCCGGCGCTACGGTACATCCCCGGCGCCGCGGCCGTGGCCCCTCACACAAGGGAGAAAGTCGCACAAGGTGGGGAAAACGGGCGCTCCCCGGTGCGGCTCGGTGTGAACGTAACGTGCCGTTCACGTAATTCCATTGACTGTCATTCAGGCACCGACAACTCTGCATGACCATATGCAGTCAGGTAAGGGGCAGTCTTGATCAGATTCGACGCGGTGAGCAAAAAGTATCCCAACGGCACGACAGCGGTGGACGACCTGTCCCTGGAGCTGGCCGAGGGCGGCATCACGGTCCTGGTCGGTCCTTCCGGCTGCGGCAAGACCACCACCCTGCGCATGATCAACCGTATGGTGGAGCCGACCGCCGGCACGGTGAGCCTGCGCGGACGGGACATCCGGGAGGTCAACGCGCCCGAGCTGCGCCGGGGCATCGGCTATGTGATCCAGCACGCGGGACTCTTCCCGCACCGCACCATCCTGGACAACATAGCCACGGTCCCGCTGCTGCTGGGCTGGGGCCGCAAGAAGGCCCGGGCCCGGGCCGCGGAGCTGCTCGAACTCGTGGGCCTGCCCGCCGAGATGGCCAAGCGCTACCCCAACCAGCTCTCCGGCGGACAGCAGCAGCGGGTCGGAGTGGCCAGGGCGCTGGGCGCCGACCCGCCGGTGCTGCTGATGGACGAGCCGTTCAGCGCGGTCGACCCGATCGTCCGGGCGGAGTTGCAGGCCGAGTTCGTCCGGCTGCAGAAAGAACTCCACAAGACGATCGTGTTCGTCACCCATGACATCGACGAGGCGATCAGACTCGGCGACAACATCGCGGTGTTCCGCACCGGCGGCAGACTCGCGCAGTTCGACACCCCCGAGCGGCTGCTCGGCAGCCCCGCCGACGACTTCGTGGCCGACTTCGTGGGCCAGGACCGGGGCATCCGCAGGCTCTCCTTCGTCGACGCGGCCCGACTGCCGCTGCGCGACGGCCCGGTGCTGCCGTCCGGGGCCCCCGTCGCCGAGGCCCGGGCGGCGGACGCGCCCTGGGTGCTCGTCGTCGACGACGAGCGACGACCGCTCGGCTGGGCCGCCACCGCCGACCTCCCGACGGCCGGCACCCTCGCCGACGCCCCCCTGACCCCCCTCGGCCACACGTTCAGCCTGGCCGGGGACTCCGCACGGGCCGCCCTCGACTCGGCCCTCCTCTCACCCGCCCGTCTCGCCGTCGCCGTCGACGCGGAGGGCGCGGTCGCCGGAGTCGTGGACGCACACGAACTCTCGACCGCGGCTAACGGGGCGACCGCGGCTAACGGGGCGACCGCAGCGACCGGGGCGACCGCAGCGACCGGGGCGACCGGGGCGACCGGTGCGACCATGGGGACCGGAGCGTCGACGTCGAAGGCGCCGGCCGTGGACGAGACCGCCGCCGTCGACACCCCGGGCGGTGGTGAACGATGACCGGTGACGAGCCGCTCGTCCGGTGGCAGTGGATCGCCGATCACACGGGCGAACTCGCCGAGTACACCGGCATCCACCTCAGACTCGGCCTGCTGCCCGTGCTGTTCGGACTGATCGTCTCCGTGCCGCTCGGCATCCTGTGCCACCGCTGGCGCTGGCTCTACCCGCCGGTGCTGACCGTGTCCAACATCCTCTACTCGATCCCGTCGCTCGCCCTGTTCATGATCTTCGTCCGGTACACGGGTCTGACCGAACAGACCGTGATGATCCCGCTGACGCTCTACACCCTGTCCGTGCTGGTCCCCAACGTCGTCGACGGACTCGCCTCCGTCCCCGAACCCGTCCGGCTCGCGGCGACCGCGATGGGCTTCGGCGCCGTACGCAGGGTCGTCCAGGTCGAGCTGCCGATCGCCGTCCCCGTCGTCATCGCCGGCGTACGGGTCGCCGCGGTCTCCTCCATCAGCCTCGTCGCGGTGGGACAGCTGATCGGGCAGGGCGGCCTCGGCTACTACATCACCCGCGGTCTCCAACTCGACTTCCCCACCCCGATCGTCACCGCGATCGTCCTGATCATGCTGCTCGCGCTCGCCACCGACGCGTTGCTGGTGCTGGCGCAGCGACTGCTCACCCCGTGGTCCCGGAACAAGGTGACGTCGGCATGAACGACTTCCTGAACCAGATGGAGCTCGTGGGGGACTGGCTGACCTCCTCCGCGCAGTGGCACGGCGACGAGGGCATCCCCCGGCGGCTCCTGGAGCATCTCACCTACAGCGGACTGTCGTTGCTGTTCGCCGCCCTCATCGGGCTGACGTTCGGACTGCTCGTCGGACACACCGGCCGGGGCGCCTTCGCCGTGGCCAGTGTGGCGAACCTCGCCCGCGCGATCCCCACCTTCGGCCTGGTCGTCCTTGTCGTCACGCTCGCCGGGCTCAGCACCGCGCCCGTCCTGGTCGCCCTCGTCGCGCTCGCCGTACCGCCGATCCTGATCAACACCTTCGAGGGCGTACGGGGCGTGGACCCCGCCACGCGGGACGCCGCGCGCGGCGTCGGCATGACCGAGTGGGAGGTCCTGACGCGGGTCGAGGTGCCGATGGCGCTGCCCCTGATCCTGCTGGGTCTGCGGGTCGCCGCGATCCAGGTCGTGGCCACCGCGACCGTCGCCGCGTACCCCGGTCTGGGCGGTCTGGGCCGCTACATCGTCGACGGGCTCTCCCGCAACGACTACGAGTTGGTCATCGGCGGCTCCACGGTCGTCGTGGTGCTCGCGCTCGTCGTCCAACTCGTGTTCACCGCGTTGCGACGCGTCGTCGTCTCGCCGGGCCTCAGGGCCTCGGCGTCGAAGTCCTGAACCAGAGAGGAACATCCCATGCGAGGCATGTACCGAGGCGCCGCGTTCGGCCTCATCACCGCACTCACGCTCACCGCCTGCGGCGGAGGCGGCGGCAGCGACGACAACCCGCTGACCGACGGCGGTGACAGCGGTGGCGGCAAGTCGATCGTCGTCGGCTCGGCCAACTTCCCCGAGAACCAGCTGCTCGCCGAGATCTACGCACAGGCCCTGGAGAGCAAGGGCCTGAAAGTGACCCGCAAGTTCGACATCGGGGCCCGCGAGGTCTACTACGACCAGGTCGTCAAGGGCGGCATAGGCGTCTTCCCCGAGTACAACGGCGCCCTGCTGTCGGTGGCGGTCGACAAGAACAGCACGGCGACCAGCACCGAGGACATCAACGCCGAACTGAAGGAGAAGCTCCCGAAGTCGGTGGAGATCCTCGACTCCGCCGCGGCCGAGGACAAGGACTCGGTGACCGTCACCGCCGAGACCGCCGCCAAGTACAAGCTCAAGACCCTCGCCGACCTCAAGCCCGTCGCGGGCGACCTGACGCTCGGCGCCGGGTCGGAGTTCAAGACCCGTACACAGGGCGGCGTCGGCCTGGAGAAGGTCTACGGCGTCAAGTTCGGCAAGTTCCAGCCGCTCGACGCCGGTGCCCAGACCACCCTGGTGAAGCTGCTCAAGGACGACAAGGTGCAGGCCGCCAACCTGTACACCACCGACCCGGCCATCGTCGCGGACAAGCTGGTGGTGCTGGAGGACCCGAAGAACCTCTTCTCCTCGCAGAACGTCACCCCGCTGGTCTACAAGGAGGCGGTGGACGACAAGGCGAAGGACGCGCTCAACGCCGTCTCCGCCAAGCTCACCACCGAGGACCTGCTGGAGATGATGAAGAAGCTCGTCAACGACAAGGAGGACGCCGACTCCGTCGCCGAGGAGTGGCTGACCTCCGCCGGTCTGGTGAGCTGAACCGGGCGGAGGCGACCGCCTCGGCCAGGCCATCACCGCCCCCGCCCTGCCCGGCACCGCGCACCACGCGCCCTGCCGGGCAGGGGAGGGGACCGAGCTCGACGACCGGCTGGAGGACCGGATGACGGACCCCGTCGGCGCGGCCGCGCGGCTTCAGCGACTCTTCGAGGGCCGTCGGCTCACCCCGACGCAGCGGCGCATCGCGCACTGCCTGGTCCGGCAGGCCGCGGACGTGCCCTATCTGTCCAGCGTGGAGCTGGCCCGCGTGGCCGGGGTCAGCCAGCCGTCGGTGACCCGCTTCGCGGTCGCCCTCGGCTTCGACGGCTATCCGGCCCTGCGCGACCACCTGCGGGCGGTCGCACCCGACGGACACGACCTCGGCGGGCGGCCGGCCAACCCCTACCAGCGTGCCGTGGAAGCCGAGATCGACAATCTGCGGCACTTGGCGTCCCTGCTCACCGACCCCGGACCCGTCGAACGCGCAGGCCGTCTGCTCGCCGCCTCCCGGCCCCTCCCCGTGCTCGGCCTGCGCGCCTCCGCCGCCCAGGCACGCGGCTTCGCCTACTTCGCGGCGAAGGTCCACCCCGACGTTCGGCTCCTCGACGAGGGCGGTTCCCTGCTCGCCGACCGTGTCGACGCCGCCCGCCGGGCCGGCGCGAGCGCACTGCTGTGCTTCGCGCTGCCCCGGCATCCGCGTGAACTGCTCGACGCGCTCGCCCATGCCCGGGCCGCCGGCCTGACGGTGGTGACCGTCGCCGACGGAACGTTCGCCCCGGTGGCCGCCCACAGCGACCTGCTGCTGCCCGCCGCCGTGGGCACCGGCCTGGTCTTCGACACCGCGGGCGCTCCCCAGCTGCTGGGCCAGGTCCTCCTGGAGACGATGTGCGACGCCCTGCCGGACGCCCAGGCGCACCTGGAGGACTTCGACACCCGGGCCGCCGCGCGCGGCCTGTTCGCCGAGTGACGGGCCCGGCCGCGCCGGCGGACGGAGACGGCAGCGGCAGCGGCAGCGGCGCAGCTCACTCGGTGGAGCGCAACGCCTTCCAGACACGCGGCCGTACGACACCGTCGGCGACCAGAAGCCCCTTGTCCTGCTGGAAGCTCCGCACCGCGGCCTCCGTGTCGGCGTCGAACTCGCCGTCCACGTCGAGGCCGTAGCCGCGCTTGCTCAGCATGCACTGGGCCTGGAGGACGCGGTCGCCGCTGTCGCCGAGGCGGGTGCGTCCGTTGCCGTCGTAGTAGGTGCAGTCCGTCAGCCAGGTCGGGGTCGAGGGCTCGGTGGACGTGTCGGTCGGCTCCTGGGACGGTTCGGTGGGGGCGCTGCTCCCGGCCGCGGGCACGGACGAGTCGCTGCTCGGGTCGTCGGCTGTGCCCTTGCCCGCGCCGGAGTCGGAGGCGGTCGCGTCGGGGCGCGTCCGGTCGGCGTCGGCGGAGGTCCGGTCGTCCTTGCCGGAGACCTCCGAGTCGCTCGATCCGCCGTCCGGGACGGCGTTCGCGCCGTCCCGGCGGGAGGCCGCCGAGGCGGAGGCGTCGTCGTCGGGAGCCGCGTCGGCGGACCGTGTCGTGCCACGCTGCGGCGAGGCCGTGGTGGTGGCGGGGCTCAGCAGGGTGAGGACGACGACACCGGCGGTCGCCGTGCAGACGGCGACGCCGGCGGCGCCGAGCAGCAGTCGTTTGCGGCGGAGTCGGGGGCGGGGTGGTGTCGACTGGGCCGAGGCGTCGGTGGGGGCGCTCGGCGGTGGGGTGGTGGCCGGGGCCTGTGCTGCCTTTCCGAGGCCGGGCTGTTCGAGGGGGAGGCGGCGTAGGGTCTCGTAGGCCTGGTGGAGGGTGCGGAGTCTGCCGGCCAGGGGTTCGGGCCACGAAGGGTTCTCGCCCCCGCCGCCCCTACCCGTCCCTCCCCCACTCTCGGCTTCGCTCGAGCGGGAGGTGCCCCCACCAAGGGGCTGCGCCCCGCTGCCCGCAGAGGCCGTCGCCTCGATCAGCTGAGTGGGGGTCGGGCGTTGGTCGGGTTCCTTGGACAGGCACTCGGCGAGGAGGGCGGCGAGTTGGGTGTCGGCCTCCGCGATCTCTGCCAGCACCTTCGGGTTGGGCTCCTCGAAGGCCACCCGGTGCATGACGTCGACGCCGGTGCCGTCGCCGAACGGGGCGCTGCCGGTTGCCGCGAAGACCAGGGCGCAGGCCAGGGAGAACACGTCCGACGCCGTGTCGCAGGCGCCCGTGCGCAGATACTCCGGCGACATGTAGGCCGGGGTGCCGACCCGGTTGCCGGTGCCGGTGATCGCGCTCGCGTCGGCGGCCTTCGCGATACCGAAGTCGATGACGTGCGCGCCCCACGCGGACAGCAGGACGTTGGACGGCTTCAGGTCCCGGTGCACGATCCCGGCGGCGGAAAGGTCGGCGAGGGCCTGTCCCAGCTCCGCCACCAGCCGCCGGACGGCGACGACGGGCAGCGGGCCGTCCTCGTGCACGGCCGCCGCCAGATCCAGCCCCGGCAGGAACTCGGTGGCCATCCACAGCAGTTCGTCCCGGAAGCCCGTCCCGGCCAGCCGTGGCATGCGCGGCGTGCGCACCCGGCCGTGGACCGACGCCTCCCGCTCGAACCGGCGGCGGAACCGCTCGTCCTCCGCGTACTCGGGCCGGATCACCTTCACCGCGACGAGGTGCGGGCCGCCGTCGGCGGGACGCGCCAGATAGACGCGCCCCATACCGCCGCTGCCGAGCAGCCCCAGCGACACATACGGACCGATCCGGTCCGGGTCGCCGGGGCGCAGGGGCAGCGCCCCCGCCTGCCGCAGCGCCGGAGCCCTGTCCGCCGAACCCGGTGGCACCGGCCGCTGGTCTGACACAACACCCCCGAAATGACTTTTGGCGTACGTCAGTTCGCCCCCAAGGAAACTGAGGCTAACTCAGCGCGGGCTCGCGGTCCGGCTTTCGGTCACTTCCGGCTCCCCCGGCGGCTCAGGAGTCCGTGCGTCGCACCTCCGTCGTGCCCGAGCCGACCGGACCGATCCGCAGCACCGTGCCCGTGAGATCGGTGAAGGACTCGACCCGCACACGGCCCTCCCCGCCCGGCGTGGTGCCCTTCACCCGGTACGCCGCCGGGTCGGCGTCCCCGATCTCCACCTCCAGCACGGCACGGGAGTTCGGCGGCACGGTCACCCGGGTGGTGTGCGTGTCCACGGAGCGGCGCACCTGGACCGACACCGGCCCGCGCACGGAGGGCACCGTCCCCTCGACCTCCGTCAACGACCCGGTCCTGGGCCGGATGCGGAACCCGGCCGCGCCGGGCTCGCTGACCTGGACGCCGAGGACGTGCCGGGCCACAGCGTTGGCGGGAGCCGACGCCCAGGCGTGCGAGAGCGTCATGTTGGGCTTCAGCGCCGGGTCCCACGCCTCCGTGACGACGGTGGCCTTGAGCGTGTCCAGCATGTGCAGCCACGAGTTGGTCGCCGTGGAGGTGAGCAGGGCGAGCGCGGCGTCGGAGCGGCCCAGCCGGAACAGCGCGTCGAGCAGGAACTGCGACCCGTACACGCTCACCTTCATGCCGCCCGCCGCGAGGGTGTCCCCCAGCCTCGCCCGCACCTCCTCGTCCAACGCGTCCGCGACTCCGAGCGCCACCGGGAAGGCGGTCGCGTGCTGGGCGCTGTGCGTGGTGCCTACGCCGTCGAGGAACCGCCCGCCCGCGCTGTCCAGCAGGGTGGCGCGCATGGCCGTGGCGAGCGTGTCGGCCCGGCCGCGCAGGGCGCTCGCGTCGGCGTCCTTCCCGAGGGCCGCCGCACACTCGGCGAGCGCCTCGAACGCCGCGTACTGGAAGGCGTTGACGACCGTGTTGACCTGCGTGAAGACATGGCCGTCGCGGCTGGCGGCGGGCCAGTCGACCAGATCGCCGAGGTCCTGGCTGGTGTTGCCGGGGGCCTTGCGGACCAGCCCGGCGGAGTCCAGGTACGAGGTGAGGTTCTTCGCGGTCAACAGGTCGTAGTCCTTGGCGAGTTGCCGGTCGTCGCCGGTGGCGAGGTAGTCCTCCCACGCGGAGATCGCGCACATCAGCCGGTACTCGGTGGGCCAGGTGCCCTTGCGGACCAGATAGTCGTTCGAGAAACGGGCGAGGGCGTAGGAGCGCTGGACGCCGTACTCGGAGAGCTGGTTGATCAGCGCGTCACCCTCGTACGGGCCGCGTTCACGGGTGGGCGTGTCCGTGTAGAGGTCGCCGCGCGTGGCCTCGATCGAGTAGCGGCACAGCTCCCAGACCCGGTCCAGGTCGGTGTCGGAGCTGCGGAACGAGGCGTGCGAGTCGTCCCAGTCGAGCTTCCAGGCGCGGCCGGTGACGACCGCCTCCGACAGGTCGAGCGGGGTGCGCAGTTCGGCCCAGCGGAAGCCGCGGTAGCCCCAGTGCTCGAAGCGCTGCTCGCCGTCGCGCAGGGTCCACACCTCGCGGTAGGTGTTGGTGGCGCGCAGTTGGTACCGCACGGTGCCGTCCGCGTTCAGCTCCTCGCCGAGCCGCACCTCGACCGTGTCGCCCGCGCTGCCGGTGACCTCCAGGGCCAGCCCGCCGACGATCTCCCGGCCGAGGTCCACCAGCCAGCGTCCGTCGGCCATCTTGACGACGGAAGCCGGGGTGACGTCGTGCGGCCGTACCGCCTCGATCACCGCGGGCACGAGCCCGTCGATCGCCGTACGGACCACCGGCGTGAGCCAGTCGCCGTCGTCGAAGCCGGGCTTCGTCCAGCCCACGGGCTCGCGGCGCAGGTCCCAGTACTCCTGCGGAACGGTGAAGTAGGTGCTGCCCGCGCTGCCCTTCGCGGGCAGCAGTCCGGCCTGGCGGCGCGCCTTCCAGTGGTCCCCGGACGCGACGGTCGACCGACTGCCGTCGGTGTACGTGATCTCCAGCTGGGCCAGGAACTTCTGCTGCGAGGTGGTCCAGCACAGCGCGGCGAGCGCGTTGGCCTTCCCGTCGGCCCGAAGCGTGGAGGTCACGTCGAAGGCCTGGTAGGCGGTTCCTTCGCCGGAGCGGACGGACGCGTAGCCGACCGTGCTGCCGTTGCTCCACACCTTCGCGACGTACTGCCGGGCCGGATCGGGCGAGGTGGCCGCGACATAGAGGATCGCGGCGGCTACCTCCTTGCCGGCCTTCGTTGCGTACTCGTGGCGCAGCAGCGCCCAGGTGTCGTCGGCGCCGTAGGAGGAGAGCGAGGAGGCGCCGGTCGGGACGGTGAGGACGCCGCCGGAGACCGTGCCGGTGGCGAAGGTGCCCCTGTCGGAGGCGAAGTCGTCGTCGAGGAGGACCGTGCCGTCGGCGGCCGTGAAGGTGACCCGGTCGTAGCTCTGGGACTCGGTGCTGCCGTTGCGCAGCCCGATGTTGCCGGATGCGTAGCGGCTGTCGGTGGTGGTGTCGACGACGCTGCCGTTCACGGTGGTGGTGAAGGTCGAGCCGGTCATGGTGACGCTCAGGTCCACCCACTCCCCGGCGGTGACCGCGAACGGCAGCCGCACCTCGCCGAGCACGGTGTACGAGCCGCCCACGCAGATGTGCTTGCGCAGCACCCCGGTGGTGCCCGCGCGCAGCTGCCACAGGTAGTTGTTGGCGGTGTTGGTGGCCCGGAACCACAGCCCGGCGGCCACGGCGGTGATCTTCACGCGGACCGTGAGGGTGCCGTCGGTCATCACCGGCCCGGCCGGCGCCCAGATCGGCTTCGCCTCCCACTCGTCCTCGACGGAGGTGGCCAGCAGGGTGGGCTCCGACCAGGCCGAGCGCTTCTCACCCCAGCTGCTGACCCGCCACCAGTAGGCCGTACGGGGCTCCAGCGCCGGTCCGCCGTAGGGGACGGCCGTGGAGTCGGCGGACTTCCGCTTGCCGGAGTCCCACACGAGCCGGTCGTCCTCGAAACCGCCGGGGGTGGCCGCCAGTTGCAGCTGGTAGGCCCGCTGCACGGTGCCGGCGCGGAAGTCGGGCACCTGCCAGCTGAAGCGGGGGGCGTGCCCGGCGCTCGTGCCGAGGGCCCGGGGCAGCAGGTCGGTGAGCATTCCGGTGGGCGCGGGCGGCTTCCCGGTGGCGCCGACGGCCACGCCCCCGGTGGCGGCGACGGCCCGGGGCCCGGTCAGCACGACGGAGGCGGCCATGGTGCCGCCGAGCTGGAGAAGTCTTCGCCGTGAGAAGTCCCGTGCCATGGTGCACCTTCGGTTCTCTGGAGTCGTGTGGTGAAAGGTTTCAATGCGATGGCCCGGAGGTTAGGTTTCCGCGTCGAAGCGGGTCAAGAGGTCGGGAGTCCGGTGTCATCGCTGGGATCGGGAATGAAACGATTTAACCGTGGCGTGTCGCGGTCGCAGGGGCCGGCGACGGCGCGAAGGCGGACGGCCGGTTCGCGGTGGGGAGTTGACAGGAAATCGGAGGAAGTCGACCGCTCGCGTGGCACTGAGGGTCACATGAGTCCGGGGAGTCACGCGGGTGGAACGGGTCCGTGAGCGCGCTGACCAGGCGGAATGTCTAGTGGTCGCATGGTCTGACCGTGGAAGTGACGGGGCTCACATGGCACTGAGTGACACGATTCCTGTGGTGCGACGGCATCATTGCCGGGACCATGGTGTCCTCATGGCAGCTCGAAGGGATCAGGGATGCTCCGCAAGGTACTGGTCGCCAACCGTGGCGAGATCGCCATCCGCGCGTTCCGCGCCGGCTACGAAGTGGGCGCGCGGACGGTCGCCGTCTTCCCCCACGAGGACCGCAACTCGCTGCACCGGCTCAAGGCCGACGAGGCCTACGAGATCGGCGAACCCGGGCATCCCGTGCGTGCGTACCTCTCCGTCGAGGAGATCATGCGCGCCGCCCGGCTGGCGGGCGCCGACGCCGTCTACCCGGGCTACGGCTTCCTCTCCGAGAACCCCGAGCTGGCCCGCGCGTGCGAGGAGGCCGGCATCACCTTCGTCGGCCCCAGCGCCCACATCCTGGAGCTGACCGGCAACAAGGCGCGCGCGGTCGCCGCCGCCCGCGCCGCCGGCGTACCGGTTCTCGGCTCCTCCGAGCCCTCCACCGACGTCGACGAACTGGTCCGCGCCGCCGACGAGATCGGCTTCCCCGTCTTCGTCAAGGCCGTCGCGGGCGGCGGCGGTCGCGGTATGCGCCGCGTCGAGGACCCGGCGGCGCTGCGCGAGTCCATCGAGGCGGCGTCCCGCGAGGCGGCCTCCGCCTTCGGCGACCCGACCGTCTTCCTGGAGAAGGCCGTCGTCGAGCCCCGCCACATCGAGGTGCAGATCCTCGCCGACGGCCACGGCAACGTCATCCACCTCTTCGAACGCGACTGTTCGGTGCAGCGCCGCCACCAGAAGGTCATCGAGCTGGCGCCCGCCCCGAACCTCGACCCGGCCCTGCGCGACCGTATCTGCGCCGACGCCGTCCGCTTCGCCCGCGAGATCGGCTACCGCAACGCGGGCACCGTCGAGTTCCTCCTCGACCGCGACGGCAACCACGTCTTCATCGAGATGAACCCCCGTATCCAGGTCGAGCACACGGTGACCGAGGAGGTCACCGACGTCGACCTCGTCCAGTCCCAGCTGCGGATCGCCGCCGGGGCCTCCCTCGCCGACCTCGGACTCTCCCAGGAGACCGTCACCCTGCGCGGCGCGGCCCTCCAGTGCCGTATCACCACCGAGGACCCCGCCAACGGCTTCCGCCCGGACACCGGCCGCATCAGCGCCTACCGTTCGCCCGGCGGCTCCGGCATCCGGCTCGACGGCGGCACCACCCACGCCGGTACGGAGATCAGCGCCCACTTCGACTCCATGCTGGTCAAGCTGACCTGCCGGGGCCGGGACTTCACCACCGCCGTCAACCGGGCCCGGCGCGCCGTCGCCGAGTTCCGCATCCGGGGCGTCGCCACGAACATCCCGTTCCTCCAGGCCGTCCTCGACGACCCGGACTTCCAGGCGGGCCAGGTCACCACGTCGTTCATCGAGCAGCGCCCGCACCTGCTCACCTCCCGGCACTCCGCCGACCGGGGCACCAAGCTCCTCACCTATCTGGCGGACGTGACGGTCAACAAGCCCAACGGCCCGCGCCCCGACCTGATCGACCCGTCCTCCAAGCTGCCGAGGCCCACCACCACGGAACCCCCGGCCGGCTCCAAGCAGAAGCTCGTCGAGCTCGGTCCCGAGGGCTTCGCCCGCTGGCTGCGCGAGTCCCCGACCATCGGCGTCACCGACACCACCTTCCGCGACGCCCACCAGTCGCTGCTCGCCACCCGGGTCCGCACCAAGGACATGCTCGCCGTCGCCCCCGTGGTCGCCCGGACCCTCCCGCAGCTGCTCTCCCTGGAGTGCTGGGGCGGCGCCACCTACGACGTCGCCCTCCGCTTCCTCGCCGAGGACCCCTGGGAGCGCCTGGCCGCCTTCCGGGCCGCCGCACCCAACATCTGCCTCCAGATGCTGCTGCGCGGCCGCAACACCGTCGGCTACACGCCCTACCCGACCGAGGTGACCGACGCCTTCGTCCAGGAAGCCACCGAGACCGGCATCGACATCTTCCGGATCTTCGACGCGCTCAACGACGTGGGCCAGATGCGGCCCGCCATCGACGCCGTACGCGCCACCGGAACGGCCGTCGCCGAGGTCGCCCTCTGCTACACCTCCGACCTGTCCAACCCGGCCGAGCAGCTCTACACCCTCGACTACTACCTCCGGCTCGCCGAGCAGATCGTCGAGGCGGGCGCCCACGTCCTCGCCGTCAAGGACATGGCGGGACTGCTGCGCGCCCCCGCCGCCACCAAGCTCGTCACCGCGCTGCGCCGCGAGTTCGACCTGCCGGTGCACATCCACACCCACGACACGGCGGGCGGCCAGCTCGCCACCTACCTCGCCGCGATCCAGGCCGGCGCCGACGCCGTCGACGGGGCCGTGGCCTCCATGGCGGGCACCACCTCACAGCCGTCGCTGTCCGCGATCGTCGCCGCGACGGACTACTCCGACCGGCCCACCGGCCTCGATCTCCAGGCCGTCGGCGATCTGGAGCCGTACTGGGAGAGCGTCCGCCGTATCTACGCCCCCTTCGAGGCGGGCCTCGCCTCCCCGACCGGCCGCGTCTACGACCACGAGATCCCCGGCGGCCAGCTCTCCAACCTGCGCACCCAGGCCGTCGCGCTCGGCCTCGGCGACCGCTTCGAGGACATCGAGGCGATGTACACCGCCGCCGACCGCATCCTCGGCCACCTGGTGAAGGTCACCCCCTCCTCCAAGGTGGTCGGCGACCTGGCGCTGCACCTCGTCGGCGCCGGAGTGACGCCCGCCGACTTCGAGGCCACGCCCGACCGGTTCGACATCCCCGACTCCGTCATCGGCTTCCTGCGCGGCGAGCTGGGCACCCCGCCCGGCGGCTGGCCCGAGCCGTTCCGCAGCAAGGCCCTCCAGGGCCGCGCCGACGCCAAGCCCGTCCAGGACCTCACCGCCGAGGACCGCGCGGGACTGGAGAAGGACCGCCGCGCCACCCTCAACCGGCTCCTCTTCCCCGGCCCGACGCGCGAGTTCGAGAACCACCGCCAGACCTACGGCGACACCAGCGTCCTCGACAGCAAGGACTTCTTCTACGGCCTCGGCCCCGGCAAGGAGTACGCCGTCGACCTGGAGCCCGGTGTGCGGCTCCTCATCGGTCTGGAGGCCGTCGGCGAGGCGGACGAACGCGGTATGCGCACGGTGATGTCGACCCTGAACGGCCAGCTGCGGCCGATCCAGATCCGCGACAAGGCCGCCTCCACCGACATCCCCGTCACCGAGAAGGCCGACCGCTCCAACCCGGGCCACGTCGCCGCCCCGTTCGCCGGGGTGGTCACCCTCGCGGTCGCCGAGGGCGACGAGGTCGCCGCCGGTGCCACGGTCGCCACCATCGAGGCCATGAAGATGGAGGCCACCATCACCGTCGCGAAGGCCGGCCGGGTCTCCCGCCTCGCCATCAACAAGATCCAGCAGGTGGAGGGCGGCGACCTGCTCGTCGAGATCGGCTGACACCACATGAGGCCGGCTCAGGCGCGGGGGAAGAACTCCAGCACCGCCGTGCCGCCTTCGAGGGACTTCACACGGAAACCGAGGCCGTTGAGGCCGCCGGTGCCGCCCTCGCCGACCGAGGAGCTGAGGTGCGTACCGGCTCCCGAGGACCGGAGGACGACGGTGTCGTCGGTGATCTTCGTGACGCGGAGATCACCGACGCCGAAACGGCTGTCGACCTCGATGGACAGCGGCTCGGACACGGTGAGTTCGCACCGGCCGTCGAAGCAGGCCTCGGTGCCGGTGCCGGTGCCGGTGCCGGTGCCGTCGGCTCCGCCTCGTCCACCGTCGAGGGCGCCCTTGTCCTCGGGGGCGTTGTTTCCGTCTCCGTCTTTGCTGCCGGTCCTGTCGCCGTCGTCGTCGGCTTCGGGCTCAGCGGGGGTTGCGGAGGCTGGGGGCGTGGTCGGCTGCTGTCGCGTCTCCGACGGTGGTCTGTCGCCGCCGTCGGAGCGGTCGTCCTGGACGCCGTCCCCGCCGCAGCCGGTGAGCGCCCACGCCAGGGACGCCGCCACCGCGACGCCGATCCGGCCCCTGCCCGTGCCCATACGCCTACCCTTCAACTCATACGCCCGTACGCCCTGTTGATGCCTCGTTACGGAACGCGTCCCTTTATACGCGGTCCGCGGCGACGAGCGAAGCCGTGAAGGGGTGCCGTGGTGTGGTGAGGAGTTGACGGGCGGGGCCCTGCTCGACGATCTCCCCCGCGTCCATGACGGCGATGCGATCGGCGACGGAGGCGGTGTCCAGGTCGTGGGTGATCAGGACCAGCGCCGGTGCGGCGGGAGCCGTTCCGGTGCCCGGGCCGGTGCCGAGCAGGCCCGTGAGGACGTCGAGGATGCCGCGTCGGCTGACCGTGTCCAGGCCCGAGGTGATCTCGTCGCAGATCAGGACGCGGGGGTGGGCGAGAAGCGCGCGGGCCAGGGAGGCGCGCTGGAGTTCGCCGCCGGACAGCTCGGCGGGGCGACGGTGGGCCAGTTCCGGGAGGAGGCCCAGACGGCTCAGGGTCGCCAGCGCCTCGGTCTCGGCGTTCCCGGCGTCGACTCCGCGCAGCCGGACCGCCGTGCGGGCGACCTGCCGCAGGACCGGGCGGTGCTCGTCGAACGCGGCACGGGCGTCCTGGAAGACGTACTGCACGGCCGCCAACTGCCCCCGGGCGCGGTCGCGCAGGCTGCGGGGCAGGGGAGTGCCGTCGAGGAGGAGTTCGCCGTCCTGGTCGCGGTGGAGTCCGGCGAGGCAGCGGGCCAGCGTGGTCTTGCCGCTGCCGGAACGGCCGACGACGGCCAGCAACTGCCCCGCGTGGAAGTCGAGTTCGGGCGCCCGCACGGTCACTGCGGTACCCCGTGAGCCGTCGCGGTGGCGGGCGACGAGGCTCCGCACGCGCAGCACCGGTCGGTCGCCGCACGCGGTCGCCGTTCCGTCCGCCTCGTCCGTGGCGCCCCGGTCGGTGAACGACGCCTGCGCGCCGAGAAGTTGGCGCGTCCATGCATGCCGGGGCGCCGACCACACCTGCTGTGTCGGTCCCGATTCCACGACACGTCCCGCCCGCATGACATGGACCTCGTCGGCGAGCGAGCGGACGACATCGAGGTCGTGGCTGAGCAGGACGACCGCGATGCCGCGCGCGGCGATCGTCGCCAACTGTTCGACGACGAGGCTCTTGGTCAGCGTGTCCTGGCCGGTGGTGGGCTCGTCGGCGACGACGACCTCGGCGCCGAGCAGGAGGGCCTGGGCGAGGACGACGCGTTGCTGCTGACCGCCGGAGAGCTGGTGCGGGTGGCGACGCAACAGGGCCTCGGCGTCCGGGAGTCGGGCGTCGGCGAGAGCGCGGAGCACCTGTGCCCGCGCGGCCGCCCGGCGCCGGCCGCGCGGGAGATGACGTACGCGTGGACGGGCGATGTCGGTCAGGAGGGCGCCGATCCGGCGGGCGGGGTTGAGGACGGAGGCCGGGTGCTGGGGCACGTATCCGACGAGGCCCCCGGCTCCGCCGCGCCCTTCGGCCGCCGAGCGGACCTCGCCGGTGACGCGTGCGCCCACCGGGAACTCCCCGAGCAGCGCCAGCCCGGTGGTCGTCTTTCCGCTGCCCGAGGCACCCACCAGCGCGGTGACCCTGCCGGGCAGCACCCGCAGACTCACCCCGTCCACGATCGCCCGTCCGCCCACCTCGACCCGGAGGTCCGTGAGTTCGGCCAGGGGGGCCGGGGCGGTCGTGCCGCTCTTGTCGTCGTACCGCGTCACGAACGTCGTTCCTTCCGTGCCTGTCGACCACCGGGCCTCTCCAGCGCCGCGTCGAAGAGGAGGTTCGTGCCTGTCGTCAGCGCGACGATCAGCAGGGCGGGGACGACCACGGCCCACGGCTGCACGAACAGGCCGGTGCGGTTGCGGTCGACCATCACCGCCCAGTCGGCCGCGTCCGGGGTCACCCCGACTCCGAGGAAGGCGGCCGTGGCGACCAGGTAGAGCACCCCGGTCAGCCGGGTGCCGGCGTCGGCGCCGAGGGTGCGCAGGATCGTCCGGCCGACGTAGCCGACGGCCGTGCGCCACCAGCTCTCGCCCTGGAGACGCAGCGCCTCGACGACCGGCCGGGCGGCGGCCTCCGTGGCGGCGGCGCGGACGAGCCGGGCCGCGTCGGGCACGTTGATCAGCGCGACGAGCAGGGCGAGGCCGACGGCTCCCGGGGTGAGGACCGACGCGACCAGCAGGATCAGCAGCAGTGACGGGACGGCGATCAGGACGTCCAGCGGTCGCATCAGCAGTTCCTCCAGCCAGCGCCGGTGCGTCAGCGCGGCGACGAGACCGACCGGCAGGGCGATGAGATAGGCCAGCACTCCGGCGCCGAGCGCGGTCAGCACGACCGGCCGGCCGCCGTGCAGCACCTGCTGCCACACGTCCCGGCCCACGAAGTCCGTGCCGAGCCAGTGCCCGTCGCCGAGCGTGAACGAAGCGGCCCGTGCGGTCGGCTCGCCCGCGAACACCGGTCCCAGCAGGGCGAGGACGAGCGGGACGGCGATGACCGTGAGGCCGAGCGCGAAACGGCCCGTGGGCCGGCGCCGGGTGCGCGGGGTGGCTTCCGTGCCGGGCGGGCCGATGTCCGTGCCCGTCGTCACGCCGCCACCCCCGCTCGGGGAGCCAGCCGTCGGGCGACCACGTCCGCGCCCAGGTTGAGCACGACGGTCAGGACGCCGAAGACCACGGCGAGGCCCTGGACGACGGGGACATCGCGTTCGGCGACGGCGTTCAGGAGGACGGTGCCGAGTCCGGGGATCACGAAGAGGGCCTCCACGACGATGACGCCGCACAGCAACCAGTCGATGGTGCGGGCGAGTTGCTGGGCGGCCGGGGCGAGGGCGTTCGGGAGGGCGTGGGTGTAGAGGACGCGGGCGCCGGACACGCCGTACCGGCGGGCGTGGGCGACGTACGGGGAGGCGAGGGCGTCGACCATGCCGGCCCGGACCAGCCGGACGAGGGAGCAGACGGGCCGGGACAGCAGGACGAGGACGGGCAGGACGAGGGCGGCCGGGTGGGCGAGGAGGTCGGTGCCGTAGCCGACGGCGGTCGGCGGCAGCCAGCCCAGTCGCAGCGCGAACACGGTCACCAGGAGCACCCCGAGGGCGAACTCGGGAACCGCGTACACGGCGAGCGTCAGTGAGCTGACCAGGCGGTCGACCGGGCCGCCCTCGTGGCGGGCGGCCAGCACGCCGAGCCCGAAGCCGATCGGGACGAGCAGCGCCACGGTGAGCGCGGCGAGCAGCAGCGTCGGCCCGAAGCCGTCGGCGATGTACTGGGCGACCGGGCGGCCGGAGGTCAGCGAGGTGCCGAAGTCACCGTGCAGCAGACCCGTCGCCCAGTCGGCCAGTCGTTCGTGCACCGGCCGGTCGAGGTGCATCGCCTCGCGGATGGCGGCGATGCGCGCCGGGTCGGGCTGGTCGCCGGCCAGCGCGACCGCGGCGTCGCCCGGCAGCGCCTCGGTGAGCGCGAAGACCAGCAGCACGACGGCCACGGTCTGGGCCGCGCCGAGCAGGAGGCGCCGGGCGACGAACGCTGTGCCGCGATCCGTCGTCCGGCTGCCGCCGCGCCGTCGTGGCTGGTCGCGCGGTTCCCCGCGCCCCTTCGAGGCGCCGGCGGACCCTGGAGTCACGCCAGCCACACCTTGTCGAAGCGTGCCCAGTCGAGCGTGTTGGCGGGGGCCTTGGTCTCCACTCCCTTCACCGTCTTGGCCGTGCCGAGGATCCAGTCGGCGAACCCCCAGATCAGGAAGCCGCCCTCGGTGTACAGCCGGCGCTGCATCCGCTCGTAGACGGCCGCCCGCTGTGTCTTGTCCCGCGTCGACTGGGCCTGCTGGTAGAGGGCGTCGAAGTCCTTGTGCTGCCACTTGGTGGCGTTGGTGGTGGAGTCGGTGAGCAGCCGCTGCGAGATGTGGGCCTCGATGGGCATGGCACCGGACCGGTAGCAGGCGAGGGTGCCGGAGTCGAGGATGTCGCTCCAGTACGAGTCCTTGCTGCCCATCCGCACCTCGACCGTGACGCCCGCCTTGGCGGCCTGGTCCTTGAAGATGCTGGCCGCCTCGGTGAACCCGGCGGCCACGGCGGAGGTGTCCAGGGTGACCTTCAGCTTCTCCGCGCCGGCCTGCTTCAGCAGGGCTCGGGCCCGGTCGAGGTCCTGCTCGCGCTGCGGGAGGTCGGCGGCGTAGTACTCGTAGCCCTTGCCGAACAGGTCGTTGCCGACGACGCCCGCGCCGGACAGGGCGCCGTCGACGAGTTCCTGCCGGTCGGCGATCAGGAAGAACGCCTCCCGGACCCGCTTGTCGTCGAAGGGCGGCCGGTCGGTCTTCATGCAGAACCCCTGCATGGCGCTGCCCCGCAGCCGGACGATCTCGATCTGTCCCTTGCCCTCATGGGCGCGGGCGGTGGTGGGGTTGAGCTCGTGGGCGTACTCGACCTGGCCGCCGAGGAGCGCGTTGACCCGGGCCGACTCCTCGTTGGCGACGACGAACTCGAGCTCGTCGAGGTGCGGTGCGCCCTCCCAGTAGGCGTCGAAGCGGCGGAAGACGGCCGAGCGGCCGGGGGAGAAGGAGACGAAGCGGAAGGGGCCGGAGCCGATCGGCTTCTTGTCGAAGTCCCCGGCGTTCTTCCCCGCGTCCTTCGGCACGATGTACGCGCCGAACGCGGCCAGCACGTTGGGGAATTCGGCGGTCGGCCGCTTCAGCACGAACTCGACGGACCGCTCACCGGTGGCCCGGCTCGCGTCGAGGTCGATGGGCTCCAGGGACGCCTTCGCGCGGAACGCCTTCTCGGGGTCGGCGATCCGGCGGTAGCTGTAGAGGACGTCCTCGGCGGTGACCGGTTTGCCGTCGTGGAAGGTGGCCTCGCGCAGGGTGACCTGCCAGCGGTCCAGGGTCTTGTTCGACTCCCACTTGGTGGCGAGGCGCGGCTGGGCGGACAGATCGGCCCCGTAGTCGGCGAGCTTGTCGTAGAGGGCCTTGGCCCGGGCGACGTCGGCGAACAGATTGGCCAGGTGCGGGTCGAGGGTCTCGCTCGCGCCGCCGCCCGCGAACGCGGCGCGCAGCCGTCCGCCCCGCTTGGGGGTGCCGCTGTCGCCGCTCGCTCCGGAGTCCGTGTCGTCCGCGCCGCACGCGGTCAGGGCGAGCGCGCCGAGCGTCGCGGCGCCCGTGGCGGCGAGGAAGCCGCGTCGGCGCAGACCGGGGAAACGTTCGTCGTGCATGAGGGTTCCTTGGGTGTCGAGAGGGAGGAAGGGCGAGGAGGGGATCAGTGGGTGGGGGAGGCGACGCGTGCGACGACGTGCAGGCGGTCCGCGTCCGCCGTATCGCCCGGCAACCGGCCCTCCCGCCACGGCGGTTCGGTGCGAGGGCCCGGCCCGTCGTGCAGTTCGAGCACCTCGAAGCCGTGCGCGGTCAGGAGGTGGCGCAGCTCCTGCGGGAACAACAGCCGCCAGGCGGACCGCTGTTCGACGCGGGCCGCGCCGTCGTCCGAGGTCCAGACGCGGGTACGGCGCAGCAGTTGGGCGGTGCGGTCGACGGTGAGGGTGGTGGTGGACCGGTAGGCGGTGCCCTGCCAGGTGAATCCGTGGACGGTCGGGGTGTCGAGCAGGTCGGTACGGCCCAGGAAATAGGCGCCGTTGCGCATCTCGGCTACCAGCAGCCCATCGGGTGCCAGCGCCCGGCGGCAGGAGGAGAGGAAGCCGTCGAGCTGGGCGTTGGTGTGGCAGTACAGCGGGGAGCTGTCCAGGCAGACGACCGCGTCGAAGGCCGCCCGGCCCAGGTCGAAGCCGTGCAGATCGGCCCGCACGTACGCCGGACCGGGATGCCGGACGCGGGCGTGGGCGAGCATCGTTTCGGAGAGGTCGGCGCCGGTCACCGTACGGCCGACGGTGTGCAGGTGGGCGGCGTCGCGTCCGGTGCCGCAGCCCAGGTCCAGGACCCGCGGTCCGGCCCCGTGGCGCCGCAGGCAGTCCTCGGCCCAGCGCCCGGCCAGCCGCTCGGGGTCGGGGAAGCGGGCCTCGTACAGCTCCGGGTTGTCGGTGAGGAGGTTGGCGTGCGTCATGCGTTGCTCTTCTCGGCGGCTTCGGCGGCTTCGGCGGCCTCGGGGTTCGCGGGCAGCGCCCCCAGCCGGTGCAGCCAGCCGACACCGGCCGCCGACATGAGGCCGAACGCGGCGCAGCACACCCACGGCAGCCACGCGTGGCCGCCGCCCTCCCCGGCGTCCATGGCCCACCCGACGACGGTGTTGCCGACGGCGGCCGCGACACCGGAGACGACGTAGAAGATCCCGAAGTACGTGCCGGTCAGCTCCGGGCGGCCGAAGCGGGGGATCAGCTCCATCACGAACGGCGAGGCCACCATGAGGCCCAGGTAGAGGAGCAGCGCGCCGAGGAGGACGGGTACGGCGGCGGTCCATCCGGAGACGCCGAGCCCGGCCCCGACCGCCGGTGGCAGGAACGCCAGACCGGTCACGGCGAGCCCCACACCGATCCAACGCGCCCTGTCGCCGCGCGACTTGAGCGTCTTGGTGATGCGCAGTTGAAGCGCGAGGTTCGCGAGTGTCCCGACGAGGAAGACGAGACCCGCGGCCCCGTCCCAGCCGGTGGCCTCCCGGGCACCGGCCGGCAGCAGCAGGTACAGCTGGTTCTCCAGGGTGAACATGCCGACCATGGCGAGCGCGAAGGCCAGGAAGGCCCGGTTGCCGAGCACCTCCCGCCAGTCCCCGAGGACACCGCCGCCGCTCGGCTCGACCTGCCGCGCCGGCAGGACGAGGGCCTGGGCGACGGTCAGCACGGCGAAGATCCCGGCGGCCGTGAGAGCGGACGTACGGAAGTCCACCAGCAGCAGGGCGCTGCCCAGCAGCGGCCCGATCAGGGCGCCCGTCGTCGCGAACACGTTGAACAGCGCGAACGCCTCCGCCTTGCGCTCCCCGGCCTCCTGCGCCAGATACGCCCGCACCGCCGGGTTGAACAGCGCCCCGGCGAGCCCGCTGAGCACCGACGCGGCGAGCAGCACCGCCAGCCCGTCGCCGAGCGCGAACAGCCCGAACCCGACGGTCCGCAGGGCGCATCCGGCGATGATGACGCCCCGCGCGCCGAGCCGGTCCGAGGCGGAGCCGCCGATGATGAACAGGCCCTGCTGACTGAGGTTGCGGACACCCAGGACGATGCCGACGACGGCCGCCGACATGCCCAGGTTCTCGGTGAGGTGCGTGGCGAGGTAGGGGATCAGCAGGTAGAACCCGATGTTGACGCCGAGTTGATTGATCAGCAGCAGGCGGACCGCGAACGGGAAGCGGCGTATCTCATGCCACGTCTGCACGGTGGTCCTCCTCCGTCTCGTGGGCCGCGCGGAGCCGAACTCCGAGGCCGGGTGCGTCTGTTGTGCGTACGACGCCGTCGGTGCCGCCGATGCCGGTCCACGGGTCGTCGGCGAGCAGGAGATGCCCGTCGAGGTCCACCCAGCGGGCGCGGTCCACGAGGTGGACGGCCGGGGCGAGTCCGAGGCTGCTGGCGGTGAGGCAGCCGAGCATCAGCTCGGTCCCGCTGCCCTCGATCAGCTCGGCGATCCGCAATGCCGCGTGGACACCGCCGCACTTGGCGAGCTTGACGTTGACCCCGTGCACCCGTCCGGCCAGCCGCCGGACGTCCTCCAGCCCCACGGCGTCCTCGTCGGCGATGATCGGCAGCGGGGAGCGCTCGGCCAGGGCGGCGAGCGTCTCCGGGGCGCCCGGGGCTACGGGCTGTTCGACCGCCTCCACGCCCAGCTCCGCGAAGCGCGGCAGCAGGGCGTCCGCCTGGGCGGGCGTCCAGGCGCCGTTGGGGTCGAGGAGGAGCCGGAGCCGGGGTGCGGCGGCGCGGACGGCCCGTACGCGGGCGATGTCGCTCTCGGGGTCGGGTGCCCCGGCCTTGACCTTGACGACCGCGAAGCCGCTCGCGGCGAGGCGGCCCACCTCGGCCGCGGCCCGCGCGGGCGAGGTGATGCCGATGGTCCGGGCGGTGGCGGCCGCCGGCGCGCCGGGCGCGCCCAGCAGGCGGTGCACCGGGGCTCCGGCCCGCTTGCCGACGAGATCGAGGAGCGCGGCGTCGACGGCGGCGGTCACGGCCGGGGGAGCGTCGGGAGAACCGACTGGTCCGCCGCCGCGCAGGGCCTCCAGGGCTCTCTCCGGATCGGGGAACCGCCGCAGGTCGGAGGCGGCCTCCGTGAGGAACCGGCCCAGCGTGTCGGTGTCGAGGCCGTAGTAGACGCTGGTGACGGCCTCACCGTGGCCCTGGACCCCGTCGTCGTCCCGCACGGTGAGCCAGACCGCGTCACGTGCGGACATGGTGGAGCGGGAGATACGCAACGGTTCGGCGAGTTCGAGGCGCACGGTGCGCCGGCTTGCCTTCACAGTCTCTCTTCCGAAGGGGGGACGTCGAGCGGGTCGGCGACCCTGCCGCAGCGCACCCAGCCGACGGCCTCGGCCGCGCGGGGATGGGGGATCTCCACCGGTCGCGCGGCGGCGGAGGCCGGGTCGAGGCCGTGGGCGGCGGCGAAGTCGTCGTCGAAGACACTGCCGAGGTAGCGGTGCGGGCCGTCCGGGAAGACGGTGGCGACGACGGCGCCCGGGTGGACGCGGGCCGCCCAGGCGGCGACGAGCGCGACCGCGCCGGTGCTCCAGCCGCCGCTGACGAAGCTGCCGCGGGCGAGACGGCGACAGCTGTCGACGGCCTCCGCCGGGCCGACCCAGTGCACCTCGTCGAAGGCGTCGTAGGCGACGTTGCGCGGATGGATGCTGCTGCCGAGGCCGCGCATCAGCCTCGGCCGGGCCGGCTGGCCGAAGATCGTCGAGCCGGTGGAGTCGACGCCGATGAGGCGCAGCGCCGGCCAGTGCCGGCGCAGGGGGCCGATGATGCCCGCGCTGTGGCCGCCGGTGCCGACGCTGCACACCAGGATGTCCAAGTGATCGAGCTGAACGGCGAGTTCGGCGGCGAGCGAGGCGTATCCGGCGGTGTTGTCGGGGTTGTTGTACTGGTCGGGCCAGTACGCCCCGGGCAGGACGGCGAGCAGCTCCCGCAGCCGGGCGAGGCGCGCCGCCTGCCAGCCGCCCCGTGCCGCCGGGCGGTCCACCAGCTCCAGCCGTACGCCGTGCGAGCGCAGCAACTGCCGCATGGACGGCTCCAGTTCGCTGTCGCCGACCAGCACGACCGGATGGCCGAGGGCCTGCCCGGCGAAGGCGAGCCCGATGCCCAGCGTGCCGGACGTCGACTCCACCACCGGCGCGCCGGGCCGCAGTTCACCGCGCTCCCGGGCGCCCAGCAACATGGACACGGCGGCCCGTGCCTTCATCCCGCCGGCCGCGAGCCCCTCCAGCTTGGCCCAGAACCCCGGCTGCGGGCCGGGCAGATCGGCGGTGATGCGCGCCAGCGGTGTCCGTCCGACGAGGGACAGCAGCTCCGGCCGAGCGACGGTGCGCAGGACGGTCGAGGAGGTCACCGGCCGCCTGCCGATCCCGGGCTCTGCGCGCGGTAGCGGTGCAGCGTGCCCGCGCCCGCGTCCAGCCAGAAGAAGGGATACGGCTCCGCGCACACCGCGCTCACCCCGTGCCCGAGGAACCGGGGCAGCACCGCGCTGCCCGTCTGCGCGAACATCACCAACTGCTTGTCGTGCGACAGGGCGTGTCGCCGCAGCGGCTCGAAGGAACCGTTGCTCAGCGTCATCCCGGAGACCAGCAGCGCGTCACAGCGCTCGGCCGCGTCGAGCGCGTCGGTGACGACCTCCTCGCCCCACTCGGTGACCCCGCCCTTGAGATCGCACGGCACATAGCGCAGTCCTCGTGAACGCAGCGCCTCCAGAAGGGAGTTGACGACTCCGACCACGAGCACGGTCGCGCCCGACGGCAGGTCGAGCAGCTCGACGACGGCCCGTGCCCGCGCCCGTGACTTCTCCAGCGACGTACCGGCCGGGAGGGGGAACGGCCGTGCCCCGTTGTCGGGGGTGTGCGGGCGGACGTGCATCAGATAGGCGTCCAGCGCGGCCACCCGCACCGGCGGCAGCGGATGCTCCAGGAGCCGGGCGACATCTGCCCCGACACAGTCGTCGATCGCCGCGTCCGGCAGGGCACCGGGCTCGACCGCGCAGGACCCCACGGCACCGGCGAGACGCAGACTGAGCACCTCGTTGCGGTAGCCGGTGCCCCGCCCGTCGTGGCGCACGGCCTGCCGGGTCACGAACGCCACCGCGATGCGCAGCGTTCCGGGATCCGGCCCGAGCAGGCCGGCCCGGGCCCGCTCCAGCAGTTCTTCGTACGTGACCGTCCCGGCCACCGGCGCGACGGCGCTCACCGGATCACCAGCCCGGCGCTCAACTCGCCCAACAGCGCCTCGACCCGCTCGCGCGCGCCCAGCCCGCCGGGGTCGCCCACCATGACGTGGCCGAGGTACTCGTTGTTGCTGCCCGCCGACTTGACCTGTCGGCCGGGCTCGGCGAGCTGGACCTCCAGCACGTTCTCGGCGTCGGCGAGTTCACCGCCGTCCAGGGATGCGAGGGTGCCCGAGGTCTCCGGCACGAGGAAGCCGACGGCCGCGCTGCGCAGGCCGGTCTCCCGGCGCCGCAGGTCGGGTTCGCGGCCGAGGGCGACCTCCACGGCGGCCGCGGCGAGGTCGATGCCGGTGACATGGCGGACCAGTTCGGTGATGCGGTTCCCGGCGGGCCGGGGGTTCACCTCGACCACACGCGGACCGGCCGGGGTCAGCTTGATCTCGGTGTGGGCGACGACGCCGTCGGTCAGCCCGAGCGCCTTGAGCGCGCTCAGCGCGGTCTGTTCGGCCGCCTCGGTGTCGGCGCCCGTCAGCGCGGCGGGGAACATGTGCCCGGTCTCGATGAACGCGGGCGCCCCGCCGATGCTCTTGTCGGTCACACCCACGACGTGCACCGCTCCCGCGTGGGACACGGTCTCGACGCTCACCTCGGGTCCGGTCAGCAGCTCTTCGAGGAGCACGGCGGGCACCCGGCGCTGCCCGCGCGCGTTCAGCGGAAAGTCGGCCAACGACCGTACTGCGGCGGCGAGTTCGACCTCGTCGTCCACCCTCCGCACATACATGCCCGCGCACAGGTCGACGGGTTTGACGACCAGTGGGTAGCCGATCTCCCGTGCCGCGCGGGCGAGGTCGGCCCACTCCTCGTGCAGGGCGAAGCGGGGGCCGGGCACGCCGGCGTCGGCGAGCACCCGGCGGGTGGCGTCCTTGCGGCAGGCGTCCGCGACAGCCCCCGGACCGGGCCCGGGCAGTCCGAGGTGCCCGGCGATCCGGGCCACGGTCGGCAGGTAGTAGTCGCAGGACGAGATCACCCCGTCGAAGCCGAACACCGAGTGCAGGCGCTCGGTCTCCGGCAGCAGGGTGTCGAGGTCGTTGGTGTCGGCCGTGACCACGTTCCGCGCGCCCAGCAGCGGATGGGACGTGCCCTCGGGGGCCGAGCGCAGGTAGTGGTGCAGGTCGCGGGTGAGGAACGTGAACTCGTGACCGCCCTCCCGGATGGCCCGTGGGAGCAGCCTGCTCATCGATCCGACCCAGCTCTCGACCACCAACAGATGAGCCACAGCTCCCCTTTTCGTGCGGTGCGTTCAGGCGTCAGGGCAGCCCGACGACACCTCGACAAGGAGGTGCCCGGCTTGACATGTGCACCTTATCGATAATCGTTTTCATTGTCATGGGGGGATCGTGAAGAAGGTCGCGAGCGGATGACGAGGCGGCGGCGACGATGCGTCTCCGGCCTAACCGATGTGGACCACGCGCGCCCAGTCGGGCGGAGAGTCCGGTATGTAGTCGGGGTCGTCCTCGTCCCACGTGGTGTGTACGTGGTGCCGGGGGAACAGGCCGACCACCGTTCGGCACGGCGGCCGGGAGCTGGGCCAGGGGGTCTGGCCGTCGGTCAGGACCACGACGACATCGGGCCTGGGGTGGCTGCGGAGCGCCCTGGCGAACCCCGCGCGCAGGTCCGTTCCGCCGCCGCCCAGCAGCGGGATGCCCTCCGCCCGGCAGAGCGGGTGGGCGATCCGGGCCGCCGCGTCGCACGGCACGACGGTGACCAGGTCACGGCGCCCTCCCACGGCCCGGGAGATCGCGGCGACCTCCAGCAGGGCGCTGCCCAGTTCCGCGTCACTGACCGACCCCGAGGTGTCGATGATCACGGAGACCTGGGGCGGGCGGCGCCGCAGGCTCGGCAGCACCGTGCCCGGCACACCGGCGGAGCGCCGCGACGGCCGGCCGTAGCTGTAGTCCTCACCGGCGCCCGGCGCGGAGGCCGCCGACCGGACCGCCGCACCCAGCAACGCCCGCCACGGCTGCGGCGGATGGAACGCCTCCTCCGCCCAGCGCTTCCAGCCCTCGGGCGCGGACCCCGGACGGCCCTTGATGCCCTGGGCCACCCGGAACCGGACCGCGTCCCGCTCCTGCTCGCTCAGGCCGTGCGCCCCGTCCGGGCCCAGCTCCCACTCCCGCTCCAGACCGTCGGCGCCGCTGCCACAGTCCAGCCACGCCAACTCCCTGGTGCGGGGCCCGAGCCGGAACTCCCACAGGTACTCCTCCATCAGCTGTCCCGTGGGCAGCTTCAGGAACGACGGCAGCACGGCCCCCGAGGGCGTGACCAGTCCGTCGCCGAACGCGTCGTCGTTGATCTCGCAGTCGGCGGCGATGTTCATCCGCAGCCGGTCCCCGGGGCCGGTCAGGTCCCGTTCCTTCGCGACCCGGTCGCTGCGCCCGTGATGGTCCCGCAGCAGATGCGACACCTCGTGCACCCACACCGAGGCCAGCTCCTCCACCGGAGTACGGTCCACGAAGTCCGGCGAGACGTAGCACCGCCAGTACCGGTCCACGCCCATGGTGGGCACCTGCCGGGACTCGACGGTGTGCAGCGCGAACAGTGCCGTCGCCAGATAGGGCCGGGCCCGCGCCGCCTGGAGCCGGGCGGTGAAGAGCTTGTCGAGGTCGAGGGTGCCCTCGCGGTTCGTGGACGGCGTTCCCCGGCCGGTGTCGGTGTCCGTGCTCATCGGCGTACCTTCGTCGCCGTCTTCGCGCGGGCCGCCGCCTCGTCCGCCCGCCGGGAGAGGAGAACGACTCCCGCGAGGTTCTCGATCTCCGTCGGGACGTCCCAGTCGTCGCGGCGCAGCGAGGCCAGGGTGGTGGCGGGGACGACCACCAGATCCGGTGCCCCCGTCTCCAGCGCCAGGACCAGCAGCGCCCAGGCCGCGTCCCAGCGGGCCTTGTCCGGCCGTGACCGGACCGCCGCCACCACCCCGTCGAGCACCGCCTGGCGCAGATCCCCCCGCTGGGGCAGCTCCGCCGCCGTGGGGTCGGCGAGCAGCACCTCGGGATCGGGCAGGTCCAGCCGGTCCAGGGCGGCCAGCAGCTCCAGTCCAGGGCCGTCGCCCACGGTGCCCCTGACCAGCAGGGACAGCACGTCGCGCGAGACACCGGCGGCGGTCGCGAAGGCGATCAGACGCAGCGTCATCTCCCAGCTCCGCGGCGACGGCCAGGGCCCACCGCGTCGGCTCTCGCTGTTGGGCAGCTGATGCACGAGCTTGGGCCGGGCGGCCAGCAGCGTGCACACCGCGCGCCGGGCGAAGTCCACCGCCTCCGCCAGCCGCTCCGGTGCCAGCAGCGGCAGAGTGGCCCGGGGCCACGTCCCCCCGAGCCCCCGTACGACGACCTCGTGGTCGTGCGTCCACTGGAGGTGCACGAAACGGTTGGCCAGCGGCGGGCTCAGCTCCCAGCCGTCGGCCGCCGAGGACCTGGGGTTGGCGGCGGCCACGATCCGTACGTCGGGCGGCAGTTGGAGCGCGCCGATCCTGCGCTCCAGCACCAGCCGCAGCAGGGCCGCCTGGACGGCGGGCGGCGCCGTCGACAGCTCGTCCAGGAACAGCAGCCCCCGGCCGGCCCGTACCAGCCGCACCGCCCAGTCCGGCGGAGCCATCGGGACACCCTGCTCGGCCGGGTCGTCCCCCACGATCGGCAGGCCCGAGAAGTCGGACGGCTCGTGCACGCTGGCGATCACGGTCGTCAGCGGTAGATCCAGGGAGGCTGCGAGCTGGGTCAGCGCCGCGGTCTTGCCGATCCCCGGCTCACCCCACAGCAGTACGGGCAGATCCGCGGCGACGGCCAGGGTGAGCGCCTCCAGCTGGATGTCGGGGCGCGGTTCGGTGGTCGTGGTCCGCAGCATGGTCAACAGGTCTGCGGCGACGTCCAGTTGGGAGAGCGGGTCGGCGTCGGCGGGCATGGCGAAAGGAGTGCGTGTGGGCATGTGTGATCACCTTGGGGTGTAGAAGGCTGAAGTCGAACGCGCGCGGTCGGTGGCGCGCCGGGTGTGGGGTCAGAAGTGGGTGTGCGGTCAGACGTGGGCGTGCGGTCAGAAGAACGTCGCCATGCGGGGGCGGCGCTGACGGGACGGGCGGCGGCCGACGTTGGAGCGGACCCGGCCGGGCAGGGGTTCGGCGAGACCGGCCCGGTACAGGCCGTAGGCGATCCGTCGGCGCGCGGCGGACTCCAACTCGTCCCGCAGTGGGCCGTCGCGCAGGATCGCCTCGGGGCCCAGAAGCCCTTCGACGATCGCCAGCGCACCGTCGACGTCCCCGTGGTCCAGGCGCTCGCGCACACCGGACAGACAGTCCGGGCGACGATGTGCCTCGTCGATGACCCGCAGACAGGGGAGCGGGGTGCCGGTCAGCGCGACCAGCAGTTCCTCGCGCCGGAGTTCGGCCGGGTCGTGGTCGAGGGCCACCAGCACCCCGTCGACCAGGCCGATCCGGTGGCGCTCCCCCCGGCACTCCACGATCCGCGGCTGCCCTGCCCGGTCCGGGGCCTCGGCCGCGGCCGCGGCCGACGGCACGTGATCCGGTACGAGCGCCGACGCGACCAGCGGATGCAGCCGCCCGGCGTCGATGGCACCGGCACGGATCAGCTCCAGGTCGGGCAGGACCCAGGTCGCGGCGTCGGGCAGCACCGGCAGCGCGCCGAGGGCACCGTCGTCGCCGTGCACGGCCGTGATCCGCGGCGCGGCCGGCCGGGTGCCGTCGTCCGCGTCCGGCGTGGCGTCATCGGCCGGGCCCCCGCCCGTCACGGCGTCCGGGCCCACGTCCAGCAGGAGCCGCCGTCGGGCGCCGCACCGTACGAGGACGGAACCGGTGGACCGCCCTTCGGCGCGCAGCACGATCGCCGCCTCCTCCGCCCACCGGTCCACGGCACAGCCGTGTTCCGCCGCCCACGCCCACCACTCGTCCGAAGCCGCCGACGAAGCCGCCGACGGAGGCAGCGTCGGGTGCGGGTGCGGGTGCGTCGGTGGTGTGCCGGCGGCCGGTCGGTCCGCTCCCGCACGGGCCCGCAGTTCAGGGGCTCTGCGCGCGTCCCAGAGATGGCGGTGCAGATCGAACCGGTGGCGACGGCTGGGCCGTGGATGAGGATGGCCACGGGCGTCGGGCCCGGACCGGGAGCCCTCCCACAGGGCGAGCCCGATCCGCTGACCGGCGTCCGCCCAGGCCGGGGGAGTGCGGGCCACCAGATGTACGGGGCCCGGCCCGGCACCCTCCGCCGCCCCGTACGTGGCCAGGGTGAGGGTCAGGCCCGGTCGCAGCAGCCCGTCGGGGGCGACCCGCGGCATGTGCCAGCGCAGCAGATCGGGCGCCAAGTGCCGTAGGTCCGCCCGGACTCGGGACGCCAGCGCCGAGCCGTGTCGGCCGGCCAGGGAACGCAGGTCGAAGTCGAGGTCGACGG
This sequence comes from Streptomyces sp. SP18BB07, assembly GCF_036322545.1. Taxonomy (NCBI): domain Bacteria; kingdom Bacillati; phylum Actinomycetota; class Actinomycetes; order Kitasatosporales; family Streptomycetaceae; genus Streptomyces; species Streptomyces sp. SP18BB07. The sequence continues at coordinate 273,934 of NZ_JAQYWT010000360.1, forward strand.
CTGCGGCGGCACACGCACCGGCCCAGTCGCCGACGGCACGGCGGGCGGTCGCCGTCTCGATCATGGAGGGTGGCACGGCGAACTCGCGCACGCGCAACCAGAAGGAAAGCCGGGGATCCCCGTTCGCGACATCGGTGAGCATCAGCACTCACCTTGCGCGGACGGGACCCCCATTCTGCTGAGGGAATGAGTAGTCATCGCGGGGATCGTAACGCCACCGGGCTCCCACGCACACCCGTTTTTCGACCTGGGACCCGCGCGCACACCCCCACGCACCCGCGCGCCCCGACCCCCCCGGACGGGCCACCGTCCGCGCCCTCTCCGTCAAGTGGTGCGGGACCGGGTGGCGGCGTACGGTCGAACAGTGAACGCGGCGGTGGACGCGACCGTCCGCCGCACCCTGCCTCGGTGACACCTCACCTTGCCTTTGCGACACGTCATGAGCGACTCGCGGCCCACCTCCCCAGCGCCGACCACCACCTTGGAAACAGGTGGTGGTGGAAGCGCGATGGCGCTGTTCGTCATCGCCTCGTGCCAGTTGATGGTGGTGCTGGACATCACCATCGTGAACATCGCGCTCCCGGACATCCAGCGGTCGCTGGACTTCTCCACGACGAGCCTGGCATGGGTGGTCAACGCCTACACGCTCACGTTCGGCGGCCTGTTGCTGCTGGGCGGACGAGCCGGCGACATCCTCGGCCGGCGGCGGGTGTTCGTCTTCGGTGTGCTGCTGTTCGTGCTCGCGTCGCTGCTCGGCGGTCTCGCCCAGAACGAGGCCCAACTCCTCGCCGCCCGCGCCCTCCAGGGCGTCGGCGGCGCGATCGCGTCCCCGACCTCGCTGGCGCTGATCAGTACGACGTTCCGTGAAGGCCCCGAACGCAACCGGGCGTTCGGGGTGTTCGCGGCCGTCTCGGCGGGCGGCGGCGCGATCGGGCTGCTCGCGGGCGGCATCCTCGTGGAGTGGCTGAACTGGCGGTGGGTGCTGTTCGTCAACGTGCCGATCGGATTGCTGATCGCGCTGGCGACGCCCCGCTGGATCAAGGAGTCCGAACGCCACCCCGGCCACTTCGACATCACCGGCGCCCTGACCTCCACCCTGGGCATGGTGCTCCTGGTGTACGGCTTCATCCGGGCCGCGCAGGAGGGCTGGCGGGACGGGCTGACGCTGGCGTCGTTCGCCGGCGCCGTCGTGCTGCTCGTGGTGTTCGTGCTGGTGGAGCGGCGGTCCCGGCAGCCGATCACCCCGCTGCACATGTTCGCCGACCGCAATCGCGCCGGCACCTACGGGATCATGCTGTGCCTGGCCGCCGCGATCTTCGGCATGTTCTTCTTCCTGACGCTCTTCACCCAGAACGTCCTCGACTTCAGCCCGCTGGCCACGGGCTTCGCGTTCCTGCCGGTCAGCGCCGTCATCGCGGTCGGTGCCGGACTGACCTCGCGGTTCCTGCCGGTGTACGGGCCCAAGCCGTTCATGGTGGTGGGCGCGATCCTCGCGGCGGCGGGCCTGGGCTGGCTGACCCTGACCGACGTCCACTCCACCTACGCCGGCAGTGTGCTCGGCCCGATGCTCGTCTTCAGCCTGGGCATGGGCATGGAGTTCGTGGCGCTGACCCTGATGGCGCTCTCCAACGTCACCCCCGCGGAGACCGGCGCGGCCTCCGGGCTCCTCAACGCCACCCAGCAGGTCGGCGGGTCCCTCGGCCTCTCCATCCTCGTGACGATGTACGGCACGGCCAGCACCAACGAGGCCGAGAAGCAGGTCCCGGACTTCCTCTCCCAGGCGACCCCGGCCGAGCGACTGGAGTTCGAGCGGACCGGGCAGTTGCCGCCGCCCTGGTCCGACGAGGTGCTCACCGCGGGTGTCTCGGCCGCCTTCGTCATGGCCGCCATCTTCACCGTGATCGCGGCCCTGATCGCCGTCCTCGCCATCCAGGTCCGGCCCTCCGACCTGGAGCGGCTCAAGGGCGGGGCGGGCCCCGGAGCGCCACCCGGCTGAGGCGCGGCACGCCGGCGCGGCACGCGCTGCCCCTGCGCGTCAACTCGCCGTGCAGGCTGCCCCGTTGAGCGTGAGCGTGGTCGGTGCCGGGTCGGTGGAGTCACGGGTCGCCGTGAAACCGAGGGTCACCGAACTCGCCGCCGCGCTCAGCTCGCCGTCGTCCCGGTGCGCAGGCCGTCCATGACGAGGTCGAGGAGGCGGGTGGCGCGCGGCTGCCAGTCCTCGGGGTCGAGCTGCCAGAGGCCGGCGATCGCGAGGAAGAAGTCGTCCACGGTGATGTCGGGGCGGACGGTGCCGGCCTCCACGCCCGCGCGCAACAGGAGTTCGGCGGCTTCGGAGACCGGCGTGTGCCCCGGTTTCTCGGGGGCGCCAGGGCCGCAGGTGGCCTGGCGGATCGCCTCCGCGAGGCCCGCCTTGGTCATGGCGAACCGGGCGAGACGGTCCATCCACTCGCGCAGCGCCCGGTCCGGCTCCCGGAGGGCGAGCAGCTCGGCGGCGGCGTCGGCGACCTGCCGCATCTCGTGCCGGTAGACCTCCAGGACGAGGGCCTCCCTGGTGGGGAAGTGGCGGTAGAACGTGCCCTGTCCGACGCACGCCTCCCTGGCGATCCTGCTCAGCGGTGTGTCCGCGGCGCGCGTCAGCTCGACCAGCGCGACCGCCAGGATGCGCTCGCGGTTCCGCTGGGCGTCCGAGCGCAGGGAGGCGTCCTTCTTCTGTCGCACGCGACCTCCTGGCGGATCCGTGTCCGAAACCCGTACTTGTTAAGCGGACAGCTGTCCGTTACGTTTTCCGGAGCGGACAGCTGTCCGGTTGCTTCATCGTAGCGTCGGCGCGACCCGCGTCGGCACCCCCACTGTCCGTTCTCCTGATGCGACCGCCCGCCGGAGCGAGTCCCTTCGACATGTCCCGGATACGCGAAAGAAGGCTGATCATGCCCCCAGCCACCTCCTCGACGTACAGCGCCATCACCCTGAACATCAACGGCGAGAAGCACACGCTCTCCGTCGACCACCGCACCACGCTCCTCGACGCCCTGCGCGAGCGCCTCGACATGACCGGCACCAAGAAGGGCTGTGACCAGGGGCAGTGCGGTGCCTGCACCGTCCTCGTCGACGGACGCCGGGGCCTCTCCTGTCTCCAGCTGGCGGTGGCGGCCGAGGGCCGTGAGATCACCACCATCGAGGGCGTCGCCGACGGGGACGAACTGCACCCCGTGCAGCAGGCGTTCCTCGATCTGGACGGCTTCCAGTGCGGCTACTGCACACCGGGCCAGATCTGCTCGGCCATCGCGGTCATCGAGGAGCACGCGGCGGGCTGGCCCAGCGCCGCCACCGACGACGTACGCCCGGAGGCGGGAGCGCCACCGCTGACACCGGAGGAGATCCGGGAGCGGATGAGCGGCAACCTGTGCCGTTGCGGTGCCTACGTGTCGATCGTCGAGGCCGTCGCCCGCGCCGCCGCCGACAGCACTGCCAAGGCCAAGGAGGCCGTTGCGTGAGGGAGTTCGACTACCAGCGGGCCCACGACGTCTCCGGCGCCCTCGCCCTGCTCGGCGCCGACCCCGAGGCGCGCTTCCTCGGCGGCGGCACCAACCTCGTCGACCTGATGAAGACCGGCGTCGAACGGCCCGCCCGCCTCGTCGACGTCCGCGAACTCCCGCTCGACGGGATCGAGGCGACCGAGGACGGCGGACTGCGGATCGGCGCGACCGTCACCAACAGCGACCTCGCCGCGCACGCGGAAGTCCGCCGCCGCTACCCGGCGTTGGCCCAGGCGGTGCTGGCCGGTGCCTCCGGGCAGCTGCGCAACATGGCCACCGTCGGCGGCAACCTCCTGCAGCGCACCCGCTGCGGCTACTTCGCCGACGTCACCCGGCCGTGCAACAAACGGGACCCCGGCAGCGGCTGCCCCGCGATCGAGGGCGAGCACCACAACCACGCGATCCTGGGCGCCTCCTCGCACTGCGTCGCCACCCACCCCTCCGACATGGGCGTGGCCCTGGCCGCCTTCGACGCCGTCGTGACGTACGAGACGCCCCACGGGCCGGGCCGGTCGCCGCTCGCCGACTTCTACCTCCCCGTGGGCGACACCCCGCACCTGGAGAACGCCCTGCCGCCGGGCGCCCTGATCACCGGCGTCACCCTGCCGCCCACCCCCGTCGCCGCGCACTCCCGCTACCGCAAGGTGCGCGAACGCGCCTCGTACGCCTTCGCGATCGGCTCCGTCGCCGCCGCGCTCGACGTCCGGGGCGGCGTCGTACGGGACGTGCGGCTGGCCTTCGGCGCGGTCGCCTCCCGACCGTGGCGGGCCCACGCCGCGGAGCGTGTGCTGACCGGCGCGCCGGCCGACGCCGCGACCTTCGCGGCCGCCGCCGACGCCGAACTCGCCGCCGCGAAACCGCTGCCGCACAACACGTACAAGGTGACGCTGATGCGCAACCTCGTCGTGGCCGTCCTGTCCGAACTCGCCTCCGAACCCCCTGCCACGTCCGTACCCACCTCCAAGTCTTCCGAGGAGGCCACCCGATGACCACCGCCCCCACCGCACGCCAGCGCGCCGTCGGCACCGCGCACACCCGGATCGAGGGCCGCGACAAGGTCACCGGAGCGGCCCGCTACGCCGGGGAGGTCCCGTTCACCGGGCTCGTCCACGGCTGGCTGGCGCTGTCGACCGTGGCGCGTGGCCGGATCCGCGCGATCGAGTCCGCCGACGCGCTCGCGCGGCCGGGCGTGCTCGCCGTCCTGACCCACGAGAACGCTCCGCGCGTCGAGACCGACTACACGGGCCTCATGGGGATGACCCCCGACCCGACCACGGCCGTCTTCCAGCACGACAGGGTCCCCCACCTGGGCTGGCCGGTCGCGCTCGTCGTCGCCGAGACCTCCGAGCAGGCCAGGGAGGCCGCCGAGGCCCTGGTCGTGCACTACGACCAGGAGCCGCACGACGTCGCGTTCGCGGCCGAGCACCCGGCCGCCTACGACGCGGGCGGCTTCGGCCCGGCGGTGACCGGGAAGGGCGACCTGGAGGCCGAACTCGCCGCGTCCGCCGCCGTCGTGGACGCCGAGTACAGCACCCCCGAGGAACACCACAACCCGATGGAGCCGCACGCCGTGACGGTCCGCTGGGACGGGGGCCGACTCGACGTCGTCGACTCCAACCAGGGCACCATGTGGGTCGCGGGCGAACTCGCCAGCCTGTTCTCCCTCGACCCCGCCTCGGTGCACGTGCGCTCCGAGCACGTCGGCGGCGGCTTCGGCAGCAAGGGCGTCCGCGCGCACCAGGTCGCCGCCGTCATGGCCGCGACCGTCCTGCAGCGGCCGGTCCGGGTGGTGATGACCCGGCGTCAGATGTTCTCCCTCGCCGGATACCGCAGCCCCACCACCCAGCGCGTCCGGCTCGGCGCCGACGCCGACGGACGGCTGCGCGCGCTCGAACACCGCTCCCAGAGCCTCACCTCGACCGTCCACCAGTTCGTCGAGTCGGGCGCCGGACCGGCCCGCGTGATGTACGACGCCGTCGCCCACCACACGGCCAACCGGGTCGTCCGGCTCGACGTGCCCACCCCGACGTTCATGCGGGCGCCCGGCGAGGCCCCGGGCTCGTTCGCACTGGAGTCGGCGCTCGACGAACTCGCCGAGAAACTGGGCATCGACCCGATCGAACTGCGCGCCCGCAACGAACCCGAGCGCGGCCCGGTCTCCGGACTGCCCTTCGCCAACCGCAACCTGCACGCCTGCTTCCGCGAGGGCGCACGCCGGTTCGGATGGGCCGACCGCGACCCGCGTCCCGGTGTGCGCCGCGACGGCCGCTGGCTGCTCGGCACCGGCACGGCGGCGGCCTCCTTCGGTGCGGGGGCGGGACCGTCCACGGCGGCGGTGACGGCCGAGGCCGACGGCACCTTCACCGTGCGGGTCAACGCGGCGGACATCGGCACGGGCGCGCGCACCGCGCTCACCCTGGTCGCCGCCGACGCGCTGGACGTCGCCACGGACCGCGTCCACGTACGCCTCGGGGACAGCGACCTCGGCCCGGCCATGATCGCCGGTGGCTCGATGGGCACCCGCTCCTGGTCCTGGGCGGTCACCCTCGCGGCGGAGGAACTGCGCGGACGGCTCGCCCTCGGTGGAGCCGTCCCGCCCGAGGGCCTCACGGTCCGCTCGGACACCACCGCCGCCATCGGCGCCCTCGCCCAGAAGGAACGCCACGCCTACGGCGCCCAGTTCGCCGAGGTCGCCGTCGACCCCGCCACCGGCGAGGTACGCGTACGCCGCATGCTCGGCATCTTCGCGGCCGGCACCATCGTCAACCCGCTCACCGCCCGCAGCCAGTTCATCGGCGGTATGACCTGGGGCATCTCCATGGCCCTGCACGAGGAGGCGGTACGCGACCGGGCGTCCGGCGGCCACTACGGCGCCGACCTCGCCGGCTACCACGTGGCCGCGCACGCCGACGTGCCCGCCGTCGAGGCCGACTGGGTGGACGACGCCGACCCCGAGGACCCCGTCGGCATCAAGGGCATCGGCGAGATCGGCATCGTGGGCGCGGCGGCCGCCGTCGCCAACGCGGTCTGGCACGCCACCGGCGTCCGCCACCGTCATCTGCCGATCCGGCCCGACCGCGTCCTGACGGCGGCCCGGGATGCTTGACCTGGCCACCGAGCTGAGCGCCTGGGCCGAGGAGGGCCGCGACTTCGCCGTCGCCACCGTCGTCGCGGTCGGCGGCAGCGCACCGCGCGGTCCCGGCGCGGCCCTCGCCGTCGACGGCGAGGGCACGGTGATCGGCTCCGTCTCCGGCGGGTGTGTCGAGGGCGCGGTGTACGAGCTGTGCCGACAGGCCCTGGCGGACGGCGAGACCGTCCTTCAGCGCTTCGGCTACAGCGACGAGGACGCCTTCGCCGTCGGTCTGACCTGCGGCGGGGTGATCGACATCCTGGTCACCCCCGTCACCGCCCGGTCACCCGCCCGAGCGGTCCTGCGCGCCGCGCTCTCGGCCGCCGCCGCGGGCGAGCCGACGGCCGTCGCCCGCGTCGTCCGGGGCCCGGCCGAACTCCTCGGCCAGGCCCTGCTCGTACGGACCGCCGGGGTGTCCGGCGAGCCGCACGACAGGACTGACGCCGAGGAGCACGGCCGGGCGGGCGGCGGGGCGCGTGCGGGTGCCGCCGCGTACGACGGCGGTCTCGCCGGCCATCGGGACCTGGACCGGACCGCCGCCGCCGAGGCGCGGGCCATGCTGGACGCCGGACGGACCGGCACGATCGAGCTCTCCCCGGACGGGTCGCACTGCCCCGACGGGCTCACCCTCCTCGTGGAGACGCGGGTGCCACCACCCCGCATGATCGTGTTCGGGGCGATCGACTTCGCGGCGGCACTGGTGCGGGCGGGCAAGTTCCTCGGCTACCACGTCACGGTGTGCGACGCCCGGCCGGTCTTCGTCACCCGGGCCCGCTTCCCCGAGGCGGACGAGATCGTCGTGGACTGGCCGCACCGCTATCTGCGGCGCACCGACACCGACAGCCGCACCGTCCTGTGCGTGCTCACCCACGACGCCAAGTTCGACGTCCCGCTGCTCAAGGAGGCCCTGCGGATGCCGGTCGCGTTCGTGGGCGCGATGGGCTCCCGCCGCACCCACACAGAGCGGGACCGGAGGCTGCGTGAAGTCGGCCTCACCGAGCGGGAGTTGGCCCGGCTGCGGTCCCCGATCGGGCTCGACCTCGGCGCCCGTACGCCCGAGGAGACGGCCCTGTCCATCGCGGCGGAGATCGTCGCGGCCCGGCGTGGCGGCACGGGTGTGCCGCTGACCGGTTCGGGCATGCCGATCCACCGGGAGGCGGGGGAGCGGGGGACCGTGGCGGCGGCCTGAGTACGTCGGACGGGGCGACTGAGTATGTGGTCGGGTGCCCGGCGCCCCGTCCCGGTGATGCACTGTCGTCATGGACACGCACACCCCGCGCCCGCGCCCCCTCCGCCAGGTCACCGCCACGGCCACCGCCACCGGTTCGGCCCTCGCGGTGGTGTTGCTGCCGCTGGTGGTGGGGGCGTTGGTGGCGCGGTCGGCCGGTGCCGATCCGATGGCGTCGGTCAACGCCCTGATCGCGGGCGGCGGCGAGCGGGCGAAGCTCACCCGGAGCCATCTGCCCGTCCTGCGGGACATGCGCTCGGCGCCCCGCAGGGTGGGCGCGCGGTGGGCACGGCGACGCCCGCCGGAGGGTCGTTCGGCGGGCCGTCTGCCGGGCCGTCTGCCGGGTCGTCTGCCGGGTCGTCTCGCGGGGCGGCGGCTACTGGCCGGCCGTGAGGACGTACGTGTTGAGGTTCCCGACCGTCGTGAGCGGTGACGGCGAACCCAGCTCGTAGCGGTCCACGGCGAGGTAGTTGGGCTTCTTGCGCGCGGCCGGGGTGCAGAAGTTCTGCGCCCGGTTGCCCAGCTTGGCGTTGTCCGTCTCCGCCGTGCCGCTGACGGTGTAGTCACGGAAGTGGTTCATCACGAACAGCGGGTGGAAGGCGGCGGAGTCCGTGGTGAGCGGTCTGGCCGTGCCCCAGCGGCTGTGGCAGGACCAGTCGGAGCCGCCGAGCCCGCCGCCCATGGACCAGTAGTTCTCGACGGTCCACTCACGCTGGTACATCACCCCGAACGTGTCACGGGTGACGTAGCCGGCGGAGGTGTCGCTCGCGCGCGTGCGGTCGCTGAAGATCAGCAGCTGCTTGCCCCGGGCCGCGAGGTCCGCCATCCTCGGCCAGCCGCTCGTCGCCACACCCTCCTGGTCCGGCCGGTACAGCACGTCGGACAGGCCGCTCACGGAAGCCAGCGACGACTTGAGCACGTCGGAGGAGGTGTAGTCCTCCAGGAAGACGGTCACGAACTGACCCGGGTTGGCCTTGAGGAAGGTGACCATGCGCTGGAGGTCGGTGGCGAGCGGGACCGGGCTGCTCACCCCGTCACAGCTGTTGTGGCAGAGCATCGCCTGTCCCGAGACGGTGTAGGCGTCCAGCATGAACCCCCTTACCCCGTCGGTGAGTTGCTGGCTCACACCCCGCGCCTGGTTCGGGAAGAGACTGACGGGGAACGAGGCGAAGTTGCCGTCGACGCCGTTCGCGTACGCGTTGTGCGAGGTGAGGAACGAGACCTGGTCGAGGGTGCGGGTGTCGGCGGGGGGCATGGCCGACGTCGCGTACGAGACCGGGGTGAGATACCAGCGGGCGTAGGAGCCGCTCGAACCGAGCTGCACGAGGGAGGAGTCGGCGGACGTCCCCGTCAGGACCTGCGAGGTTCCCGGCACACCGATGGTGTACGTGCTGTTCGCGGCCTCGGTGACCGTCCACGTGGTGCCGTCCGTGCCGCAGGACGCGGTCACCGCGGAGGTGCCGCTGCGTCCGAGGCAGACCCCCGACTGGTCGGCGCTGCGCAGTTGGTGGCCACCGGTGACCGCGACCGGTGTCCACTGCTGGTGGTCCTCATTGCCCTTGGGGTTGTGCGCGGCGACCGTACCGCCGGTGTCCGCCGCGTTGAGGCCGGTGACGGAGTTCTGCAGGTACACCGCGTACGTGGGGACCGCGGCGGCGGCGGGGCCCGAGAAGGCGACGGGCACGCCCAGGGCGAGCGCGGCGACCGTGCACAGGGCGCGGGCGCGGACACGCGGGCGGGAACGGGGTCGGGGACGGATCTGGCTCACGGGGTTCCTTCCACTCCGGGCACACCGGGTTGATGTCAGAGGCATGACACACCGAGGAGCGGGTCGGGCACCACCCCCGACGCATGAAGAGCTGATGAGCGTGAACGCGCCGTTCTGCGGGGGGACTTGAGTCAGCCTCGCGCGCTGGTTCAGGCTTCAAGCAAGTGTGGGGGATTCCGTGGAGAAGATCTGTTTAAATTCTGAAACCCGTTCGAAGAGAGACCACGCGTGAGTGAACCGACAGCCCCCGTCTGCCCGCGATGCGGAACGCCCCGGGCGACGGACGGCACCCCGGCCTGCTCCTGCGGCCGCCTCGCCTCCGACGCTCACCGGGACGTTCGCGCGGCACAGGCCGAGGCCGCGGAGGACTTCGACCCGGTGCGCATACGCCCGTTCGTACAGGTCGGCGACGACAGCGAGCCGCACGGCACACCGCCGGTGGAGGAGGGGCGAGACGCGGTCGGGGACGAGGACGGCGCTGCGGGCCCGGAACAGGCCGTGGCCGAGGAACCGGACGCGGGCGACGACGCGCACCTCGCGGGTGACGCTCGACGTCCGGACGGGCGTGACGGGGGCGGTCGGCGGCGGCGCAGGGTGGCGCTGGCCGCGGGGGCGGGGGCCCTCGTGGCCGCTGTCCTGGTGACGGGCGGGATCATCGGCGGCCTCTTCTCGTACGAGGCCCCGTCGCGGGACGGCTCGGGCCCCGACGACATCAGGGCGGGCCTTCCGGAGGCGGCGGCCGCCCAGGAGGCCTCGCGCTCGGCGACCGCGTCCCCCACGGCGTCCACGGCGTCCCCGTCCGGCAGCGCGGCCACCTCGCCCGAGGCGACGCCGACCGCGACCCGGGCCACCCCCACCGCGTCGGCCACCCCGACCAGGGACCCCGCCGGGAGCGATGCCACCGTGCCGACCGCGCCCGCGCCGACCGTCTCCGACGGGCCGCCGCCCGTCCTCGGCCTCGGCGACCAGGGCGCGGAGGTCACCGAACTCCAGCTCCGTCTGGGCCAGCTCGGCCTCTACAACGGCGACGCCGACGGCGACTTCGACCGTGAGGTCGAGAGTGCGGTCCGCGGCTACCAGCTGACCCGAGTCCTCCTGGAGGACGAGTCGGGCGTCTACGGCGAGCCCACCCGCACGGCCCTCGAATCCGAGACCTCGGAACCGTGAGCATGGGCCCGTGACCCCCGCCTGACGCCGACGCCTGCCCGGGTGTCCGTCCCCCCTTCACGGCGACGCGATCGTGAGATGGCGGCGGGCCTGGTCCGCCGTGTCGCTGTGGAGGAACTGTTCGGCGATCTGCTGCCAGATGTCGCGGGCGCGGTCGGCGCACTCGGGATCGTCGCGCGCTTCGAGAGCCAGGGCGAGGTGGGCCCACTGGCGGGCGTGCCCGCCGGAGTGCTCGACGGCGTCCTGGAGAAGGTCGACAGCCTCCTCCAGACGCCCCTGCCGGTAGGCGACCCAACCGCAGGCGTCCTCGCACAGCGCCATCCGGCCGGGCTCCAGCACCTGTCGCGCACTCTTCAGGGCACCCTCCGCCAGCAGCCGCGCCTCGTCCAGCCGGATGCCCTGCTCCGCGTAGAACATCGCCAGCCGCGCGGTCAGCGTGACCAGCGCGGCGCGCAGCGGAGGCTCCTCGTCCGTGCCGTGGAACTCCTCCAGCCGCGCCGCGCAGGCGTCCTGCGCCTCGATCAGCTCCTGCTCCACCTCCCACGGCTCCTCCCGCCCGGCGATCAGATGGGCGATCCACTCGTGGTGCCGGCCGGCCCCGGACCGGCTCGCCGTGTCACCGATCGAGCGCAGCGCGAGGATCGCCTCGTCCGAACGGCCCAACAGATCGAGGACGTCGGCCAGTTCCTCGTGCATCCGGGCCTCCAGGTCCGCGCTCAGGGACGCCTCCAGCGTGGCGTCGACCAGTTCCTCCCGCGTCCGCTCCAGCAGTCGGGCCCGCTCGTCGCCCTGCAGGGTCTCCGCCATCTCGCGCAGTTCCCCGCGCCCCTGAAAGGCCTGCGGCCATTTCATCAGGGGCGCGGGGAACTGCGCGAACGGGGCGCGCAGCCCCTACCAGTAGTCGGGCAGGCTGTAGCGGTCGGTGTTCGTGGCGTGCCATTCGTGGTTGCCCGCCACCCAGGCCGCGAGCCCGGCGGCGTAGCGCCCCACCGGCGGCGAGGTCGCGGACAGCGCCGCGGACTCCTCCTCGAACGCCTCCATGATCCGGTTGTGGATCTCGACGGCCTCCAGATAGGCCGCCTTCAGCCCGCGCCGCTCGTTCGCGGCGATGACGACGGGCAGATTGAGATGGCCAGGATCGCTCGACAGCTCCTTCGTGAAGGAGTACAGGTCGTTGACGATCGTGGCCGCGTTCCCGGCCAGCGCGGTGATCCGCTGCACCTCGGGCCGGGCGTAGAGGGCCTCCGGCAGCTCCCAGCCGTCCACGGCGTCGACCACCGACAGACAGGGCCGGAAGTTGTTGAACTGCCGCATCACCAGGTACTCCCAGACCTGCGGCATGTGATCCGTCTCGGCCCAGGCCGCCTCGCCGAGGTAGCCCAGGTGCAACCGGGCGAGGTCGTGCACGAGCCGGTCCGTCTGGCTGGGCGTGGCGAGGGCGGCGTAGTCGCGCAGCGCGAAGTGGTAGGACCGCAGCGGACCGTCGGCCCGTACTCCCCGCCCCCATCGCTCCTCCGCCTCCGGCGTGGAGTGCAGCGGGTCGAGCGCCGACTGGGCCATCAGCAGCCGGCCCCCGAGGCCGCGCGGCGAACCGCCCTTGCCCTCGTCGACCTCGCAGTAGACGTTGTCGACCAGATGCTCGGCCAGCAGCAGCTTCCCGGCGGCGGCGAGATGGTCGAGGCCGGCCCCGCCCGGATGCGCCAGCACGATGGCCCGGCCCAGGCCGAAGCGGGCGAACTGCCCCCGCCACTCCCGGGGGAACAGATCGAGGCGCTCCGCCCACGCCTCCAGCCGCCGGTCCACCTCCGCCGCCCGCGCCGGATCCGCGGGCACGGCGGGCCGGTACAGCAGCCCGGGAATCGCGCCCGCCCGCCGAGCCCGCCGCGCCCGAGCGGGACTCGGCGGCCCCGGCAGCCGCGTACGCGCGGAACCCGGGGTCTCGGGTGGCCGGGCAGGGGCGGAACCCGGTGGCTCCAGCGGCTCCGGGGCCCTGTCGAGGGAGGGTGCTCCGGCCGGTGACGGCTCGTTCATTCCGGCATCCACCCCACCTGCACGTTCTCCAGGATCCCGGCCGCGTCGGGCACCAGGACGGCCATCGAGTAGTAGGCCGTGACCAGATAGCTCATGATCGCGGTGGTGTCGACGCCCATGAAGCGCACGTTCAGCGAGGGCTCGTACTCCTCGGGGATACCCGTCTGGTGCAGCCCGACGACCCCCTGGTCCTTCTCACCCGTGCGCAGCGCGATGATGCTCGTGGTGTGCTGCGGGGTGATCGGGATCTTGCTGCACGGGAGGAGCGGCACCCCGCGCCACGCCGGCATCTCGTGTCCTTCGACGTTCACCGTGCCGGGCACCAGGCCACGCCTGTTGCACTGCCGGAAGAACGCCGCGATCGCCTTCGGATGGGCCAGGTAGAGGCGCGTCTTGCGGCGCATCGACAGCAGTTCGTCCATGTCGTCCGGGGTCGGCGGCCCGGAGAACGTACTGATGCGCTGGCCGTAGTCGATGTTGTGCAGCAACCCGAACTCGCGGTTGTTGACCAGTTCCCACTCCTGGCGTTCGCGGATCTCCTCGATGGTCAGGCGGAGTTGCTGCTCCGTCTGGTCCATCGGGTGGTTGTAGAGGTCCGCGACCCGGGTGTGGACCCGCAACACCGTCTGGGTGAGGGAGAGTTCGTACTCGCGGGGCGCGAGGTCGTAGTCGACGAAGCCGCCCGGCAGCGTCAACTCGCCCACATGACCGGCCTCCAGGGGGACGTCGGCCTCGCCCTTGCGGTTCATGGGCTTGCGCTGCCGCTCGGCGAAGGCCTCGAACTGGGCCGCGAGGGAGGGCGTGCGCTCCACGAACGCCATCAGCGTGTCCCAGTTGAGCGCCAGCACCACCCCGGCCGTCTCGGCCCGTACCGAGCTGAGCCACAGCGGGTCGGCGTGTCCGATGGCCTCGTCGCCCAGCCCGTCGCCGTCGCTGATGACGCCGAGGACCTCCTCCTCGCCGTACTTGCCGGTGGTGTACCGGGTGAACCTGCCGTGCACCACGAGATAGGCCTCGGTCACCGGCTGCCCGGCGTCCACCAGCACCTGGCCGGCGCGCACCTCCCGCACCCGGAACCGGGCGGAGATCTCCCTGAGGGCCGGGATGTCGGTGTAGCCGCGCAGCGCCGGGAGCTCGGTCAGGGTCTCCGGGATGACCTTGACGTCGTCGGCGCCGTTCTGGTCGAACTGCACCCGGCCCCGGCCGATCCGCAGCTGCAGACGGCGGTTGACCCGGTAGGTGCCGCCCTTGATGTCGACCCACGGCAGCGTCCTCAGCAGCCATCGCGAGGTGATGGCCTGCATCTGCGGTTCGGACTTGGTGGTCGTCGCGAGCTGTCGCGCGGCCCGGGTGCTGAGACTGGTGAAATGCTGCTCGTCGGCGGGCTCCGGCGTGCTTTCGGAGGAGCTAACGGGGGCGGTCACATTCCCTCCCGAGAGGTGAGCGGATGTGCGTGGACGTACAGGGACGTACGGGGACGCGCCCGGACAGGGGCGGATGCCGGAAGAAAGCTGCCGGGACACGAGACACGGGACACGAGACAGCGGGACGCGGGACGCGGGGCAACGGGACGCGGAACTCGGGTGGCGCGCGTACGACGTGGTCGTGGGCGGATTCCGAGGCGATGGACGCCGGCGGGGCGGCGAGAGGCGGCACGTGCGGATGGGCGGCACGTGCCGCAGGTCAAGCGAAACAGGCGGGGCGGCCGGTCGGGCACCGCGTGAAAGGGGCGGCTTCGCGTCCCGGGGGTGCGGAAACCGCCGACCGAGGCACAGCACCGGCGGGCCCGTGCTTCCGCGCCGGTCGCCCACCTCCCACGCCGGTCGCCCACCTCCCCGACCGGCGCGCAGGGCGCACGACACGGGTGGCGCGCTGGGCGCACGACCTCGCCGACACGATTGAGGGGCCGCCCGCAGGCGGCCCCTCATCGTCGGCGGCTCACCGCCCACCCCCTACAGTGGCCCCTTCACCAGCGAGGGAGTCGCAGCTCGTACCCCGGCTGGATCCGCCGCATGTACCCGGTGTCGTCGCGGGAGCGCATCCCCGAGTCGACGTACAGCCGGTGCAGCCGGTCGAGGGCGTCGTGGTCCAGCTCCACGCCCAGCCCGGGCCCCGTCGGCACCGCGACCTCCCCGTCCCGGATCTCCAGCACGCCCGGCACGATCACGTCGTCCGCCGAGTTCCACGGGTAGTGCGTGTCGCAGGAGTGGTCGAGGTTGGGGATGGCGGCCGCGACATGGGTCATCGCGGCCAGGCTGATGCCGAGGTGCGAGTTGGAGTGCATGGACAGCGCGAGCCCGAACGCCTCGCAGACGGCGGCCAGTTCACGGGTGCGGCGCAGCCCGCCCCAGTAGTGGTGGTCGGTGAGCAGGACCTGCACGGCGTTCCGCTCGACGGCCGGCCTCAGATGCTCCCAGGCCACCACGCACATATTGGTCGCGAGCGGCATCGGCGACTCCTCGGCCACCTCCGCCATGCCGGGGATGCCGGCGGTCGGGTCCTCCAGGTACTCCAGCACGCCGTCCAGCCGGCGGGCGACGTACTGCGAGGTCTCCACCGTCCAGGCCGTGTTGGGGTCCAGACGCAGTGGCTGTCCGGGGAAGGCCTCCGCGAGCGCCTCGACGGCGGCGATCTCCTCGTCCGGCGGGAAGACCCCTCCCTTCAGCTTGAACGACCGGAAGCCGTACCGCTGTTGCATCAGCCGGGCCTGTGCGACGACACCGGCCGGGTCGAGGGCCTCGCCCCAGTCGTCGCCGACCGCCGGGCGGCCGTCGAGGGCGGGGTGTTCGGCCCACTTGTAGAAGAGGTACGCGGCGAAGGGCACGGTGTCGCGGACCCGGCCGCCGAGCAGGTCGCTGACCGGGCGGCCGAGCAGCCTGCCCTGCGCGTCGAGGCAGGCGACCTCGACCGCCGAGGTGGTCCAGCCGCGCTCGTGGGAGCTGGGCACGGTGGGCCGCAGCGCGGTGTCGATCGCGGCCGTGACAGCGGTCGTGTCGAAGACGTCCAGGCCGACGACCGCCTTCGCGGCGATGTCGAGCCGCTCCAGTCGGGCGGTGCCGCCCGTCGACTCACCGAGACCCACCGTGCCGTCCTCCAGGACGAGTTGGAGGATCGTCCGGAGCGCGAGAGGCTCGTGCACGCCGTTGGAGTTCAGCAGCGGCGGGTCACGGAAGGCGATCGGGGTGACGATCAGCTCCCTGATCCTGGTGGAGGTCACGCGCCCACCACCCCCAGCCCGTGGTCGATCAGTTTCGCCAGCCGGGCCACGTGCTCCGGCGTCGGATCGACCAACGGCGCCCGTACGCCGCCGACGTCCAGCCCGCGCAGGGTCACCCCGGCCTTGATCAGCGCCACGGCGTAACCGGGCACCTCGTCGCGCAGCTCCACGAGCGGGCCGTAGAACTCGTCGAGGAGCGAGGCGACCAGCGTCTCGTCGTCCTCGGCGAGGGCCCGGTGGAAGGCGAGGGCGATCTCCGGGGCGAAGGCGAACACGGCGGAGGAGTACAGCCCGACGCCGATGCCCCGGTAGGCGGGCGCGGTCATCTCGGCGGTGGGCAGCCCGTTGAAGAACTGGAAGTCCTCCGTGCCGGGCACGGCCCGTACCGCGCGGACGACGCGGTGCATCCGTTCGATGTCCCCGATGCCGTCCTTGAGGCCGACGACCCCGGGCAGCGCGGCGATCTCGGCGGCGGTGTCCGGGGTGAGCCGGGCGGTGCCGCGCTGGTAGAAGACGACCGGCAGGGCGGTGGCCTCCGTGACCTCCCGTACGTACCGGACCAGGCCCTGCTGCGGGGCGCTCACCAGATAGGGCGGCAGCAGCAGGATGCCGTCGGCGCCGGCGCGTTCGACCCGGGCGGCCTGGTCGCGGGCGACCGGGGACGGGCCTCCGGCGGCGGCCAGCACCGGGACCCGCCCGGCCGTCGTCGCCACCGCGACCCGCGTGGCCCGCTCGATCTCCTCGGGCGTCAGCGCGTGGAACTCACCGGTGCCGCAGGCGACGAACACGCCCCCGGCCCCGGCCGCGACCCCGGCCTCGATGTGCTGTGCGAGCCGTTCCTCGTCCACCGAACCGTCCGCAGCGAACGGTGTGACCGGAAAGAACAGCACTCCTTGGAACTTCATGTCTCCCTCAAACGTGGGGGTCGGATCAGCCCTTGGTGGCGCCGGCGGCGATGCCGGCGACCAGCGAGCGCTGGAGGAGCAGATAGGCGACGAGGCTGGGCACGAGCGCGATGACCGCGCCCGCGAGGACGACGCCCGAGCCCACTTCGGGGTCGGCGAACGCCCATGGGCACACTCCGTTGTTCCTCCGGGTCGTCCGCCCGGCCGTTCATATTCGTGAACGAGCTTCACGAATCTAAATAATCGGCCAAGCTACGGAGCGTCCCGTTTGCATGTCAAGACATGGGTAGGAGATTTCACCGGTGTCTCACCCCGCCTCTGCGGGATCCTGCGGAGCGCCTGAGGACATGAAAACGGGAGGTGGTCGACGTGGGAGAGCGCACGGCACCGAGTGCCCTGGCGGCCCGGCTCACCGGACGCCGGGCGACCGGTGAACGCCGGCTGTCCGGCACGTTGACCGAGGTCACCCTCGACGACGGCCGGAAGGTGCTCGTCAAGCTGGGCGACGGTCCCGGCGCGGCCCGCGCCGAGGCGGCCGGACTGCGCTGGCTCGCCGAGGCGGACACGGTCCGCGTTCCGGCGGTCCACGGCCACGACGGGAACCGCCTGGTGATCGACCTGGTGGACCAAGGGGCACCGAGTGCCGGGGCGGCGGCCCGCCTCGGCGCCGAGCTGGCCGCCCTGCACGGCGCCGGCGCACCCGCCTTCGGCGCCCCGCCGCCCGGCGGCCCCAGGGAGGCGTACATCGGACGCGCCCCGATGCGGAACGTCCCCGGCGGCGACTGGCCCGCCTGGTACGCCGAGCACCGCGTGCTCCCGTATCTCCGCCGCGCGGTCGACGGCGGCACGATCCGCCCCGCCGAGGCCGCCTCGATCGAGGAGGTCTGCGCACGGCTGCCGGAACTGGCCGGTCCCGCCGAGCCGCCCGCGCGGCTGCACGGCGACCTCTGGAACGGCAACGTGCTGTGGGGCGCGGACGGCCGCGCCCGGCTCATCGACCCGGCCGCGCACGGCGGCCACCGCGAGACCGACCTGGCGATGCTGGCGCTCTTCGGCTGCCCCCACCTGGGCCACGTCCTGGAGGGCTACCAGCGGGCGGCACCGCTCGCCGACGACTGGCAGGACCGCGTGGGCCTCCATCAGCTGTTCCCGCTGCTGGTGCACACGGTGCTGTTCGGGCGGGGCTACGCGGAGCAGGCCCTGCGAACGGCTCGGGCGGCGCTCGCGCGATGAGCGCGGGCGCCGCCCGGAGCGATGTCGGTGGCGAGGAGAGCGAAGGAACTCGGTTTCATTTGGAGTGAATGAGAAGGAAGCCCCTTCATGGCCTCGCCGTGGGCCACGCTAGCACTCAGCCCGGGATCAGGTCGCGCAGATTTTCGAGGGTGATGACACGGGAGTCCGGGTGCAGCCCCTCGGGCCGTTCGAGACCGATGTACGTCACGGGCCCGTCCGGCATCGACGTGCCGTCCCACAGGTCCATGACCGTGGCCTCACGGCTCATCAGATCGATCAGGTACCCCACCGTCAGCTGTTCGCGCTCCACCACGGCACGCACCAGCCTGGACACCGACGCCTGGTTCTCCTCGACCCGGTTGCCCGACGAGACGCCCTTCAGATACAGATGCAGCCACTTCGCGCGCCACCGGCCGTCCTCGCCGCGCCGGAACGCCAGCGGCAGCGCCACCCGGCCCACCCCGCGCAGCTCCGACTTCATCCGCACCGTACGCGGCTCGAACGGACGGCCCTTCTGCTCGCCGTCGCGCACCATGAACCCGAAGAACGACTCCTCGACCTCCTCGAAGCCCTCGCCCGCGTAGATGTTGACCTGCGGCACGATGAACGTGCTGCGTACCCGGTCCAGGGTCAGATCGATGAACTCCGAGGCCCCGTCGGGCGCCTCGGTGACATCGCCCGAGTGCCGGCCCCCGACGGCCGTGAGGGACGTGTAGGAGAGCCAGGAGTCGGTGCTGTAGTCGCTGTGCAGGAGCAGCGCCGACAGGTCGTAGTCGGTGCGGTGCTCGGTCTCCTTCCAGTACACGAAGAAGCGCAGCCGCCCGCCGTCGACCTCCGAGACCGAACCGCGCGGCAGCACGCCGAGCCCGGCCGCCGTCGCCCGGCCGCTGAGCGGCAGCGCCACGTCCAGGACGTCGGGGTCGACCAGCAGCCGCCCCGGCACCGGAAGCCGGCCCCGCAGCTCGGCGTCGAGGGCGGCGATCAGACGACGACGGTCGGCAGCGGGAACGGGCGGCCGGTCGTCGGGGGCGACCCAGGCGCGGCCCCGGCGGTTGACGAAGACACGGGGCGCGCCGGTCTCCCGCTCCCGGTTGTGGAGGTGCTCGCGGACCGCCAGCACGACCCGGCCGGAGACCTCGGGGGCGACCTCCACCGCGGCGGCCAGGACCGCGTCCCGCTCCGCCTGGTCGGCGGCGATGCGCAGCAGCAGGTCCAGGGCGCGGAACAGCTTGCCGGGAGCGGACTTCAGCAGCTGCGCCGCACCGGCGACGTCGAACTCGTCGAGCAGCTTCTCCACCCGGCTGTCGAAGGACCGCGCCTCCTTCTCGCCCCGCGCGACCGCGAACACGTCGGCGGCGTGGGGCCAGCGCGGGTACTCGTGCGGGTGGAGGCGCTCACCGAGCCGCTTGAAGGCCTCCCGGTGCGCGTGCACATCGGCCAGCTTCGCCGGGTTCGCCGCGACCACGGCGTCGAGGCCCGCGAGCAGCGCCCGGCGCACCGGACGCGACAGGGACCTGAACCGGGTCGGCTCCTGCAGCGTCACGTCGCCGCCCGACAGCGCCGCGGCCAGCCGCAGCACATCGGTGACGGTGTCGAGGAGGAGATCCGCGCCCGCGCCGAGCCGGGCCTCGTTGACGACCGCCCGGTTCTCCCGCACCGGGATCCGCTCCGGCCGGGGGCCGAGCGCGCACCGCTCGGCGAGCACCTTGAGGTCCGCCAGGTGCTCCTCGCCCAGCGGGGTCGTGCTGCCCGCCAGGGCCAGGTACAGGGCGGTCAGTTCGTCGTCCAAATCCCGGCCGAGGTGCAGCACGGTGATCCGGTCGCCCGCCGAGGCGATCAGCTCGTCGTGTGCCGCGAGCAGTTCCTCGTAGGTGTGCTGGTACCGGCCGTACGTGGGGAGGCTGAGCAGGTCCAGCACCCCGTTCGCCAGCTGGGTGAGCACGCCCTCGCGCGCCTTCTCGTCGCCGAGGGCCCGCGCCACGCACCGCGTCCAGAACTCCTCGGTGCTCGGGACGTTCGCGGGGAAGTCGATGAAGTAGGAGTTGTGCCGGACGTGGTCGCCGACCATCTCGGCCACCGTGCGCAGGGTCCGCCGGGCGGTGTGCAGGACGGCGGCCCGGGACAGCGCGGACAGCCGCTCCAGCAGCTCCGCCGAGAGCTTGAAGCCCACCTCCATCAGCGCGGCGTCGAACTGCCGTGCGGCGGCCGCGCCGTCACCGGCGGAACCCTTCGGGACGGGCAGACGATGCGTGTGCCGGACGACCAGCGATTCGAGACTCTGCGCCATTCCCGGATGATCGCAGAGGTGTACGAATCGACGCACGGGAGTTTTTCCGTATGCCGTCGGGCTCCGAACGCGTCCCGCGACACCTGTGCGTGCGTCTCCAGCCGGCGCCGCGCGTGCGCGAGGAAACCGTCGAGGGCCGGCTGACGAGTGGTCGGTGCGGCTGGGGGAGGAGCGGGCCGTGCGGGCCTGGCGGCTGCGGGATCCGCGGGACACGGGCGCGGTCGTCGCGCTCGGGTCGGACTGGCCCATCGCCCACCACGACGCGCGGGGCGTACTGGCGACGGCCAGGGAGCCGAAGGGCGCGGCGGGGGCTGATCGCGCGGTTCCCCGCGCCCCTGACGGGGCGGGGGTGTCAGACCTCGGCGTCGCGGAGGTCGTGCACCCGCTTCAGTTTGCCGACCGAGCGTTCCAGGGTCTCCGGAGCGACGATCGTGGTCTCGACGGTGATGCCGATGCCGTCCTTGACCGCCTGGGTGATCGTCGAGGCCGCCGCCTCCCGCTGGTCGGGGCTCGCCTCGGGGCGGGCCTCCACCCGGACCGTCATGTGGTCCATGCGGCCCCGGCGGGTCAGCTGGATCTGGAAGTGCGGGGCCACGGCGGGGGTGCGCAGCACGATCTCCTCGATCTGGCTGGGGAAGACGTTCACCCCGCGCAGGATGATCATGTCGTCGCAGCGCCCGGTGACCTTGCGCATCCGGCGGAAGGCGGGACGGGCGGTGCCGGGGAGCAGACGGGTCAGGTCGCGGGTGCGGTAGCGGATGATCGGCAGGGCCTCCTTGGTGAGGGAGGTGAAGACGATCTCGCCCTCCTCCCCCTCGGGCAGGACGGCGCCCGTGAGCGGATCGACGACCTCCGGGTAGAAGTGGTCCTCCCAGATGTGCAGACCGTCCTTGGTCTCGAGGCACTCCTGGGCGACACCCGGGCCGATCACCTCCGACAGGCCGTATATGTCGACCGCGTGCAGACCCGCCCGTTCCTCGATCTCCCGGCGCATCTCCTCCGTCCACGGCTCGGCCCCGAAGATGCCGACCTCCAGGGAGGTGGTGCGCGGGTCGACGCCCTGCTTCTCGAACTCGTCGAGGAGCGTGAGCATGTAGGAGGGCGTCACCATGATGATCTCGGGACGGAAGTCCTGGATGAGCCGCACCTGGCGGGCGGTCATACCGCCGGAGGCCGGGATCACCGTGCATCCGGCGCGCTCGGCCCCGTAGTGCGCGCCGAGGCCGCCGGTGAACAGGCCGTACCCGTAGGAGATGTGGACCTTGTGTCCCGGACGGCCGCCGGCGGCCCGGATCGAGCGGGCGACCACGTCCGCCCACATCGACAGGTCGTTCTCCGTGTAGCCGACCACCGTGGGGCGCCCGGTGGTGCCGCTGGAGGCGTGGACGCGTCGTACGTCGGCCATGGGCACGGCGAACATGCCGAAGGGGTAGGTGTCGCGCAGATCGGCCTTCGTGGTGAAGGGGAACCGGGCGAGGTCGTCGAGCGAGCGGCAGTCGTCGGGGCCGACCCCGGCCGCGTCGAACTTCTTCCGGTACAGCTCCACGTTGTCGTACGCGTGCCGCAACGTGGCCCGCAACCGGCGCAGTTGAAGGCCGCGCAGGTCTTCCGGGGTGAGGCGTTCACCGGTGTCCAGGAGGTCGCGGGGGAGGGGCTCGCCCAGGGTGCTCATCGCGACTCCTTCGTGCTCACCGTCCGGCGAACCGACCGACCATTCGGTTTCTGTGCGTCACGGTCATGTAATCCAGCCGTGACCGCGCCTGTCAAGGAGTCGCCGGGGGGCGTGAAGAGGTGTGCGGGTCTTGCCCGGCCGCTCGAATCGCGTCACACTGGTACCGAACGAATGGTCGGTTGGGAAGCTGGTAGCGATGACGACGACAGACTCCGCCGGGGAGCCCTTCCAGGGCACCGAAGGGACGCCGGACGCCGAGGACGCCCTCCGGCAGCACTTCGACGCGACGATCGCCCGGGACCAGCGGATCGAGCCCCGCGACTGGATGCCCGACGGTTACCGCAGGACGCTCGTCCGGCAGATCGCGCAGCACGCGCACTCGGAGATCATCGGCATGCAGCCGGAGGGCGAGTGGATCACGCGTGCCCCGTCGCTGCGCCGCAAGGCGATCCTCTTCGCCAAGGTCCAGGACGAGGCGGGCCACGGGCTCTACCTGTACTCGGCCGCCGAGACCCTCGGCGCCGACCGCGCGGACCTGACCCGGCGGCTCATCGAGGGCCGCCAGAAGTACTCGTCGATCTTCAACTACCCGACGGCGAGCTTCGCCGACGTCGGTGTCATCGGCTGGTTCGTGGACGGCGCGGCGATCTGCAACCAGGTCCCGCTGTGCCGGAGTTCGTACGGGCCGTACGCGCGCGCGATGGTGCGGATCTGCAAGGAGGAGTCCTTCCACCAACGGCAGGGCTACGAGCTGCTGCTGACGATGATGCGCGGCACCGACGCACAGCGCGAGATGGTCCAGGACGCGGTGAACCGCTGGTGGTGGCCCTCGCTGATGATGTTCGGCCCGCCCGACGACGCCTCGCCCAACTCCGCGCAGTCGATGGCCTGGAAGATCAAGCGCCACAGCAACGACGAACTGCGGCAGCGCTTCGTCGACATGACCGTCCCGCAGGCCGAGAAGCTCGGCGTCACTCTCCCCGACCCGGAGCTGCGGTGGAACGAGGAGCGCGGCCGTCATGACTTCGGCACCCCCGACTGGGACGAGCTGAAGCGCGTGATCTCCGGCGACGGACCGTGCAACGACCGGCGGATGGAGCGGCGGCGCACCGCCCACGAGGAGGGCGCCTGGGTGCGTGAGGCGGCCACCGCCCACGCGGCCAGGAGCGACGAGCGAGCCCGGAAGGGGACGGCGGCATGACCGGCACGAACAAGGGCGACTGGCCGCTGTACGAGGTCTTCGTGCGCGGCAAGCGCGGCCTGAACCACGTCCACGTGGGCTCGCTGCACGCCGCCGACGACCAGATGGCCCTCACCCACGCCCGTGACCTCTACACCCGCCGCAACGAGGGCGTCTCCCTCTGGGTCGTGCGCTCCGAGCACATCGCCGCCTCCACCCGCGACGAGAAGGACCCCTTCTTCGAGCCCAGCGCCGACAAGGTGTACCGCCACCCCACGTTCTACGACATCCCCGACGACGTCCCGCACATCTGAGGAGCAGGGTATGAGTGACGACCACGTCTACCTGACCCTCGCCGAGGGACACGAGGACGACTCCCGCTGGGCGTACGGCACCGGCTTCGAAGACCCCCTGCACGGTGTGGACACCACGGTGCCCGAGGGCGTGGACGCCGCCGAACTGGCCGCCGACTGCGTGGCGTTGGCCGACGACGCCCTGGTCAGCGCCCAGCGGCTCGCCGAGTGGACCACCCGCGCGCCCGAGCTGGAGGAGGAGGTCGCCCTCGCCAACATCGGCCTCGACCTCCTCGGCCAGGCCCGTCTGCTGTACTCCCGGGCCGGGCAGGTCGACGGCACCGGGCGCGGCGAGGACGCGTACGCCTACTTCCGGGACGCCGCCGACTTCCGCAACGTACGTCTCGCCGAACTCCCGTGCGGAGACTTCGCGTTCTCCATCGTCCGGCTGCTCGTCCTGTCCAGCTGGCGCCTCGCGCACTTCGAGCGGCTGGTCAGCCACCCGGACCCGGTCCTCGCGGCGATCGCGGCGAAGGGCGTCAAGGAGCTGACGTACCACCGGCAGTACGCCGCCGAATGGGCCGTCCGGCTGGGCGACGGCACGGCGGAGTCGCATCGGCGGATCCGCAGGGCGATGGAGCACGTGGCCCCGTACTTCGGCGAGTTGTTCACCGCCTGCGACGTACGGGACGAGGTCGCCGCCGTGCTCTGCCAGGTCACCGAGGCGGCCGGGCTGCCCATGCCGGTCTACCGGCCGCTGGCGGGCGCGGGCCGCACCGGCGACCACACGGAGCATCTGGCGCCGCTGCTCGCCGAGTTGCAGAGCGTGGCCCGCGCCCACCCGGAGGCGACATGGTGACCACCCTGACCGACGCCGCGCGGCGCGCCCGGCACATCGCCGAACAGGTCCCGGACCCCGAGCTGCCGATGCTGACCCTGGCCGACCTGGGTGTCCTGCGGGAGGTGCGGCTGACGGCCGACGGCACGGTCGTCGCGAGCCTGACCCCGACGTACTCCGGCTGTCCGGCCATGGCCGAGATGCGCGCCGACGTGGCGGCGCGGCTGCGCGCCGCCGGCTACGAACGCGTCGAGATCCGCACGGTGTTGAACCCACCGTGGACCACCGACTGGATCACCGACGTCGGCCGCCGCAAGCTGACGGAGCACGGCATCGCCCCGCCCGGCGCGGCCCCCCGGGGCCCCGTCCCCCTCGTGCTGGCGCCCACCCGGCGGTCCGTCGCCTGCCCCCGCTGCGGCTCCGCCGACACCGAGGAGACGTCCCGCTTCGCCGCCACGTCCTGCAAGTCCCTGTGGCGCTGCCACACCTGCCGCGAGCCGTTCGAGCACGTCAAGGAGATCTGATGGAAGGCCTCAGCGAAAGCCCGACGAGAGGGGTTTCGGACTCGGCCGTTCTCCGGGGCGGGGCGGGGCGCGCACATGCGCGGCGACGGCCGGGATTCCACGTCCTGCGGGTCGCCGACGTGCAGCCGCTCTGTGAGGACGCCGTCGCCGTCGGGTTCGAGGTTCCGGCGGAGCTGGCGGAGGAGTTCGCGTTCTCGCCGGGGCAGTCGCTGACCTTGCGGCGCGAGATCGACGGGCGCGACGAGCGGCGGTCGTACTCGATCTGTTCCCCGGCCGGGACGCTCCCGCGCATCGGTGTACGAGTCGTGCCGGGCGGACTCTTCTCCTCATGGCTGGTCAACGACGTACGGCCCGGCGACACCGTGGAGGTCATGGCTCCCACCGGCTTCTTCACCCCGGACCTCACCGCCCCCGGCCACCATGTGCTGATCGCGGCCGGCTCCGGCATCACCCCCATGGTCTCCATCGCCGAGTCCGTGCTCGCCGCCGACCCCCGCTCCACCGTGACCCTCTTCTACGGCAACCGTCGCACGGGCACGGTGATGTTCGCCGACGAACTGGCCGACCTGAAGGACCTGTACCCGGCCCGCTTCCACCTCGCCCACGTCCTTTCCCGCGAACCCCGCGAGGCCGAGGTGCTCTCCGGCCGACTCGACGCCGACCGGCTCTCGGCACTGATCGACTCCCTGGTCGACGTCGGGACGGCGGACCACTGGTGGTTGTGCGGCCCGCACGGCATGGTCCGCGACGCCCAGCGCGTCCTGGACGGACTCGGCGTACCCGCCGACCGCGTCCACCAGGAGCTGTTCTACGCCGACGACGAACCGGTCCGGGAGGCGCGGCACGAGGAGGTCGCCGCCGAGGGGCCCGTCAGCGAGGTCACGGTCGTCCTCGACGGCCGCACCACGACCGCCGCGCTCTCCCGCGAGCGCAGCGTCCTCGACGGCGCCCAACGCACCCGCCCCGACCTGCCCTTCGCCTGCAAGGGCGGCGTCTGCGGCACGTGCCGCGCACTGGTCACGGACGGCCGGGCCGAGATGCGCCGCAACTTCGCGCTGGAGCCGGCGGAGGTCGCGGCGGGGTACGTCCTGACCTGCCAGTCGTATCCGGTCACGGAGACGCTGACGGTGGACTTCGATACGTGAGATCGGGGGCCGGGGGGTGCGTTGTCGGGTGCGGGTGCGTGGGGGTTGCTCGCGCAGTTCCCCGCGCCCCTGAAAACCAGGGGCTGCGCCCCATGCTTTGCAGGCCCGCAGGGGCCTGATGCTTCTAGGGGCGCGGGGAACTGCGCGAGAAGCCCCACGCACCCGCACCCGAAAACCGGCCCTCGAATCCCCTCACCCCTGGTGCAACCGATCCACCAAGATGTCGATCACCAAAGGCGTACGCGGCCCGAAGCTCAGCAGTACCCCGTCCTCAAGATCCACCACCCGGCGATCCATCCCGGCCGGCGTCTCCCTGATGCCGGGGATGTCCACCAGCCCGTCCACACCGCCGACCGAATCAAGTCCCTTGCTCATCATCAGGATCACCTCGGGCTGCGCCTTGACGAGCGCCTCGCTGGTGATGGGGGTGAACGGTTTGTCCAACCCGGCCGCCACCCCCGCGTCCTCCGCCCCGGCCGCGTCGATGAGGGAGTCCGCTCCCGACCCCTTCCCGCCGATGAGGTAGACCGCGGCCGACCCCCGCATGTACAGGAACGCGACCTTCGGCCGACTCCCCTCGGGCACGGCAGCCCGCGCCGCCTTCAACTCCTTCGCGAAGCGCTCGTTGAGGGCCTTGCCCGCGGCCGGAACCCCCAGCGCCTCCGCCACCCGGGTCGTCCGCGTGCTCACGTCGGAGAGTTCGTCGGCCGGATCGAGGACGACCACGGGGACCCCGGCGTCACGGATCTGGTCCACGGCCTCGCTGGGCCCGGTGTCGGTGTCGGCGAGCACCACGGTCGGCTCCAGCGAGAGCACGCTCTCCGCGCTCACGTCGTGCGCCTTGGTCACCTGGGGAAGGTCCTGGGCCTCCTCGAAGGTCGCCGTGATGTCCCGGCCGACGACCTTGTCACCGAGACCGAGGGTGAACACGATCTCCGCGATGCCCCCGTTGAGCGGAAGGATCCGTGAGGCGTCCTCGACGGTGACCTTCCGGCCGTCCGACGAGTCGACCGTGACGGGCAACTCGGGCGTGGGCGCCGCACCCTTCAGCGGGACGAGGGAGTTGGTGCTCAACTGCTTCCGGGCGGCGGCCGCCCGCTCGCTCGCGGACGGCGCCGAGGACTTCGCCCCTGCTGCTTCCCCGTCCCCGTCCCCGCCTGCGCATCCGGCCGCCAGCATCGCGAAAGCAACGGCCAGTGCGGCAACTCCCCTGCGAGCGATGGTGAGTTGAGGTCTTCCGGACCTTCGCATCGAACCGCCTCCCATGTCTACCGTTCGAACCAAGTGTTCGTTACTTTAGGTTAGCCTTACCTGAGTTACCTATGGTGGGAGTGCTGACCCCGATGCACAGATGTGGCCTACGAGCCCTGCGCGCAGCCCCGGCGGCCATCGCCGTCGCGAGTGCTCTGACCCTCTTCCCGGCCCCCTCGGCGATGGCCGCCGGCGGCTCCGCGACCGGTCCCGAGGGCCAGAAACTCACCGTCTCCCGATCCTCCGGACTCGACCCGGACGGCGAGACGGTCACCGTGTCCGGCACCGGCTACAACACCGAGAAGGGCATCTACGTCGCCTTCTGCGTGGACAACGGCGCGGGCAAGACCCCCACGCCCTGCGTGGGCGGCGTCGACATGTCCGGCGACTCCGGCGCGTCGGTCTGGGTCTCCTCCAACCCGCCCTCGTACGGGGAGGGGTTGGCGAAGCCGTACCAGGGCAGCGGGCACAAGGGCACGTTCTCCGTGCAGGTCAAGGTGCGGGCCAAGGACGCCAACACCGACTGCGCCAAGTCCGGTGTGACCTGTGCCGTGATCACCCGCAACGACCACACCAGGGGCGGCGACCAGAGCCAGACGGTCCGTATCCCGGTGGCCTTCGCCGGTGCCGGGGGCGACAGCGACGCCGACGACCCGGGCACCGACGGCACGGCGACCCCGTCGGCCGGTACGAGCACGACGACCACCGGCGGCACGGGCGGCACGTCGAGCGACACGGGTTCCTCGGACGAGCCGCTGGCCAGCACCGGCAGTGCCGCCGTGCCGCTCGGCATCACCGCCGCCGGACTGGTCGCGGCGGGCGGGACGGCCTGGCTCTGGGCGCGTCGCCGCCGTACCGGCACCGTGTCCGCGTCCACGGACCCGAACTGACGGCGTGTCGAGGACAGTCGTCCACAGATCACTCGACGCCCCCGGCGGGGCGTCCGGTCGGCCGCGCGGTCGACCTTCCAGGGAGGACTTCGAGGTGATGAACAGACCTGGTGCCGCCGTGGCGGCGGCGGGCGCCTTGCTCGCCCTGCTGTGCCAGGGCACGGCGACGGCACATGACGGGGCCGAGACCCCACGCGAGGTGTCCGGCGGATTCGCGAGCTGGGGCCCGGCGTTCGAGGCGTCCACCGGCGCCGACGCGACGGTGACGGCCGGGGCGCCCGCCGTGCGCGGCTCCGCCGGCCGGACCTGGTTCCCGGTCGACGGCGGCAGCGCGGCCCCGGGTGCGGGGGACGCGGACATCGCCCTCGACGGCTCGATCCGGCTCGGCGGAGCCGGCACCGACCCCCTGACCCTCGACGAGCTGCGCCTGCGGCTCGACGGCGGCACCGGCACCCTCCGGGTCCGGGCCGAACGGGCGGGGGAGAGCGATGACCTGACGCTGGCCCAGGTCGGCACGGCTGCCACCACGCCGAACGTCCGTAGCGGCGGCGCCACTTGGTCCGACCTACAGGTGTCGCTGACGGCCGAGGGCGCCGCACTGCTCACCCGGTGGAGCGGGCGTTCGTACGCGGCGGGGGACGAACTCGCCCCGCTCGACGTGACCGTGGGAACCGGCGCGTCCGGGACCGCCGGTCCGCAGGCCGGATCGCCCGGTGCATCCGACACATCCTCGTCACCGCCGGGCCCGAACGACACACCGACGGGCTCCGTCGGCACCGATGCGGGCGCCGACGGGGATGCCGGTGCCGAGCGGGAGGCGGAAGAGTCCCCGTCCGCGACGGTGGACCGCACGAGCCTCGCGGCGGGGGACGGCCAACAGGTCACCGGCGAGGGCTTCGCGCCGGGCGAGGTCGTGCTGGTCGCGATCGACGACGACACCCGCTACCAGGCCGTCGCCGACGAGTCGGGCCGGGTCGCCCGTGACTTCCCGGTGTACGACACCGCGACCGAGGGCGCACACACCGTACGGCTGTACTCCGTGACCGGGGGTCGAGAGGCCGTCGCGGAGTTCACCGTGGTCGCCGACGAGGCGGTCTCCTGAGCCCCGAGGGCCGGGTCAACGCGGGCCGGGCGCAGGCCCGTTGCAGGTTCTTTGCGTTCTGTTGACAAAAAGATCGCGATCAAGGTTAGGTAAGGCTTACCTAAGTAAACCTCCTTGCTCTCGAGAAAGGTGCTCTCGATGAGAGTCGTTCCCTCCGCCCGTACCGCCGCCCGCGCCGGTCTCGCCGTCGCCGCCTCCGCCGCCCTGACCCTCGGCCTCGCCACCTCGGCCTCCGCCGCCACCTCGACCCGCACGATCGTCGACGGCACCACCACCTACAACCTGTCCCTGACCGCGCCGAACACGGCCGCCGCGTCGGGCCAGGTCATCACCGTCACCGGCTCCGGCTACAACACGAGCCAGGGCATCTACGTCGGCCTCTGCGTCGTCAACGGCGCGCAGGGCGCCAACAAGCCGACCCCCTGCCTCGGCGGCCAGGACGAGTCCGGCTCCACCGGGGCCTCGCACTGGATCAACAACACCTTCGGCGGCCTCTTCGCCAACAGCTCCAAGTTCGGCACCGGCGGCACCTTCAGCGTGAACATCTACGTCCAGGCCACCCTCGAGGACGGCAGCGTCTGCGGCGAGGACGTCACCTGCGCGGTGGTCACCCGCGCCGACCACTTCGACAGCAACGACCGCAAGTACGACGTCCACGCCCCCCTCACCTTCCAGTAACCACCCACCAGGCCGGGCCCCTTCGCCACGGGGCCCGGCCCTCGGCGTCCCCCGGGTGCGGGGCGCACCCGACGAATGAGGTACCCATGAGAGACGACACGACGGGCCGGCGGCCGGGGCGTGCCGCCGGACCGCGGCTCGGACGCCCCGCGGCGCTCCTCGGAGCGATCGCCCTGGTGGCCGCCGCGGTCACCGCCGTCACGGTGAGCACCGCGGCCCAGGCCGCCGACACCCCGAAGACCGGCCTGGGCGCGCACGGTCAGAAACTGACCGTCTCCGCCTCCGCGAACCTCGATCCCGACGGCGAGAAGCTCAGGGTCACCGGCTCCGGCTACGACACGAGCAAGGCCATCTACGTCGCCCTGTGCAAGGACAACGGCGACGGCAAGATCCCCTCCCCGTGCATCGGCGGCGCCGACGAGACCGGTACCGGCAGCTCCTCGCACTGGATCGTCCCCAAGGGCGACCCGTACGAGGGCAGCCTCGCCATCGCCTGGGGCGACGGCGGCACCTTCGACGTCGAGATCGACATCGAGGCCGAGGACAACGGCGTCGACTGCGCCAAGGTGGTCTGCTCCGTCGTCACCCGGGTCGACCACCGCAACTCGGGCGACCGCTCCCAGGACGTCCGCATCCCCGTCCGGTTCGAGGGCCAGGACACCGGAGACGGTGACGGCGGCGAGGGCGAGGACGTGCCCGCCGGCACGGTCGACTACGTCGAGTCCGCCGCGTTCCCGGCGGCCGGCAAGGTCAACGACCTGCTGCTGCACCCGGAGTCGGGGAAGCTGTACGCGGGTTCGGACAACTTCGCCGCCTCCGGAGAGGTCGACGAGCGGGGGCTGCACGCCCTCGACCCGGCGGACGGCAAGAGCCTCGGCCACACCCCCCAGTTCCCGGGCACCACCGGCACGCTGGGCCCGCGCGCCGTCGTACGGATCGCCGCCCCGCTCGCCGGCGACGGCGCAGTGTTCCAGTTCGCGCTGCGCGGCATCGGCACCGCCAAGGCCGGTGACCCGGCCGCCACCGGCAAGTGGATCGCGGGCGCCAACATCACCGGGATCGGCCCCGGCACCAAGGACTCCACCGTCCTGGTAGCCCAGGGCGCCCAGCTCTCCGAGGTCGACATCGCCACCGCCGTCCCCCTGGAGAACCGCACCCTCACCCTCGACGGCGGCTCCCTGCTCGGCGTCGACAAGGCCCGCCACGCGGCGTGGTCCGTGGGCTCCGCCGGCGGCGCCCTGCGCCGGGTCGACACCCGCTCCTTCACCGTCACGGCATCGGCCGAACTCATCGCCCCCAGCGTCGAGTTCGTCGAGGCCGACCCGGCCACCGGCAACGTCTGGGTGGGCAGCGGCGACTCCGTCCTCGTCCACGACAAGGACGGCAAGCTCCTGAAGACGATCGAGGGGCCGGACGAGGCCACCGACATCGCCTTCGACACCGCCACCGGCCGGGCCTTCGTCGTCTGGCAGGACGACGGCACCCTCGGCGACGGCAGCGACGGCGTCAGCAACCTGGGCGTGTACGACACCGCGACCTACGCGGAGACCGCCACCCGCACAAAGCTGGAGGGCAACGACTCCCAGAACGGCGCCGCCACCGTCGCCGTCGCCCCCGGCGGCACCACCGTCTACGTCAGCAGCCCCAGCGAGGGCGAGATCACCAAGCTCGACCGCCGGATGTCCCCGAAGGTCACCCAGTCCCCGACCGACCGGACCGTGGCACCGGGCGACGAGGTCTCGTTCGTCGCGGCGGCCGAGGGCACCCCCCAGCCCACCGTGCAGTGGGAGGTCAGCACCGACGGGGCCCAGACCTGGTCCGCGGTCGAGGGCGCGACGAAGAACACGTACACCTTCAAGGCGAAGGCGGCGCACGACGGTTACCAGTACCGTGCCGTGTTCAAGAACACCGTGGGCACGACCCGCACCTCCGCCTTCACCCTCACCGTCACCGAGGCCGACGACAGCACCGGCGGCGGCGACGGGGGCGGCGACGGCGGGAACGACGAGCCCTCCGGCACGAAGACGGTCACCGGCTCCCACGGCCAGAAGCTCACCGTCACCCCGGTGAACGGCCTCGCCACCGAGAACCAGACCCTGAAGGTCACCGGCTCCGGCTACGACGAGAAGAAGGGCATCTACGTCGCCCTCTGCGTCGACAACGGCGCAGGCGAACTGCCCTCCCCCTGCATCGGCGGCGTCGACATGACGGGGGAGTCGCACTCCTCCGCGTGGATCTCTTCCAACCCGCCCGACTACGGCGAGGAGTTGGCCACGCCGTACGAGGAAGGCGGCGCGTTCGAGGTCGAGTTGACCATCGACGCCAAGGACGAGTACACCGACTGCTTCAAGGCCCGGTGTGTCCTCGCCACCCGCGCCGACCACACCCTGTCCGGCGACCGCTCGCAGGACGTCAAGGTCCCGGTCGCCTTCGTCGGCCAGGACCCGGTGGACACCGACGACGGCGGTGGCGACACCGCCGGAGGCACCTCCACCGGCGGTACCTCCGGCGGCGGTTCGACGGCCGGGAGCACGGGCGCGACCGGCACGACCGGCGCCTCCGGCAGCACGGGCGGCACCACGACCACCGGAGGCGGCGGAAGCCTCGCCTCCACCGGCCTGACCGTCCTCGGCGCGGCCGCCTCGGCCGCCGCGCTCACCGTGACGGGCTGGATCCTGCACCGACGGGCCCGCAGGACGGGCCACGGCACGACCGCCTGATCCACGAGCCCGATCCCGAGCCCGGGATTTTGACCGGAGCCCGGGCCGCCGACACCCTCGGCGGCCCGGGCTCCGCCCGCGTCCCCGCTCAGCCCGAGGCCACGATCCAGTCGTACGCCTCCCGCGCCGTGAACTCCCCCTGCCCGCCCCGCACCAACAGCCCCGCCGTCGCGAACGCCGGGTCGTCGGCCTGCGCGGCGAGATACGGCACCGCGACGCACCGCATCCCGGCCGCGTGCGCGGCGGCCGCACCCGGCGCCGCGTCCTCAAGGACGACACAGTCGGCCGGGGCGGCCCCCAGCCGCCGGGCCGCCTCCAGGAACACATCGGGCGCCGGCTTGCCGCGGTCGACCTCCTCCGCGGAGACGACGGTCCGCAGACACGCGTCCAGCCCCGTCGCGCCGAGGATCACCTCGATCGCCTCGCGCGAGGACCCCGAGGCCACGGCCATGGGTGTGCCGTCCGCCGCGAGCAGTTCCACGAACGCCCGCATCTCCGGATAGACCCGGGTACCGGTGCGGGCCAGCTCCAGATAGTGGCGGTTCTTGGCGGCGACGATCGCCTCGAGCGGTGCGGCGAGGTCGTACCGCTCCTTCCAGTCCGAGACCGTCTCCTGGATGCTGATGCCGACGTACCGCTCGTGGTCCGCCCAGGTGAAGTCGGTGACCCCGTGCTCGGCGAGGATCCGCACGCTCGCCTCGTAGTAGTTCGGCTCGCTGTCCACGAGTGTTCCGTCGAGATCGAAGATGACCGAGGTGCTTCGGGTGGTGTGACGGGTAGTGCTCATGAACGCCAGGATGTCATCGCTCAGTTACGGGTCGGTCGGCCCGCCGCCGAGCCGATCGACTCCACCAACGGCGCCAGCCGGTACGGCACCCGCTCCCGCAGAGCCACCTCCGTACGGGTGCGCACCACACCCGGCAGACTGATCAGCGCCTGGATGACGTCCTCCAGATGCGCGTTGTCCCGCGCCACGACCCTGGTCAGGAGATCACCGCCGCCCGTGATCGAGAACGCCTCGACGATCTCCGGCACGGCCGCCAGCGCGTCGCCCACGTCGTCCAGGTGCCCCTGGGTGACCTCGATGTGCACGAAGGCCAGCACCGGGTGACCGAGCGCGGCGGGGGAGAGCGACGGACCCGTGCCCGTGATCACACCGTCCCGCTCCAGCCGGTCCAGACGTGCCTGCAACGTGCCCCGGGCGATGCCGAGCACGCGGGCGTACTCCCGCACGCTGGTGCGCGGCTGCTCCAGCAGCAGCCGCAGGATGCGGGTGTCGAGCTCGTCCACGGCCATGGTCCGTCAGCCTTCCCGTGCTTCCCGTGTCTGTGCAGATCATGAAAACTGTGCCGATGGCCCAGTGAACCGCACGTCGGGAGAGCCACCTCACCCAGAACCCCGTCGCCGGAGTCCGCTGATCCGTTGGCTCACCGGGCATCGGACGCCCCCTTCCGCGACTGTGCCAATGGTCCAGTCCCGAGGGGCGCTGTTGAGCCATGGTGGCACGGGGTGGTACCTCTGCCGTATCCATGTACTCAGGGCGCCGCGCGGTGCCGGAGCGGCGACGAGGCCGGATCCGGAGCGCGGCGCCTTCGCCGTGCCCGCCGCCCGCCGGAGACCCCGGCCAAGCCGCGGGCGGGGCGGGCACCACGGCAAGGGGGCGGCACACCGTCATGAAGAGGATGTTCACGGCTCCCGATCCAGGGCTGCTGCGGCTGCGGACCGCACTGCGCGCCGTCATCGGCGTGGGCGCCGCCGTGACCGTGTCCGAACTGTGCGGTCTCTCGCTCCCCGCGTCGATCACCGGAGGTCTGGCGGCCCTCCTCGCCCTCTTCACCGTCACCGACGCGACCGTCCCCGCCCAGCGGATCACCACCGCGCTCCTGCCGGCCGCCGGGTTTCCCGTCCTCGCCCTGGCCGCCGTCCTGCACGACGTCGGCGCCGCCCGTGACGCCGCGTTCGTGGCCACGGTCTTCTGCGGTGTCTACGCCCGCCGCTGGGGGCCGCGCGGCCAGGCGCTCGGGATCTTCGCGTTCATGAGCTACTTCGTCACGCAGTTCCTCCACACCGTCCCGGCGGACCTGCCCGGGCTGTACGCCGCCATGACGCTCGCGCTGCTGGTCGCGGGCGTGGTCCGGTTCCTCGTGTGGCCCGTCGAGCGCGCTCTTGCGCCCGTCGCGCTCCCCGCCGGGCCGTCCGGGGAGGGGCTGGCGCGGCCCACCACCCGACAGGCGTTCCAGGCCGCGGTCGCCTGCTGCTTCGCCCTGCTCGTCGGTCAGGCCTTCTCCGAGGACCGCTGGTACTGGGCCGTCGGCACCGCATGGTGGATCTTCGTCAACACCGCGTCGCGCGGCGAGACGCTGGTCCGTGGCTTCCGCCGCGTCCTCGGCACCGTGCTCGGTGTCGCCGTCGGTCTGCTCGTCGCCGTCCCGCTGGACGGGGCGCCCGCGCCGTCCGCCGCGCTCGTCGCGGTCTGCGTCTTCGGGATCTTCTACACGGCGGCGGTCTCGTACTCCTGGATGATGCTGGCGGTGACCGTCATGGTCAGCCTCCTCTACGGGCTGCTCGGGGTGCTGGACCCCGGTCTGCTCGGGCTCCGTCTCGTCGAGACGGGGGTGGGCGCGGTCTGCGCCATGCTGGCGGTGGTCCTCGTCCTGCCGGTGACGACGCACGCGACCAACGACGCCTGGATCCAGCGTGCCCTGCACTGTGTGCACGCCGCCGCGACCGCCACCGCCGCGCGGCTGGAGGGCGTCCCGGGGGCCGACCCGGCTCCCCACGCGGCCGAGCTGGAACTGCTGTTCGGGCGGGCGCGGATGGCGCTCGCCCCGCTGGTCCACCCCCTGAACCCCTTCCGCGCCCGCAAGGCCCGCGCCCACGCGGCCCTGCGACTCCTGGACGACTGCGTGGGCGAGGTGCGCGCCCTGGTCTCCGCCACCGCCACCGCCGACCCGGCCGGTGCGCGCGAGGCCTCCCTGATCGCCGCCTGCTGGCGGGTGAAGACCGCGGTGGAGGCGCTGACGACCCCCGGTGCCCGGGCGGCCGTCACCGGACCGGAAGCGGTCTTCCCCACGGAGGCCGGGGCCGCCCTGGGGCATCTGCACAACCTGGAGCGGGCGCTGTCGGAGCTGGCCATGCCGCTCGGGGCCGCTCCGGGCTCGCGAACGGCCGCTCCCTAGCCGGCCGCCCGCCGGTCGTCCGCCCGCGCGCTCCCACCGTGCGTCCCGGACGTCGCGCGCGAGGGAGCGAAGGCGATCCCGGGGCGCACGCGTCCGCACCTCGCACCACCCGCGATTTTGGTCTAGACCTACTGCTACTGTTCGCCCGCACACCGGGCGAGCGGGAGGGGACGGCAGTGACAGCGGAAGCGGACGCGACGGACACGAACGCGACGGACACGAACGCGACGGACGCAGGCATCGTGGACGGGTCGCGACCACGACGGGCGTACATCGGGTCGTTCACGTCGGCGGGGGGTCCCGGCGTCCTCGTCGCCGACGTCGACGAGAAGAGCGGCGCGCTCACCGTCCTGTCGGGCGCGGACGACGTCCCCGACCCGAGCTACCTGGCCCTCGCGCCGGACGGCCGCATCCTGTACGCGGTCAGCGAGCGGCCCGAGGGAGCGGTGGCCGCCTATCGGGTGACGGGCGACAGGCCCGAGTTGACCGGGCGCCCGGTGGCGGTCGGCGACGGACCCACCCACCTCGCGGTGTTCGACGGCCACGTCCTGACCGCCGACTACGGCTCCGGCAGCGTCACCGCCGTCCCGCTGCGCCCCGACGGCACCCTCGTGGCCGCCGCGTCCGGGACCCTCCGGCACGGCGGGTCCGGGACCGACCCCGGCGACCGACGGCAACCGCGCGCCCACCAGGTGGTGCCCGACCCGTCAGGCCGCCGGTTCCTCGGCGTCGACCTCGGCACGGACTCGGTGCGGCTGTGCGCGGTGGAGGACGGCGCCCCCGTCGCACTCCACGAGACGGCGCTGCGGCCGGGCTCGGGGCCGCGCCACCTCGCCCTCCACCCGGGCGGACCGTACGTCTATGTGCTGAACGAACTGTCCCCCACGGTCACCGTGTGCCGCTGGAACGCCCCTGACGGCCCGCTGGAGCCGCTGGGGGAGACCCCGGTGCTCCCGGACACCCCGCAGGGCGACGCGTACCCGTCGGGCCTCGTCGTGTCCCCCGACGGTCGCTTCGTGTGGACGGCCACCCGTGGCACGGACGTGCTCTCCGTGTTCGCCGTCGAGGGCGACGGGCTGCGCCTGGTCACGACGGTGCCCTGCGGCGGCCGCTGGCCCCGCGCCCTCACCTACGCGGCGGGCACGCTGTACGTGGCCAACGAGCGATCGGGCGACGTCACCTGGTTCACGGCCGACCCGCTCACCGGCGTACCGGTACGGTCCGGCTCGATCGAGGTACCCGCTGCCTCCTGCGTGGTTCTGGACGACTGAGACCGCCCCGGCAGGGGAGAGAGATGTACGGCCCGGCAGGGGGAGAGAGACGTGCGGCCCGGCACGCATACGCCCGAGGGCCCGCTCCTGCGAGAGGAGCGGGCCCTCGGCCGTACGGGTCGCGGTCCTGGGCGGTGCCGGACTCAGCGGACCGGCATGCCCTGGGGCTGCTGCGGCGCGATGCCGAGCGCGGTCGTGTACTTGCCGAGCGCCAGCTTGCCGATGGCCGGGTAAGGGCCGAGCGCCTCGGCGGCGGAGCACCCCGCCTCGTTCGCGGCCGCGTCGATCAGACCCGCGTCGATCTCCGGCCCTATCAGGTACGGCGCGAGCGCCAGCTGCTGGGAGCCCGAGGAGCGCAGCTGCTCGGCCACGGAGGTGATCGAACCCTCCTGGTCGAGGGCGGCGGCCATCACCGGCACGGCGAGCCGCGCGGCCAGCAGCATGCCCGTGATCCCGGCGGCCTGCACGGCCTCCTCGCCGCCCACGGTGGCGAGGACGATGCCGTCCGCGGCGGTGGCGACGGTGAACAGCCGGGCCCGGTCGGCACGCGCCAGTCCCGATTCGGACAGGCGCACGTGCAGCGCCTCGGCGAGCAGCGGGTGCGGGCCGAGGACGTCGGTCAGCTCGGCCGCGATCCGGCTCTCCATGACGGCCTGGCGGACCTGGCGGAGCGTGGCGCTGTCCGGACCGGCCAGCAGGGGCACGACGACGGCGACGGGGCCGTCCGGCTCCTTGACGTCCAGGCCGGCGGCGCGCGCCTGCTCGTAACGGGCGGTGCGCTCCTCGGCGGCGCGCGTGAGCACCGACTGCAGCGTGGGGAACTCGTCGGCGCCACCGTCGACGTAACCGATGCGGGCGTCGAGGCCGGGCAGCTCGGAGCGCGCGATGCTCACGACCTCCTCGGCGAGGCTGCGCGTGGCGGCGCTGGGCGTGCCCGGCACCGCGAGGACGAGCGCGGGCGCGCCCTCGGGAGCCGCCAGCGGCTCGGGACGGCGGTGCCGCCCGGGCTGGCGGGGTCGCGGCATTCGTACAGGCAGGCCGGACGCGGGCCCAGTGGGGGAGCTCATGGCGCCGCATGTTACTGGCTTCTTGGGTTCCCCTGTTCGGGGAGGGTGCAGGTGAGCGGTATCCGTCCTGATTTGTCTGATGAGTTACGTGCCGATCAGGGCCGATCAATACCGCATTCATCTGCTGAGCGGTGCACTTGGGTGACCACGACGGCTCTTGTCCGACAGGCTGGATTACTCCCTGTTTCAGGTACTATTTTTCGGCCACCACGTACAACATCCGCTCGTCGTACGGCAACCCGAGCCCGCCGGCCGCCAACGCGGCCGCGATGCGCACGGCACCGACGAGTGGATCCCCTTCCGCCGGTACCAGCGGTGCGTGCGGCAGCCGCTGTGCCAATTCCGCCTCCAGCGGGGCGAGGAGCGGGGCACCCAGCCTGAACAGGCCCCCGGTCAGGGCCACTCGGGGCCCGCCCGAGGCCGGGCAGACGGCGGCCGCCGCGTCGGCCATGTGTTCGGCCGCCGCGCGCAGGATGCCGGCCGCCACCGGGTCGTCCCCGGCGCAGGCGGCTACCTCGGGCGCGAACGACGCGAGGACCGCCGGGCGGTCGTCCCTCGGGTAGATCCGGCCGGGAATCCCGGCCGGCGGGCCGAACACCCCCTCGGCGCGCGCCAGCAGCGGGGCCGAACCACCGCTCCGCCCGTCGTGCGCCCGCATCGCCGCCTCCAGCCCGGCCCGCCCGATCCACGCGCCGCCGCCGCAGTCCCCGAGGAGATGTCCCCAGCCGTCGGCCCGACGCCAACCGGTCAGATCCGTACCGATCGCGATCAGCCCCGTACCGGCGGCGATCACCGCGCCCGGCCGCGTCCCCAGGGCGCCGGTGTAGGCGGCGACCGCGTCGGCCACCAGCGCGACCCGGCGCACCCCCCACTTCCGCGCCAGCGCCGACGGCAGCTCGGCGCGCAGGTGCTCGCCGAGCGACGCGAACCCGGTGGCCCCGACGGCCACCGCCGCCGGACGCGCGCACCCGGCGTCGGCGAGCAACCGCTCCGCCATGGGCCACAGCCGCTCCAGCAGCCGGCCGGCGTCGATGCCGCGCGCACCGGTGGGCACCGCCTCCGCGGAGACCACCGGCTCTCCGAGCACCTCGGTGCCCCGGGCCAGCACCGCCCGCAACCCCGAACCACCGGAGTCCACGGCGAGCACGACGGGAGCCTGGTCCTGCCGGGACCGGAGGGGCGCGGCGCCGTCGGTCATGGCAGACGCCAGTCCACGAGAGCGCCGCCCTGGCCGAAGAAGCCCCGGTCGGCCGACATGGGGGAGGGGTGGGCGGACTCGATGGACGGGAGGTCGCCGAGGAGCGGCCGGGGATTACGGGCGTCACGACCCCAGAGGATCGACACCAGGTGACGCCCGCGCGCGGCCAGCGCCCGGTTGAGCAGCAGCACGCCCTGCCGGGTGCAGGGCGTCAGGTCACCGTTTGACGGCTGCGTGTGCCCCAGGTCGGTGGTGAGTTCCCGGTAGATGTTGAGGAGGCTGCCCGGCAGCGGCCGCACCTCCGGCGCGACCGAGAAGGACAGGCCCACCGCGTGTGCGAGGGTTCCGAGATCTGCGTATCGGAGACGAAGGGCGGGCCGAGGGTGATGACCATGGCGGAGTGGCTCGAGTACTGGGCGGGGCAAGCTCCCCTCCTTCCAGGTGACCGGCTGCGCGATCTGCTCGACCGTCTCTGAGATCTCTCGACGCGGAGGAAGAGTAGCGCCTGAGGGAGGGCCGGGTATGCGGGTCTCCCTGGGTATGCGGGGTGTCTGTGTGTGCCAGTAGAGTGACGCGCCGTGGCTCCACGACCTTTGCATGAACTTGTTGAAGCGGGCTGGGCGAAGGCTCTTGACCCTGTGGCTGAACGCATCGCGGCCATGGGGGACTTCCTCCGTGCCGAGATAGCGGCCGGCCGGACTTACCTTCCGTCCGGGGCGAATGTGCTGCGGGCCTTTCAGCAGCCCTTCGATGATGTCCGTGTCCTGATCGTCGGTCAGGATCCCTATCCCACCCCGGGGATGGCCATCGGGTTGAGTTTCGCGGTCTCGCCCGAGGTGCGTTCGTTGCCGGGGAGTCTGGAGAACATCTTCCGGGAGGCGCACTCCGACCTCGGGTTGCCCAGGCCCTCGAACGGCGATCTGACGCCGTGGACCCAGCAGGGTGTGCTGCTGCTCAACAGGGCGTTGACGACGGCCCCCCGCAAGCCTGCGGCGCACCGGGGCAAGGGGTGGGAGGAGGTCACCGAGCAGGCGATCCGGGCCCTCGCCGGGCGCGGCAAACCGCTGGTGTCCATCTTGTGGGGGCGTGACGCGCGCAATCTGCGACCGTTGCTGGGTGAGCTTCCGGCGATCGAGTCCGCGCACCCGTCCCCGATGTCGGCGGACCGCGGCTTCTTCGGTTCGCGGCCGTTCAGCCGTGCCAACGATCTGCTGATCCAACAGGGCGCCCAGCCGGTGGACTGGCGCTTGCCGTAAGCCGCGGTGCGCGTGACGGCTCGGAGGACGGCGGCCTCTTACGGCCGTCGGCCTCGAAAGGGCCGTGCCTCGTTCTGACGGGTAGTCAGGTGCCATATGTCGCTGGTCAGACGGTCTGCTGGCTGCGCGGGCGTGGCAGGTCACCCGCCGCTCGGGGGAAGGGCTCGTGCTCCGAGGAGGCGCGCCGATATCAGTTTCAGCCGCTCGCACAAGCGGTGCAACTTCGGCGCAGTGGGGTTTTGGCGGTCTACGCGGCTGAGGGCTTTCGTACCGGCTGCGGCGGATGAGCTCGGTCCTCGGGTGGATTCTGCAGGCCTCTACGCGTGCGCGTGCGCCTTCGCCAAGGCGGTGAGGATGCGTCGGGTCTTGTTCTCGGGGTGTTCGGAGATCGTCACCCCACGCTCCCGCACGGCGTCGATCAGCTTTTCCTGTCTACGCTCGGCCCGCTCGGTGAGCTCTTCGGCATCGTCCTCATCCTTGGGCTTCACCCGGATAGACGCCTCCAAGAAGTCCAGACCGGCGACCGACCACGCCTCCAGATCCACGTCCAGATCGTCGAGCGGAACGTCGTCGAACTTCATGGCCCGAATCGGCCCCAGCGCGACCAGCCCGTCGAGCCGAACGGCGGGAGTGCAGGCTTGCAGGAACTGGTCCTGCACGGCGTCGATCACCGCCGCGGGATCGCCGCCGGGCTCCACCGTGCCCGACAGCGTCCCCGGGGAGTGATCGTGCACCAGGGAGGCGGCCAGCACACGATTGTTCGCTGACCAGTCCTCCTCGATCTTGTATGTGAAGGGATCCGCCTCGAACGGCTCGGAGAACCGGCCGACGAGCTGCTGGCGGAGGCACGGGCGCAGTTTGACGGTCAGGTCGTCCGACCCGCCCCCGATCCTGAAACGCAGGATCACGCCGCGGTCCAGTAGGGGCACCCGCCCCTCGGCGATGCCGTCCCGGTCCTCAGCGAACCAGATGCGACGAGTGGTCATCGCGTGCCCCGACGTGCCGAGAGCTGACAGCGCCGCTGCCACGTCGCCCTC
The DNA here is from genome assembly GCF_036322545.1 of Streptomyces sp. SP18BB07. NCBI lineage: Bacteria > Bacillati > Actinomycetota > Actinomycetes > Kitasatosporales > Streptomycetaceae > Streptomyces > Streptomyces sp. SP18BB07. The sequence goes on from NZ_JAQYWT010000360.1 coordinate 315,737, forward strand.
GATGTTCACCTTGATCTCGACCGGCAATAGGTCCATGCGTCGCTCCCGGAGGCTTTCCCAGATGGTGTCGCGTACGTCCGGCCCACACCGCTCGACATAGGGACTGGACGCGCCGACTTGTCCTACAGCGCCTTCATCTCGGGGTCGTCCGGGCCGGTTCGAGCGCGTCGGGCCCTAACTGACAACTCCCGAAGCACAGCCCCCACATGGTGAATCCCATCCAGGGCCTGTCAGGCGCGCGGCCATGCTCGTCATACCTCTCACTTCAGGCTATCCACCCCACGCCCGGGCTGCAGTCCGGAGACCGACTACCTGGGTCGCGCTTCGAGAAGCCCGGGACCCACACCTGAGCGACCAGGCCCTCCCGCCACGGCGGCACCGCCACCCCGATGCCACGCGGGCGCCGACACCTCCCCGGGCTCCGGCGCATCTTCGTCTCCCGCGTGATCTCCAACCGCGACAGATCCGCCCGGGCCCTCTCCAGCCGGACGGCCAACTCCGCAGCCTCGGCCTGGTCGCACCCCTCCTCCACCCCGCCACGGCAGGAGTACGACGGCGCCGACCACACCCCAATCAGCGTCTTCCCAGCTCAGCTTGGCATGCTCGGAGGTGAGGCTGGTGACGGCGTAGACGGTTTTTACGGTGGACGCGACCATCCGGAACAGCAGCCAGGGCACTAGCGGACGTTGAGGGCAAGGGCCATGAGGGCGGCCGAGACTTCGCGGATGACGTGTTCGGCCTCCCGGTACGGGGGCTGGAAGGAGGTGCCGCATTCGATCGTGTAGCCCAGGGTCTTGGTGGCGGCCGAGGTGGTGAAGTGGCGGCTGTAGGCGTAGTCGTCGCTGGTGCCGGAGGTGGGGTAGAGGCCGTACGCCGCCTCGACCCCGTAGTCGACGCCTCGTACACCGTGTACCGCGTCGTTCATGCGCTCGGCCAGTTCGACGGCGGTCTTCAGATCCTGGTGGGGGATGAACTCGCCGATGTTGTCGTCCTTGCGGCCGCGTACGGCGTCGAGGGCGGGGTTGCGGAAGTTGTCGGTCGGGCTGGTGGACTGGTTCCGGTCCGAGCCCCAGTTGTGCAGGATCACGGGTACGGCGCTGTGGACGTCGACGAGCCAGCGGATGCGCGGGTGGGTGTCGAGCGCCCAGACGACGTTGCGGGTTTCGGGCTCCGAGGCGGCGGACGGGCCCCGGTACATCTGCGGGTCGCAGGGGTTGCCGGATGTGTGGACGTCTGCGTCGGGGGCGAACTTGGCGGTGTGGTCCCAGAGGAAGTCGAAGTTGCGGTTCAGGTCCACGCCCGCGCAGGATGGGCCGCTGTGTCCGGGACCGGCCGGTGCTGGGCGGCGGTTCTTGCGCCACATCGCGTTCGTCGTCTGGCTGAAGGCTCGGCCGTCGGGGTTCACGCAGGGGTAGAGGAACAGGTTGAGGCCGTCGATGAGGTGCGTGACCTGGGCGGCCGTGTAGGACGTCGAGCCGTAGCCGAGGCCGGTGCCCCGGCTGTGGGCATCCAGGAGGTCCGCGGCGAGTGAGACGAGCGCGTCGGGCGGCACCCATTCGCGGGCGTGGACCCCACCGAGGATCAGGATTCCGTCCACCGTGTCGGCCGGCCGGGATCCGATCCGCAGCAGCCGTGCCGTGCGGTTCTCGTGGGTGGGGTGGGGCGGGATGAGGATCTCAGCCGTCGTCGGGTAGGCGGCCTGCAGGTTGGTGATCGCCGATTCGATCTCGGCCACGTTGAGATACACGATCGCTCCGTCCCGACGCGCGGGTCTTGGGGTCGCGGGTGAAGGGTTCACGGGTCACGGGTCACGGGATCGCGGTGTCACTCCTTGCGGCCGAACCCGCGGGGGACGGCACCCCGGGCCGCGAAGCGGTCGCCCTCACCGACCTCCTGCTTCCTGGCGTGCCAGTTCTCCGTGATGTTCTCGACTGTGGTGAGGTGCACCCGGGGTGCCGACCTGGCCGATCTGGCTGAGTCGAGCTGGTCCTGGCGGAAGTAGAGGTCGAGTCCGAGGCCCGTTGCGGTGGGCCGGGCGACGGGGCGGCAGCCGGTGTCGGGCCGGGTCTCCTTGATGAACTCCCGCAGCGCCTCGGCGTCCTCTGCGACTACGTGGCAGCGGAAGACTGCGGGAGCCTCGTCTGTGCCGCTCATGGTGTCGGCTGTCCCGTGACCAGACCGGCGAGCGCGACGGCCTTGTCGGCGTTCACCCGGCCGAAGCCGTAGTCGTCGTTGTGGCCGTCGGCGTCGTAGACGACACCCGGGCCGCCGATCTTGTCGGCCGACTTGTGCATGATGTCGCGCAACTGGTCGCGAGTGAGGTCGGGGTCGGCCGCCAGCGCCAGCGCTGCGCAGCCCGCCGCGCAGGGAGCGGCGAAGCTGGTGCCGGTGCTCGTGCCGTGGCCGCCGCCGGACGTGGTACTGAAGACATCGACACCGGGGGCGATCAGTTCGACCTCGGGGCCGCGTGCCGCGTTGTCCTCCCGGTCCTTGTTGTCCGACCGGACGACCGCGATGACATCCGGATGGGAGACCACCTCGTCCAGCATGATGTCGACGTTCCTGCCGTTGCTGGCCGCCCAGAAGATCGGCAGTCCTTTGCCCTGACGTCCGTTGGGACCGGCGAATTCGAGGGCCAGTTTCAGTGTGTCGGTCAGGTCCCACTCCGCACCGTTCGGACCCAGGCTGCTGACCAGGACGTCCGCGCCGCGCTGTCCGCCGATACCGGCCTCGGTCGAGGGGTCGGCGGCGTACGCCACGGCACGGGCCAGGGTCGTCTGCGTGCCCACCTGGTCGTTCATGCACGCCACCAGCATGAGCTTGCACTCGGGTGCCGCTCCGACCACTCCCGTGCCGTTGTGCCGGGCACCGACCATCCCGGCGCAGAAGGTGCCGTGGTCCTCGTCGGGCATGCCCAGGGTGTTCTGCGTGAAGGTCACGCCCACCACGCCGCTGCTGTAGAACCCCGAGCCCGGGTCCAGCCCGCTGGCGAGGTCGTCGTGCTGTACGTCGAAACCGTTGTCGATGACGGCGACGCGGATGCCGTTCCCGAGGGTGCGATTCCACGCCTCCTCGATGTGGACGTCCGCGCCCGGCCTGCCGCCATTGGCGCCGGTGTTGTTCCACTGCCACTGCTTGGGATACTCGGGATCGGAGGGGCGGAACCGGGTCGGGACGTGTTCGATGAACGACGGCTCGGCGAAGACGAAACGGTCGTTGTCGTGCAATTCCACCGAGGCCGCGAGGGCGTCCTCGGCGGCCCTGGCCCGCACCTCGTACAGGTTCTTCGCGAAGCCGAGTTTGTTGACGACACTCAGGCCGGCTGCCTCGATCTCGCGCTCTGCCTCCTCCGCCGAGAGTGACGGCTGCAGTTGGACGTTCAGTGCGTCGGTCGCGATACCGATCCTGCCGCTGGGCCGTCGGATGACCTTGCCCGCTGCCTCCGCTCCGGAGATCTCCTCGCCGGCGGCGACCGCCGCTCGGGTCTGCCGGTTCGGTCTGACGAAGACCCAGTGCGCGCGGGCGAAGGCGGTGGCGGTCTCGTCGTCGATTCCCGCATCGCGCATCGCGCCCCGTGCGTTCGTGCCCAGTTCAGCCTCCGCGTCGGCGGCGGCCCTGGAGCCGTCCGTTTCGACCTTCACCGCGACGACATCGTCGAGTTCCTCCGCCTCGACGAGGTTGCCACGTTGGTAGTACTGACGCGACATCGCACTCGCCTCTTCTCATGGGCGTGGCTTCCTCATGGTCGCGAATAACTTGGCCGGATACGTCACGGCGAAGGGGCACGGCCCGAGAGAGGAAACCCCGTTGACATATGAATCCCCCTTGTTATTAGTCTCCTCGCGTCTTGGAATGAGGGCAACAGCACGGGCGGGGGACAGGGGCGGGCGCAGACTGCCGTGTGCGCTGAGCGGGAGTGGCGCAGGCCGAGGCCAACTGTTACCTATTCAATTCCCAGTTGACGACGAAGAGCTCGAGAGGCTCGCCAAAGCGTGCTCGAAATTCGTGCAACTCGCCGATCGGCGATACAGGGCCCGCTGCCAGTCTCAGTAGACGTGGTAGATGCAGTTCGCTTGGCGGCCCACCCATGTGGTTCGAGACAGACCCAACGGAGTCCAACTCGGCCTGATCCCCCGGCTGATCATCCCGGTGTCACCGAAGAGGCACCGTCACCCCTCGGGATGCCGTGCTCGACCACTGTTGGGATAATGGGGAGTGACTCGTGGTGCGGACTCCAGGGAACTCGATGCCGCCGGGGCCATCGCGTACGCGCGCCCCCGGCACAGCTGAATCGTCCAGACCACCACAACGGACGTGAGTCGTGCGATGAGTGACACATCCAACGCCCAGGCCCTGCACGTCGTGGGCATCATCCCGGTGGGGGAGAAGCCGGTCGGGCTCGCCGCCGATGGCAACAACCAGGTATTCGTCACCAACAGCGGTGACAACACCGTGTCGGTGATCAATACCGCGACCGACACCGTCAAGAAGACCGTCCAGGTCGGAATCGCCCCGCAAAGCGTGGCGATCGACCCGCAGTTCGGCACGTACGTCGCCAACGGCGGCGGCGCCATCTCAGTCATCGACAGGTCGAACACCGTCACCGGCACGATCGCCACGGGCGTGCCGCCCGCTCCACCACTCGACACTACGAGGGTGGCCGTCGACCACTTCGCGAGCCGAGCCTACGCGACTCTCCGCACCGCCGACCGCATCGCGGTGATCCACACCAGCAGCACTCCTCCCCACCTGGGCGGTTTCATAGACGTACCCGGTCCGCTCGGGGTCGCCCTCCATCCCTTCCACCACCACTTGTACGTCACCCGACCCGATTTCGACACCGTCTCAGTGCTCGCCCCCGAGACCGGCGAGTTCCCCTTGACCATCCCCGTGGGGCGGCGGCCCACCGGCATCGCGATCGACCATGAGCGGGGCCGCGTGTACGTCGCGAACTCCGGCTCCCACACGGTGTCCGTGATCGATACGACCACCGGCGGCGTCCACGACGTCGACGTCCTCGCACCCCCGATCGCCGTGGCGCTGGACCCTCGGGGCGACGCCTACGTCAGCCATGCGGACGGCACGCTGAGAATCATCGATGCCGCATCCCACAGCGTCACCGCCACCGTCCCCGTCGGGTCCGCGGCGGTGGCGGGCGTGGCCTACGAGTCGCACAGCATGCACGTGTATGTGGCCAACGGCGCCGACGGCACCGTCTCGGTCCTCGACCTCGCGGGCGGTTGACGTACGACGCCTGCCCCGCCCCGCCGGATGAGTCCTGGCCATCAGGCCCACCCAGCGCATCAGCCCATCACACACATCAGCCCATCACACACATCAGCCCCACCATGCCCCTCAGGACACTGGAGGACGATCATGGGTGACTTCGTCGTGAACACGTCCCTCGTAGGAGGCCAGTTGCAGCCGTGCGCCGACGCGCTGAACAGCGGTGCCCAGTTCACCGCACTCTGGGCGGACGACGCCGACGCCGGCATCAAGGGGCAGCGGCTCAACTCCGCCGGCACGAAGGTCGGTACGGAGTTCCTCGCCAGCATGGCGACCCCGCCCGGCGGCAACACGAACCGCCGGTGGCCCTTCGTGGACTCCGTGGGGACGGCCACCTTCGCGGCATGGATCGAGCAACCCTTCAACCTGCCCCCGCCGACTCCCGCGGTGGTGCTGCGCCGGTTCGCCGGCGGCCAGCCCGCCGGGCCGCCCGTCCAGGTCAGCACCGCCGACATCGACCCGCAGTTCCCGCCCACGGTCACACGGATGGTCGACGGTGGCTGCCTGGTCACCTGGACGGGCGCCTCGATGGAGCAGCGCGTACGCGCGCAGCGCTTCACGCCCGAAGGACAGAAGGCGGGCCCGGAGATCGCCGTGAACACCACTGCGGCCTTCCACACCAATGCCTCCGTGACGCTCCTGAGCGACGGGGACTACGTCGTGGCCTGGACGAATGGCCAAGCGGTGGGCGGCGGCGGGCTCATCTATCGCGTCTTCGGATTCGACGGAACCCCCCGGACCGGCGAGAAGCGCCCCAACATCGCGGGCTTCACAGGGCGCGGTGCGCTGACGGGCCTCGACAACAGGCGCTTTGTCGCCGCGCACATCAAACCGACGGTCCCGAGCGACCTCGGAGTCCTCCAGAGCACGGTCTCGGCCGCTGTCATCGACCCGGCGACGGAGGGCGTCGTCATCAGCGCCTCCGCGGGCTCACCGAAGCACTTCAACCGCACCTCTCCGGCGCTGACGGCCCTCCCGGGCGGGCAGTTCGTGCTGGCCTGGGTGGAGAAGAGCGCGGACACCTTCGCGACCGTTCCCACCGTGATGGCCCAGCTCTGCTCGGACACCGAGTTGGAGATCGGACCGAAGGTCACGGCCAGCTCCGGCACCGACGGAAACCGCTTCCACCTCAGTGCCGCGGCCCTGTTCGGCAACGGCTCGCCCGACACCGTGTTCCTGTCGTGGGCGGACATGGCGGCCGGCGGCGACACCACGATCCGGGGCCGCGTCCTCACCGCCGACCCCGGCGGACTCTCCTAGGGACTGGGAGCTCGCTCTCGGCAGCATGGCTGTCGGCCGCGACCCCGGCACGCCTGACGCTGGGACCGGGCGGAACTGGAGAGTTGCTCCGCGGCTACGCGATCTCGCGCCAACCGCGACTCTTCGCCTCCGAGAGGGCGTTCGCGAGCGATGTGTGTGGTCGGTCGCCGTGAGGCCATGGGCGCTCTCTCGGGTGCCTGTGAGCCGAGGACCCGGTCATGGGCATCTGTTCCAGGGCCTGTTCGGGCCGATGCCATGCCGTGCGGGGTGATGTTCAACCCGCTCGGGTCGGTGCTTCCAGGTGTAGCGGTGTTCTGGTTCTTGGGGTTTCAGGGCGGCTGCCGAACAGGCAAGACTCAAAAGCGCAACCGTCAGCGTCTGGAGTCTCTCAGCAGGGTGAGCAACTGTCAGTCGATTCCGGCCCTGCTGCGTCGTTGTATGGCCAGGCCGAGAGTGTGTCCGAGTCGGCGCGGTGCAGATCCTGAACCCGAGCGATGACTCTCCATGAGCCCTCGGCGCTCTGTTTGCCCGATGCCTGGCATCGTCATAGAGTGGCAATAAGTAATTTCACGCTTTCAGAATCCGTCTCCTGTCATCGGGTTCGGCGACATCTTCTCCGGATTTCCGGATTGAGAATGTCGCCCGGTCAACAAATCGGAGGCGTCGAAAAATGAGAATGAGTCTGCCCGAGCTGCGCGCCCTCGCCGAGGAGGCGGGGTTCACCGGCGATGACGTCAAGATTGCGGCAGCCATCGCCATGGCAGAGTCCAAGGGTGACACGGGCGCTGTCGGCGACCAGCATCTGGTCGACAACAAGTGGGGGCCGTCCATCGGTCTCTTCCAGATTCGCTCCCTCAAGCACCCGGGGCAGTTCTCCCCTCCGGACACGCTGAGGATCGAGGGAAAACTCAAGAACCCGCTCTATAACGCCAAGACGGCGAAGGCCATCAAGCACGCACACAACTGGAAGCAATGGTCCACGTTCGTGAACGGAGCCTACAAACAGTACATGGATGGCAGGCCCGCCGACCCGTCCCGCTTCGAGCCGTTCCCTGGTGCGTCGTTCTTCCATGACGGACGGAAATCGCCGATCGTCGCCGCGATGCACCAGCGGCTCGTCGCCGAAGACTGCAACCGGTACCAGTCGAGTGCAGGCGCCGACACATGGGGCCCGGGCGATGTGAGGTCCTACGCCGCCTGGCAGCGAAAGCTCGGCTTCGCAGGTGAAGACGCCAACGGCACCCCCGGCAGGACCAGTTGGGACAGGCTGCGGGTCCCCAACGTGTGAAGGCTGAGGCCACGGAGCCGGAAGCGAGTGGAGCTGAGGGAGCCTACCCGCATCGACGCCTTGGGCCGGAAAGGACGGGTCATGCCCGATAAGAACTTCGACGACGAGGACCTGAAAGCGGCTCTCGCGCGAACAGACGTCAGCGATGGACCCGGAACCGACAGCCTCGACGACCTTCCCGAGAGCGACTTCGTCGCTTTCGCCGAGAACGGCGTCGAGAACGACATGGAGGACCCCAAGTGACCGCCACCATCGCTTACGACCGTGACGTGGCGAACCTCATCGACGAGCTGAGCGCGACGGGCCATGTCTTCCACACGGCCTACAGGAAGACGTCGGTCACACTGCACCACAACGCCGGCCGCTTCTCGCACCACGGTCTGCTCGAGCTCTGGAGGACGCGTCCCGCCTCGGCCCACTTCGACGTGGACGCCGCAGGTGCGATCGCGCAGTACGTCAAGGTGAACGAGTACGCCTGGGCCGTCGGCAACGTGGCCGGCAACCAGCGCTCGATCAGCATCGAAATGGCGAACGCGACGCTCGCGCCCGGGTGGACGGTCGGCGAGACCACCTGGAGGAGTGCCGCGCGTCTCGCCGGCTGGAACTTCGCCAAGGTGATCGGCGAACGCCCCAGCAAGAGCAACCTCTTCTACCATCACCGCTGGTCCTCGACCGTCTGCGCCGGCCCGCACATGGACGACATCTACGACAAGGTCCTCGAGGCGACTCAGGCGGCGTACGACCATTTCAAGGATTCCCACCCCGACCCCCGGCCGGACACCGAGCCGTTCCCTGGTGCGTCGTTCTTCCATGACGGACGGAAATCGCCGATCGTCGCCGCGATGCACCAGCGGCTCGTCGCCGAAGACTGCAATCGGTACCAGTCGAGTGCAGGCGCCGACACATGGGGCCCGGGCGATGTGAGGTCCTACGCCGCCTGGCAGCGAAAGCTCGGCTTCGCAGGTGAAGACGCCAATGGCACCCCCGGCAGGACCAGTTGGGACAAGCTACGGGTCCCCAACGTCTGACGTTACGAGTGCGCTCACGGCGGATGGACTCGGTCAGCGATTCCCATGCCTTCTGCCGCGCGACTCCTCGCAGTGGTGGATGCTGAACAACGCGGAGATGTAGAAGCCTCGTTGGAGGCGGCGGTGTAGCGCCGTGGCCGGCGGAGATTGCCGCTGATCTTGCCTGAGTGCGGGACACGGGTGCGACGCCGCCGAAGCCGGCGAGGCGGTCTGTGGCGCCGAAGGCCGTCATGTCGCCGCCGGTCGCGGCCAGGAATTCCGCGCCGAGGATCACGCCCAGGCTCGGCATACTGGTGATCACTTCGAACGCCCGGCTGTCTCGGCGAGCCGGTCAGCGCGCAGGACCTTGTGGTTGCGCAGCCAGGCTTCGAGCCGTTTCTTGCCGTCCGGCGGAGGGAGGCAGGGGGCTGGTAATCGGTCAGCAGTATGAGCGGGCCGGTCTTGGTCAGGTTCAGTACCCGCTCCAGGCTGGGGAAGATGTCGGCGAGTAGGGCGCGGAGCCGGTTGACGGTGCGGGTGCGGCCGGTCACCAGGTCCGTGCGCCGGCCGGTGAGGATCTTCAGGGCGGTCACCGTCTCGTCGTCGGTGCGTAAGCGTTGCAGGTCGCGGCGGTTGCGGGCCCGGTCGGCGATGACGGCGGCGTCCCTGGCGTCGGTTCTGCCTTCGCCGCGGTAGCTCTCGGAGGCGCGATGGACGGCCTGGCCGGCGATGTAGTGCACCGGCTGGTCGTGGTTGAAGGAGGATTCCCAATGACGTTGTCAAGCCGGGGTGGTGACGCCTCGTGATTGGGTCATGCCGCTGCGGCAGCAGGGAATGGAGCTGTGGCCTCGAAGGTCCGGTGGTCGCGTATCAGGGCCCAGAGCACGTTCAGGCGG
>NZ_JAQYWT010000361.1:0-1160 GCF_036322545.1 Streptomyces sp. SP18BB07
CTAGTGTCCTGCGCCAGTAGTTGATCGTTAGTAGTTGCATGACTTCTGCTGCTGGTGCGTCAGTTCCCCGTCGGGGCCCCAAGTTGGAGCCGTTACTGCTGTCCGCTGAGGAGCAGGCGGAGTTGGAGCGGTGGACGCGTCGGGCGACATCGGCCCAGGCCATGGCCCTGCGGGCACGGATTGTGCTGGCATGCGCGGGGCCGGAAGTACCGCCGATCGTCGCGGTCGCCCGCGATCTTGGGGTGACCGCGGACACCGTCCGCAAGTGGCGGCGGCGTTTCCTGGTTCAGCGGCTGGACGGTCTGGCTGATGAGCCGAGGCCGGGACGGCCGCCCACCATCAGTGTCGATCAGGTGGAGGCGGTCGTGGTCACGACCCTGGAGGAGATCCCGAAGAACGCCACCCACTGGTCGCGGAAATCGATGGCCGAGCACAGTGGCCTGTCGAAGTCCACGGTCGGCCGGATCTGGCGGCAGTTCCAGCTCAAGCCGCATCTGGCGGACACCTTCAAGCTGTCGACGGACCCGTTGTTCATCGAGAAGGTCTACGACGTCGTCGGCCTCTACTTCAACCCGCCCGAGGGCGCGGTGGTGCTCTCGGTGGACGAGAAGTCGCAGATCCAGGCCCTGGACCGGTCCCAGCCGGTGCTGCCGATAATGCCGGGCATGCCCGAGCGGCGCACCCACGACTACGTCCGCAACGGCCTGACCACCTTGTTCGCCGCGTTCGACGTCGCCACCGGCGAGGTCATCACGGCCCTGCACCGACGCCACCGGGCCGTGGAGTTCAAGAAGTTCCTGATCCGGATCGACAAGGAGGTGCCCGCGCACCTGCAGGTCCACCTGATCGTGGACAACTACGGCACTCACAAAACACCGGCGATCAAGGCCTGGCTGGCCAAACACCCCAGGTTCGAGCTGCACTTCACCCCGACCGGCTCCTCGTGGATCAACCAGGTCGAGCGGTGGTTCGGCTACCTGGCCCACCAGATGATCCGCCGCGGCGCGCACAAGAACATCCAGGCTCTGGAAGCTGACATCCGGACCTGGGTCAAGCACTGGAACGAAGACCCCAAGCCGTTCATCTGGACCAAGACCGCCGAAGAAATCCTCGACTCCCTCGCCCGCCTCTGCCGACGGATCTCCGGCGCAGGACACTAG